>JAVKTQ010000002.1:0-300000 GCA_031460455.1 Sporomusaceae bacterium
GCCGCCAAGCTCGGCCGCCCCACCGGGTTCACGGTGACGGTGCGCGAGGTGCGGGTGGCGGCCGGGGCGGGCTTCCTGGTGGCGATCACCGGCGAGATCATGACGATGCCCGGCCTGCCCAAAAAACCGGCCGCCGAGGCGATGGACATCGACAACAACGGCAAGATAGTAGGCCTGTTCTAGGGAAGTTAACGCAGCGAAAAACCCCGCCATTGGCGGGGTTTTTCGCTGCGTTTTGTATACTTGGGGCTTGGGAGCCAATTGGCTTGATTTGGCAGATGCATTGTGATAGTGTGTAATTATAAAGGCTTAGTGCCTGGAGTGGGGTGAGAAACGTGACGCAAAGCCTGGGGAATCCTGATAAGGTCAAGATGATGCTCTCCGGGTCGATTCTGGTGGTCGCGCTTTATTGCTATTTCGATTTTATCTTGGATGTCGGCGATATGTACCCGAATATGATTTGGGACGAGGTTGTCACCGGTTTGCTGGGAGTAGGCTTCGTGCTTATATGGCGCCGTTTTCTGGGCAGGCGATAGCCTGGCGGATGACTTGCCTGACTAGAAGACCCGCGATTGCGCGGGTCTTTTTTTCTGCTTTTCCGGTTTGTGAAAAAAATATCAAAAAAACGCGCCGCCGGGCGGACGGGCGGCAGGGAGTGGACGGACGGCAGGCGAATTCCAAAAGTTATAACAGAGACGAGGTGAAGTATGCAGACATTCGACGTGTTAGTCATCGGCAGCGGCGGCGCCGGGATGCGGGCGGCGCTTGAGGCGGGGGCCCGCGGCGGGCTGTCGGTGGGCCTGATGACCAAGATGTTCCCGACCCGCTCGGCTACCGGCATGGCTCAGGGGGGTATAAACGGCGTTCTCGGCAACGCCGACCCGACCGATACCGTAGACAAACATATCTTCGACACGGTGAAAGGCAGCGACTACCTCGGCGACCAGGACGCCATCGCCTTTTTCTGCGGACAGGCGGCGGCCGCTATCAGGGAGATCGACTACTATGGGGTGCCTTTTTCCCGCGATGCGAAGGGGCAGATCGCCCAGCGCAACTTCGGCGGCCAGTCGGCGCCCCGCACTTGCTTTTCGGCCGACAAGACGGGCCATGTCATCCTCCACACGATGTACGAGCAATGCCTGAAGCACGGGGTGAAAATGCTGACCGACCGGCAGCTTCTTGATCTGGCAGTGGACGGCGACGGGCTGTGCGGCGTGGTGGCGCTCGATATCAGGACAGGCACGGTCGTGCCGGTGAAGGCCAAGGCGGTGGTCGTGGCCACCGGCGGGGCGGGGCGGATGTACTGGTCGCGGACGACCAACCCGTTCACGTCGACGGCCGACGGCATGGCGGCCTGCTTTAGGGCGAGCATTCCGCTGAAAGATCCGGAGATGGTGCAGTTTCACCCCACCGGCCTGGCCGGGACGGGGATACTGATGTCGGAGGCTTCCCGCGCCGAGGGGGGCTACCTGTACAACAACGCGGGCGAGCGGTTCATGGCCCGCTACGCGCCGGAGAAGATGGAGCTGGCGACCCGCGACCTCGTTTCCCAGGCGATCGAGACGGAGATCAGGGAGGGGCGCGGCTTCGGGGAGGGGATGAACGCCTATGTGCTGCTCGATCTCAGGCACCTGGGGCGGGAGAAGATCCTCGAGCGCTTGCCAGGTATCCGCGATCTGGCGATAACCTTCGAACAGGTCGACCCCATCGAAGCGCCGATTCCTATCCGTCCGAGCTGCCATTATACGATGGGCGGCGTGGACGTGACAAATTTCCGCACCGGGGGCACGGCTCTCGCCGGGCTGTTCGCGGCCGGCGAGGCGGCCTGCGTGTCCATCCACGGCGCGAACCGGCTGGGCGGCAATTCGCTCGCCGATATCATGGTGTTCGGCAAGTGCGCCGGCGTCGGGGCGGCCGACTATGCCCAGGCGCAGAGCCGCGAGGCCGGCGACGGGGCGCTAATGGCCAAGACGGCCGAATGGGAGGCGCGGCTGGCGGCGGCGATGGCCCGCGGCGGCGGACCGGCTGTAGCGTCGATCCGCGACCGGTTGGCCGAGGCGATGTGGAACAAGGTCGGTATTTTCCGCCGCGGCGCCGAGATGGAGGAGGCGGCGGCGATAGTGGACGGCCTGGCCGCAGAGTATGAACGGTGCGCCGTCGGCGACGACAGCCGGGTTTTTAACACGGCGCTGGTGAATTACGTGGAGCTGGGCAACCTGCTGGCGATGGCCAAGGCGGCGGTGCTGGGAGCGATAAACCGCACCGAGAGCCGTGGCTGCCACCTGCGCGAGGATTACCCGGCCCGCGACGACGTCAATTTCCTCAAACATACCCTCGTCACTCTGGCGGGGGCACAATATGAGCTGTCTTACCGGCCGGTGGTCGTGACCGAGCACCAGCCGGCGGAACGGAGGTACTGATGGAACAGGTTGTCTACCGGATACGCCGCTTCGACGGCGAGAAGGAGTTCTGGCAGGAATACAGCTTCGCGCATGAGCCGAATAAGACAGTGCTGTGGGGGCTGCTGAAGATCAAGGAGACGGCCGATCCTTCGCTGGCGTTCGTGGCCGCCTGCCGCTCGGCGGTGTGCGGGGCGTGCGCGGTGCGGGTCAACGGCGAGGCGGTGCTGGCGTGCGAGACGCCGCTCGACGCGCTGCTGGGCCGCTTCGGTGCGACGTTGGTCCTCGAGCCGCTTGGCAATTTCCCGGTAATCCGCGATCTGGTGGTGGACTGGGAGCCCAAGGCGGTCAGGCTGGCGGAGGCCAAGCCGTGGCTGATGCCGCGGGACGAGTTTTCGGCGGAGGCGGGCTGCCGACAGACGCAGGCGGAGTTTAAGAAGATAAACGCGCAAACCAACTGTATCCTCTGCGGGTCGTGCGCGTCGGAGTGCAACAAGCTGAGCACGGGAGACGACGATTTCTACGAGCCGTTTGTCTATACCAAGGCCGGCAAGTTTGTCGCCGATTCGCGCGACGGGGCGGCCGCCGAGCACCTGCGCCCCGTGCTGGCGCGCGGCCTGTGGAAGTGCGTGCATTGCCAGGAGTGTGTGACGAAGTGCCCCAAACGGGTGGCGCCGGCGGAGGATATCGCCGCGCTGCGCCGCGAGTCGATCAGGCAGGGGCTGACCGATAATCCGGGGGCGAGGCATGCGCTGGCGTTCGCGGGCGATATCACGAATTCCGGCCGGCTGAACGAGACGACGATGGCGGTCAAGACCGACGGGCTGCTGAAGTCTGCCACCCGCCTGCCGTTCGCTCTGCGGCTGCTGCGCCGCGGCAAGCTCAACCCGTTCCACTTCCCGGCGCCGGTCGAGGGCATCGACGGTGTCCGCGCGATCGTGAAGGCCGCTAAGGAGGCGAAAGAATGATGCGCTATGCGTTTTTCCCCGGCTGCGTGCTGGACGGGGCGGCAGCCGAGGCCCGCGAGGCGACGGTGAGAGTCGCGCGCGCCCTGGATATCGAGCTTGTCGAGCTGCCGGGCTGGACGTGCTGCGGCGCGTCTCACGCCCAGGACGTGGACGAACTGGCGGCAGTGGCGGTCAACGCCCGCAATCTGGCCCTGGCGGAGAAGCTCGGCCTGCCGCTCTTGACGGCGTGCAGCACCTGTACGCTGATGCTGCGCAAGGCCAAGGCGGCCCTCGACGGAGGGCTGAAGGACAAGGTGAACGGATTGCTCGCGTCAGCCGGGATGGCTTACGCGGGGACGAGCGACGTAACCCACCTGCTGTGGGCGCTGGTCCGCGACTACGGGCTGGAGCGGCTTAAAGCCAAGGTGACGCGGCCGCTGACAGGCTTGAAGGTGGCCGGCTACTACGGCTGCCATCTGCTGCGCCCGCCGCAGGTGATGGATTTCGAGGACCATGCCCGGCCACGGTCACTGGCGGCGCTGATCGCCGCCCTGGGCGCCGAGCCGGTGGAAATGGCTTCCGCCCGTAAGTGCTGCGGCTTCCATGCCGTATTTCCCGCCGAGCGGGATGTTTTCAAGATGACGGGGACGATCAACGCCGACGCGGTTGCCGCCGGCGCCGACTGCATTGTGACGCCTTGCCCGCTGTGCCAGATGCAGCTCGATATGCGTCAGCCGGAAGGCAGGGAGGCGATCGGGACGGCGGGGGATATGCCTATCCTGCACCTCGCCCAGCTCGTCGGTCTGGCGCTGGGGATGACGGGCAGCGAAATGGGACTGGGACGGCATGTGACCGCCGCCTTCCATGTAGCCGCCAAGGCCGGCGGACGGTAAAAAAACAATATTATTACGGGGCGCAGCCCGGCTGTTCGGCCGGGCTGCGTTTTTACGTATTTTTGTATTTTTACAACGGACAAAAGTATACATGTTATCTGTTTTTGCGAGTGTGATAAAAATTGTGGCGGGTAATTTACAAATAGTGCTTGCATTTAGATCGGCAAACAATTATAATCAAAAATCATATCTAGTATTAATGTATACATGTATTTTAAAAAACATCAGATTTACGAGGAAGGCGGTTGGTGAAGATGTCAGGTCTGGCGGAAGTAATCGCGTGCGACTCAACCATCTGTTCCATCGAGAATGGCGTTCTGAGATACCGGGGTTACGCTATCGAGGAACTCGCCGAGCACGCGTCGTTCGAGGAAGTGATCTATCTGCTGTGGTACGGGCGCCTGCCTAACTGCTACGAGCTCAAGGCACTCAAGCAGGATCTGGCCGAGAACGCGGCGCTGCCGCCGAAGATTTACGATCTGCTGCGCATGTATGCCCCGTGGGGCAACGCGATGGCAAAGCTGCGGACCTGTCTTTCGTTTCTGACCCACTTTGACGACGAGGTTATGGACCATTCCTTCGCCGCCGACCATCGCAAGGCTGTGAGGATAATGGCGCGGATGGCCGCGATCGTCGCCGCCATCGAGCGTATCCGCTGCGGCAAGGAACCGGTCGATCCTGCGGCCCTCCGCACTCAGAGCCTGGCGGAACTTTTTCTGTGGCTGCTGTCTGGAGAAAAGCCTGAGCCGATTGCCGTGAGGGCGATGGATAAGTGCCTTGTCCTCCAGGCCGAGCACGAGCTTAACGCGTCCACCTTTGCCGCCCGCGTGACGGTGTCCACCATGTCGGATACTTATTCGGGGATGGTGTCGGCCATCGGCACACTCAAGGGGGCCCTACACGGCAACGCCAACGAGCAGGTGGCCCGCATGCTGGAGGAGATCGGCGATATCGACCGGGTGGAGGCTTATATCGGCGCAAAGATCGCTGCCGGCGAGCTTATCATGGGCTTCGGCCACCGGGTTTACAAAAACGGCGACCCGCGGGCCAGGGTGCTGAAGGAGCTGGCGAAGGAGCTGGGCGAGTGGCGGCAGGACACCCGTTGGTACGATATGTCGGTGAAGGTGGCCGACCTGGTGGAAGAGAAGAAGGGGCTGCTGCCCAATGTGGATTTTTACGCGGCGTCGGTTTATACTTATCTCGGCATCCCGCGCGACCTGTTTACCCTGGTATTCGCGATCAGCCGCACGAGCGGCTGGCTGGCGCATATCATGGAACAGCACGAGAATAACCGCATCATCCGGCCCAGGGCCAACTATACCGGCAAGGACGCCGGCAGGTGGCTGCCGCTGGCGGAGCGTTAGAAGAGCATAGCGCGGCGGAGGATTTTACGGCTCCGGCGGAGAAGATGTAGCGCACGGATACATTCTCTGAGAGGAGCCAGATGATGATGAAAACAATCGTAGCGACCAACGAGGCGCCACAAGCGATTGGACCGTATTCCCAGGCGGTCAAGGCCAACGGTTTCCTTTTCTTGTCCGGGCAGATCCCCCTCGATCCCGTAACAGGCCAGCTTGTATACGGCGGCGTGGCCATGCAGACCCGCCAATCGCTCGTCAATATCAAGGCGGTTTTGGCCAAGGAAGGGCTGACGCTGGAAAATGTCGTGAAGACGACGGTGTTTTTGCACGATATGGACGACTTCGCCGCGATGAACAAGGTGTATGCCGAGTTTTTCCCGGCCGAGCCGCCGGCCCGGTCGACCATCCAGGTAGCCCGTCTGCCCAAGGACGCGTCGGTGGAGATCGAGGTTGTGGCTGTATACTAGGAGCAGCAATAAAAAACCGTCATCCCGTTTGGGGATGACGGTTTTCTTATTGCTTGACAGGGTCGATTTGCAGCTGACGGCGGATATTCATGTAGGCTTTGCGGACGTGCTCGGTGAGCGCCTTTTCCGCGCCGACCGCGTCTTTGGCCTCGAAGGCTTCGAGGATGGCGTGGTGCTCGGCGAGGGTGTGGGGCAGGCGGTTCTGCATGCCGAGGGATTTGAGGCGGGCCATCTGGACGTACTGGTGCAGGTTGTGCAGGGTGAGGTAGAGGATTTTGCTGCCGGCAGCCTCGTAGATCATCTGGTGAAATTTGTTGTCAAGCTCGGCGATTTCCTCGACATCGTTCTTCTGGGCGTAGAATTCCATCAGTTCGTAGGTTTTCTGCAGTTCCTTCAGTTCGGCGGGCGAGAGGCGCTCGGCCGCCCAGCGGGCCGCGAGTCCTTCGACGAGCTGACGGATGGCGTAGATGTCCTCGACGTCCTGATGGGAGATGCCGAGGACGATGGCCCCTTTTTTCGTGGTGGTTTCGACGAGGCCTTCCATTTCCAGCAGGCGGATGGCTTCGCGAATCGGGGTGCGGCTTACGCCGAGTTCCTCGGACAGCTTCGATTCGAGTAGTGTTTCGCCGGGGCCGAAAGAGCCGTTGATTATTTGTGACTTAATGTATTTAAATACTTTGTTGCGCAAAGACGCATCACTGGCGGGGGAAAATTCTGTTTCCCGTGACATTGCGTTCCCTCCTCGCGTCTACTGACCATGTATATTCTATTATATCATTTTTCCCCGCACAAGCCCAGGAAACATCAAATTTTTCAACGCCTGGCGACCCTTGGCGGCTGAACAGGAACGTAGCGTAGTAGTGAACAAATGTATTTGAATAATAGACGCAGTAAACAGTACAATAAAAAAACATTTTTTTTTTGCGACCCTCTAGTATTTCTTTACAAAGAGTGTTATAATGTACCCAAAAATCAATGTATTAATGGGGGATGAAATACATGTATACGCAAAAAGGCAGCCGCGTCGATCTGGAACTGGTGCTCGAAGAACTGAAGCACGTCGAGCCTGAGCAGACCGTTTTCGCCGAGCACTAAGCCGCGAAGACAATACCGGCAATGCCGGCCCGGAGCCAGGGGCCTGATTGGTGTACCCCGGCTTAAGCCGCTGTGGCCTCTTTTCCATCCCCGGACAATACAATTGCTGTTTCAAGCTGCGACAGAGTTGTCGCGGACGCTGTTTCCGCCGGTCGTCCGTCTTGAAAGAGCAGTTGTTATTTTTTTACCCCGCGGCCGGCGCCGCGCATATTGATAACGGAGGAAGCGCCATGGGAAAAACGCTGACAGCAAAGATTCTCGCCGCCCACCTGGCGAGCGGTTCGCTTAAACCGGGAACGGAGATCGGCATAAGCATCGATCAGACTCTGACCCAGGATTCCACCGGGACGATGGCTTACCTGCAGTTCGAGGCCATGGATGTGCCGCGGGTCAGGACGAAGCTGTCGGTGGCGTACGTTGACCACAACACGCTACAGTGCGGGTTCGAGAACGCCGACGACCACCGCTACATAGAAACGGTGGCCGCCAAACACGGGGTGGTATTTTCCAAGCCGGGCAACGGCATCTGCCATCAGGTCCATCTGGAAAGGTTCGGCCGTCCAGGCTGGACGCTGCTGGGCTCAGACAGCCATACGCCCACCGGGGGCGGCCTGGGGATGCTGGCGATCGGCGCCGGCGGCCTCGACGTGGCCGTGGCGATGGCGGGCGGCGCATATCATCTGACGATGCCCAAGGTGTGCCGGGTGGAGCTTGTCGGGAAGCTGCCGCCGTGGGTGGCCGCCAAGGATGTAATCCTCGAGCTTTTGCGCCGCCTGTCGGTAAAGGGCGGGGTGGGGCGGATTTTTGAATACGGCGGGCCGGGCGTGGCGACGCTCAGCGTTCCCGAACGGGCGACGATCACCAATATGGGCGCCGAACTGGGGGCGACGACGTCGATTTTCCCCAGCGACGAGGCGACCAGGGCTTTCCTGACGGCCCAACAGCGGAGCTGCGAATGGCAGCCGCTGGCCGCCGACCCTGATGCGGTCTACGACGAGACGGTTACTATCGACCTTGCCAGGCTGGAGCCGCTGGTGGCCGCGCCCCACAGCCCGGACAACGTGGCGCCGGTGAGCGAGGCGGCGGGGACGAGGCTTGATCAGGTGGCGATCGGCAGTTGCACCAATTCGTCGTTCAGCGATCTTTACAAGGTGGCGAAGATTCTCGAGGGCAAACGGATCGACCCCGGCGTGTCGCTGGTGATCGCCCCCGGGTCGCGGCAGGTGTTGGGTATGCTGGCCGACTGCGGCGCCCTCGGCGCGCTCATCCGCGCCGGCGCTCGCATTCTCGAATGCGCCTGCGGGCCGTGCATCGGGATGGGGCAGGCGCCGCGCTCGGGCGGGGTGTCGCTCAGGACTTTCAACCGCAATTTCCCCGGCCGCAGCGGCACGCCGGACGCCGGCGTCTTCCTGGCCAGCCCCGAGGTGGCGGCAGTGAGCGCGCTGACCGGCATGATAACCGATCCGCGCCACTGCGGCGCGCCGCCCATGGCTGTCGGCGACGACGCCGCCGGCCGCAACGCGGGCGACAATCTGTTCGTTTTTCCGCCGTTTTCAGGCGACGAGCTGACGGTGGTGCGGGGACCGAATATCAAGCCTTTCCCCCGAGCCGCCCGGCCGCCCGCGGAACTTGCGGCGGCCATCGTCCTCAGGGCAGGCGATAATATCACGACCGACGATATCATGCCGTCTCACGCCGGTCTGCTGCCGTACCGCTCGAATATTCCCCATCTGGCCGATTACTGCTTCGCCGGCCTGGACGCGGCCTTCCCGGCCCGGGCGAAGGCGGCGGGCGGCGGGATAATCGTCGCCGGAACCAACTACGGGCAGGGCTCAAGCCGCGAGCACGCGGCCCTTGTGCCGCTTTACCTCGGCATCAAGGCGGTGATCGCCAAGTCGTTCGCCCGCATTCACCGCGCAAATTTGATCAATTTCGGCATCCTGCCCCTGCTGTTCGCCGACCAGGCGGACTACGACACGCTGGCCGCGGGCGAGACGCTGACATTCTCCGGACTTACGGAGCAGATAGCGGCGGGTACGGAGCTGACCGCGCGGACTGACGCCGGCCGCACGGTGAGCCTGCGGCTGGAGATGACGCCGCGGGAGCGGGAAGTCATCCTCGCCGGCGGCCTGCTCAATCTGGCCGGGAAGGGAGGGGGCGCCCATGCATAAGGTGACGCTCATCCCCGGCGACGGCATCGGACCCGAAATCAGCGCCGCGGTCCAGGAGATTTTCGCCGCCGCGGGCGCGCCGGTGCTGTGGGAGGTCCATCACGCCGGCCAGGGCGGCATCGACCGCCACGGCGACCCGCTGCCGGAGGCGACGCTGGCCAGCATCAGGGCCACCAAGGTCGCGCTGAAGGGGCCGCTGACCACCCAGGTGGGCGAGGGATACCGCAGCATCAATGTCACGCTGCGGCAGACGCTCGACCTGTACTGCAACCTGCGGCCGGTGAGGTCGCTGACCGGGGTGAGGAGCCGCTATGCGGATGTCGATCTGGTGATATTCCGCGAGAACACCGAGGATCTTTACGCCGGCATCGAGCACCGCGTCGGCCGCTACGCGGCCGAATCGGTCAAGATTATCACCAAGGAGGCGTCGGTCCGCATCGCCCAGGCCGCTTTCGAGTACGCGGCCAGGCATGGGCGGAAAAGGGTGACGGCTGTTCACAAGGCAAATATCATGAAGCTGACCGACGGGCTTTTCCTGGCGAGCGCCCGCGAGGTGGCGAAGCTCAACCCCGATATCCGCTACGACGAGGTGATTGTCGACAATCTCTGTATGCAGCTGGTGCTGCGGCCGGAGGAGTACGATATTCTGCTTGCCCCCAACCTGTACGGGGATATAATCTCCGACCTGTGCGCCGGCCTGGTGGGCGGCCTGGGGGTGGTGCCCGGAGCGAACATCGGTGAGGGCGGGGCAATCTTTGAGGCGGTGCACGGCACGGCGCCGGACATCGCAGGCAAGAATGCGGCCAATCCGGCGGCGCTGCTGCTGTCGGCGACGATGATGCTGGAGTACATCGGCGAAGGGGCGACGGCGGCCCGCATCCGCGCAGCGCTGGAGGCGGTGCTGGCCGAGGGGCGGGCGGTGACGGTCGATCTGGGGGGCGCTGCGACAACAGCGGAGATGACGGCGGCAATAATAAGGAAACTATGAGAAGACGCCCTGCCGGGTAGTACTGGCAGGGCGTCCTTTTGTTTTATGCTATTTTCTTCTGGAACTTCTTGATCGCGATCGCTAAAACGACAGTTGTAAACAGCGTCAGGGCGAGGATCTGGGTCCACAGGACGCTGATGCCGACGCCTTTGAGGATGATGCCGCGCAGTATCTGGAGGTAGAAGGTGAGCGGCAGGAGGGTGCCGAGCCAGTTGAAGAGCAGGGGCATGGATTCGCGCGGGAACATGAAGCCGGAGAGGAGAACACTGGGCAGGAAGATGAAGAAGGACATCTGCATGGCCTGCATCTGGGTTTTGGCGAGGGTGGAGATGAGCACGCCGAGGGCGAGCGAGGCGATGATGAACCACGAGGTGAGCAGGTAGAGGAGACCGAGGCTGCCGCGCACGGGCAGGTCGAAGACGACGATGCCGACGAGGAGGGCGACGGTGGCCTGGACATAGCCGACGACGATGTAAGGGATGATTTTGCCGAGCATGAGTTCCCACGTTTTCATCGGGGTTACGATGAGCTGTTCGAGGGTGCCGCGCTCGCGCTCGCGGACGATGGCCATCGAGGTTATCATGACCATGGTCATGGTGAGGACGATGCCGAGGATGCCGGGGACCATGTAGAAGGCGGTGACGAAGTCGGGGTTGTACCAGGGGCGGATGCGGACGTCGAAGGGCGGGTCGACCTTTTTGCCGGTGACGCCCTGCAGGCGTTTAATCATGATCTCCTGCGATTTTATCTGGCCGACGAGCTGGGCGGCGCTGATGGCCGACGAGGCGGCCATGGAATCGGAGGCGTCGACGATGACCTGCACGGCGGCGCTGCGGCCGTGCTTGAGGTTTTCGGCAAAGTCGGGGGGTATTATGACCCCGACTTTGGTTTTGCCTGACTCGACGGCGGCGGCGACTTCTTCGTGGCTCGTGGCCACCTGGGTGACGTCGAAGTATTCGCTGGCGGTCAGGGCGGCGAGGAAATCGCGGCTGTCCTGCTGCATGGACTGGTCGTAGACGGCGGTGGGCAGGTGTTTGACGTCGGTATTGATGGCGAAGCCGAATACGAGTAGCTGGACGATCGGCAGGCCGATCATCATGGCGAAGGTCAGCCGGTCGCGGCGCATCTGGATGAATTCTTTTATCAGCAGGGCTCTGAGGCGTCTCATGCTACCGCCTCCTTGCGGTGGGATTTGACGAGGTAGACGAAGACGTCTTCCAGCGACGGGTCGATGACGGCCGGACCGTAGGTTGCCAGCCGGCCCTCCTGGCCGGGGGCGGCGAGAACGTGGAGGCTGGAGCCGAAGGGGTAGACGTCGAGGAAGGGGTCGTCGCCGCCTTCGAGTTCGGCGAGCAGGGCCATCGGCTCGGGGGTGGGGATGGCCAGCAGCGTGCCGGGGAGGTTTTTTTTGAGGTTGGTGGGGGTGTCGCTGGTAAGGAGGGCGCCTTCGAAGATGAAGCCGATTTCGTCGCAGTGCTCGGCTTCGTCCATGAAGTGGGTGGTGACCATGACGGTGGTGCCCTGGCGGGACAGGTCGTAGATGATGTCCCAGAAGAGGCGGCGGGATTTGGGGTCGACGCCGCCGGTGGGCTCGTCGAGGAAAAGGATGGGCGGGCTGTGGAGGATGGAGCAGCCGAGGGCCAGTCGCTGTTTCCAACCGCCGGAGAGGTTGGAAACAAGTTCGTGCTGCCGTTTTTCCAGGCCGGCGAGGGCAAGCATGGCGGCGATCCGCTCTTTTTCCACGGCCGGCGGCAGGCTGTACATGCCGGCGTAAAAGGCAAGGTTTTCGCCGACGGTCATGTCGTCGTAGAGGCTGAATTTCTGGGACATGTAGCCAATCTTGTGTTTGATGGCTTCGCTGTCGGCGGCGATGTCGAGCCCGAGGACGCGGCCGCCGCCGGCCGAGGGGGCGAGGATGCCGCAGAGCATGCGAATGACGGTCGTTTTGCCTGAGCCGTTGGGGCCGAGGAAGCCGTAGATGCTGCCCTGACGGATGCTGAGGGTGACGTTGTCGACGGCGGTGAAGGCGCCGAAGCGGCGGGTGAGGCCATGTAGCTCAATAGCGTGCATATCAGGCCACCTCGCTTGCGAGGGCGACAAAGACGTCCTCAAGGGTGGGGGGTATCTCGGTGAGGGCTACTATGGGCACGCCGGCGGCGGCCAGGCGGGCGCGGACTTCAACCGCGGCGGCTGCTGCGTCGTCGGCGACGAGGTGGTATTTGTCGCCGAAGGGGTTGATGTCGATGAGCCGGCTGCCGGTGAGCAATTGTTTGACGTTTTTGCCGGGGGTGGCGAGCTCGAGCACTTTGTGGGGGTAGGAGCCGCGAAGGCCGCGGGGCGAGTCGCAGGCGACGATGCGGCCGTTGTGCATGAAGGCTACGCGGGTGCAGAGCTCGGCTTCGTCCATGTATGGGGTGGAGACGAAGACGGTGGTGCCTTCTTTGTTGAGTTTGTAGAGCATCCGCCAGAATTCGCGGCGCGAGACGGGGTCGACGCCGGTGGTCGGCTCGTCGAGGACAAAGAGCCGTGGCCGGTGCATGAGGCCGGCGGCGAGAGCGAGCTTCTGCTTCATGCCGCCCGAGAGGTTGTCGGCCAGGCGGTCCTTGAAGGGGAGGAGGTTGGTGAAGGACAGGATGGCGGTGGCCCGGGTCGCGATCTCGGCGTCGTTCTGGCCGTAGAGGGAGCCGAGGACGCGGATGTTTTCCATGACGGTGAGGTCGCTGTAGAGGCTGAATTTCTGCGGCACATAGCCGAGCTTGTCTTTTACGTGCTCGGGGTTGGCGGCGTCCATGACGCGCAGGCTGCCGGCGGTGGGGGCGAGGATGCCGGTGACCATGCGGATGACGGTCGTCTTGCCGGCGCCGTCGGGGCCGACGAGGCCGAAGATCTCGCCGGGAGCGACGCTCAGGGTGACGCCGTCGACCGCGACGGTTGCGCCGTATTCTTTGGTGAGGTTTTCGAGGGCGATCATTTTATGACCACATCCGCGGGCATGCCGGGTTTGAGGATGCCTTCGGCGTTGTCGACCTTGACTTTGACGGCGAAAACAAGGTTGGCCCGCTCGCGTTGGGTGATGCTTTGGCGGGGGGTGAATTCGGCGTTCTGGCTGATTTCCTTGATAGCGCCGGGGAAGGTGCGGCCGGGGAAGGAATCGACTTTGACGGACACTTGCTGGCCGACCTTGATGAGGCCGAGCTGGGTGGAGGAGATGTAGACTTTCACCCAGCAGTCGCTCATGTCGCCGACGGTGGCGATCGCCGAGCCGGGGTTGATGTATTCGCCGTTCTCGAAGTTTTTGGTCAGCACGACGCCGGTTATCGGGCTGGCGACGACGGTGTCGGCGAGGAGGGCGCGGCTGGCGTCGACGATGGCTTGCGACCTTTTAACTTCCTGGCGCTGAGCTTCGATGGCGTCGGGACGGTTGCCTTCTTCGACGAGGCTCTGGCGGGAGCGGGCGGCTGTGAGGGAGCTGAGGGCTACGTCGTAGCCGGACTGGGCGGCGTCAAGCTGCTGGGTGGAAATGGCGCCGCTCTTGTGGAGCGAGCGGTAACGTTCAAGGTCGGTGCGGGCTTTGTCGTACACCGCCTGGGCGGAGGCCAGGTTGGCGGCCGCTTCGCTGCGTTCCTGGCTGCGGGCGCCTTTCTCGAGGTCGTCGAGCTGGACCTTGGCCTTGACGAGGGCCGATTCGTCGCGCAGGAGCTGGGCTTCGAGATCGGGGCGGGCGATGCGGGCTACCGTCTGGCCGGCTTTGACCGTGTCGCCGGCCTGGATTTTAAGTTCGCCGAGGTAGCCGTTGACCTTGGGCATGACGTCGGCGCGGGTGACTTCGATGGTGCCGGTGGCGGTGATGCCGTCTTCGCGCGCCATGTAGAGTTTGTAGCCGGCGAGGGCGGCGAGGGCGAGGAAGATGACGGCGCCGACGATGATAAGCCGCTTATTCATTGTCTTTCCTCCTGATGCCGTTGAGATAAATGGCGAACGCCTGGGAAACGTACCGTTCGTCGGAAAACTCGTTGATGGGCAAGAGCTGGCTGGCCATAGGCTTGACGATAAAGTAAAAATTCAGTATTCCGGCCAGCGAGATGGTGGCGAAGCCGAGGTCGAGGCCGGGCCGGAAGTCGCCGGCGGCGACGCCGTCTTCGAGTGTTTGGCGGAGGAACCGGAATATTCGCGGGATGTATTTTTTGACGACCGCTTCGAAGGCGGCGGTAGGACTTGTCAATTCGCTGTGTACGAAGCGCAGCAGGTAGGGGCGCTGGCGGTGGACGCCGGCGACAAGCGAGGCGTAGTGGGACAGGCGCTCGAGCGGAGGAAGGGAGGACATGGTTTGGATGCGCTCCAGCGCCGCGGCGATGGGCTCGAACTGGTACTCCAGCACGGCGTGGTAGAGCCCTTCTTTACCGCCGAAGTGGTAGGAGACGGCGGCGACGTTGGCGCCGGCCGCCTGGGCGAGTTCGCGTACCGACACACCGGCGAGACCCTTGTCGGCGAACATGGGGGTCGCGGTCTCAATCAGCTTTGTGCGGGTATCTTTTTCCATATCGTCACCTCGCAAGCAAACAATTGTTTTAAACGTTTGTTTTAAAAATAGCATGATGTAAACCTGTCTGTCAAGATGTTTATGCTAAAAATTGGGAGATTATTATCGGGGTGGCATGATATGGGGGGACGGCCGGCGGCAGGTGGAGGCGGGGCCGGTGGAGAACAAGAACTGAAAGGCAAGTCCGCCCAATACGAATCTCAATAAATATAATGAGGAGTACAGCATGTGTCTGATCGCGTTTGCATATAAAGTCCATCCCCGCTACAGTCTTGTCGTCGCCGCCAACCGGGACGAATTTTACCGCCGGCCGACCGCCCCGGCAGATTATTGGCCCGAGTGCCCCGGCATGCTGGCCGGGCGGGATCTGGAGCAAGGCGGGACATGGCTTGGCGTGACCCGCGACGGGCGATTTGCCGCTCTGACCAATTACCGCGACCCGGCCGCCAACCGGCCGGACGCCCGCTCACGCGGCGAACTGGTGCGCAATTACCTCTGCGGTGCGCTGGCTGCCCGGGAGTATCTGGAGCGGGTAAGGGCGGCCGGCGGGGATTACAACGGGTTCAATCTGCTGGCGGGCGACGCCGGCGGGCTGTGGTACTATGCCAGCCGCACGGATACCGTCGCCGCGGTGGCGACCGGCGTCCACGGATTGAGCAATCAGCTGCTGGACACGCCCTGGCCGAAGGTGGCGAAGGCGAAGACGGGGCTGGCCGCTTGCCTGGCCGGCCGGGACGGGGATCTCGCTGCGGGGTTGTTCGCCTTGCTGGCCGACGCAGCGCCCGCGCCGGACGCGGCGCTGCCGGATACGGGGGTGGGACTGGCATGGGAGCGGACGCTGTCGCCGGTGTTCATCGCCAGCGCCGATTACGGCACCCGCTCGTCGACAGTGGTGCTGCTGGGCGGCGACGGGACGCGGTTCGCCGAACGGAGCTGGCCGGCGGGGACGGAGCGCGTGTATATGGTTTAGGCAGGAAAACCGCGGTTTTTTGACCGCGGTTTTTTCGTCGGTACGGGCGAATTGTTTTGCGGCGGCGGCGCAAGCTAAAAGGAAATGGCGAATACCGGCTTGCCCGGGGAGGCGTGGAGCTTTTAGGAATACCGAACGCCCGCCTGCCGCGCGGCGACTGGCTCCGCAGGCCTTGCAGGAGCGCCGGATAAAGGTGACGAATAATCTGTTAAGAGATATTTCCGGGAGGCGAAACAGATGGGTTTTATTTTGAAGGATAACATTACCTGGGTGGGCAAGGTCGACTGGGAGCTCCGCCGCTTCCACGGCGAGGAATACCATACCCAGCGGGGCTCGAGTTACAATTCCTATTTGGTCAGGGACGAAAAGACGGTGCTGATCGACACCGTCTGGGCGCCGTTCGCGAAGGAGTTCGTCGCCAACCTCAAGAACGAGATCGATCTGAAGAAAATCGATTATATCGTCGCCTGCCACGGCGAGGTCGACCACAGCGGCGCACTGCCCGAACTTATGCGGGAGATTCCCGGCACGCCCATTTATTGCACTGCCAACGCGGTGAAGTCGATCAAGGGACAGTACCACCAGGACTGGGATTTCAGGACAGTGAAGACGGGCGACAGGCTCAGCCTGGGTTCGAAGGAGCTTGTGTTCATCGAGGCGCCGATGCTGCACTGGCCTGACAGCATGTTCTGCTACCTGACGGGCGACGCGGTGCTGTTCAGCAACGACGCTTTCGGCCAGCACTACGCGTCGGAAAAGATGTTCAACGATCTTGTCGATCAGGCCGAGCTTTATCAGGAGGCGCTGAAGTATTACGCCAACATCCTTACGCCGTTCAGTAAGCTGGTGGACAAGAAGATCAAAGAGGTGGTGGGCCTCGGCCTGCCGGTGGCGATGATCGCGCCGAGCCACGGCATAATCTGGCGGGACAACCCCCTGCAGATCGTGGAGAAATACGCCGGGTGGGCGGCCGACTACCAGGAGAACCAGATCACGATTATTTACGATACGATGTGGAACGGCACCCGCCGCATGGCCGAGGCGATCTCCCAGGGCATCCGCGAGGCCGATCCGGCGGTGACGGTTAAGCTTTATAATTCGGCCCGCTCGGACAAAACGGACATCATCGGCGAGGTTTTCAAGTCCAAGGCGATTGTCGTCGGCTCGCCGACAGTCAACAAAGGGGTGTTGTCGTCGGTCGCCGGCATCATGGAGGAGATCAGGGGCCTGGGATTCAAAAACAAGAAGGCGGCGGCGTTCGGCGCGTACGGCTGGAGCGGCGAAGCGATCAAGCTCATCGGCGAGGAGCTCCAGAAGGGCGGCTTCGCACTGGTGGGCGACGGCCAACGGGAGCTGTGGTACCCGGGCGAGGAGTCGCTGGCAAACTGCGTGCGGTTTGGCCGCGAACTGGCGGAAAGGCTGTAACTGCGAAGCCTTTCACAGCCTGAGTTCGGCGGTGTTCGGGAGGCGGAAAATTTCCGCTTGCACTTTCGGGGGATTGTGTTAAAATCATAGCGTATGTTTCATGGGTATCTGACGGAGAACCCGACTTTAGCCGGGCACATGGGCGGGAGTCCGGGTTCTTCAGTCTGCGGAAATTGCGGATTTCCGCTAGGACCAGAAAGGCGGGGTGATTGACATGCAATCCTATTTTAAGCTCACCCGTCCGGCGGCCGAGTCGCTGGCGGAAAAGTACGGCACACCGCTGTTGGTCCTGTCGCTCGACCAGGTGAAGGCCAACTACCGGTTTCTCACCGAACACCTGCCCGGAGTAAAGGTTCATTACGCCGTGAAGGCTAACCCCGAGAAGCGGCTGGTGACGGCGCTGGCGGACGAGGGCTCGTGCTTCGATGTAGCTTCCGACGGCGAGATGCTCGAACTGGCGGCGATGGGCGTGGCTCCCGATCGCATCATATACGCCAATCCGATCAAGACGGCCAGCGGTCTGGCGGTTGCCCGCCGCACCGGCGTCAACAGGTTCACGTTCGACAGCGAAAACGAGATTGCCCGCATCGCCCGGGCAATTCCCGGCGGCACGGTGCTGCTGAGGATCAGGGTGGACAACCCGCAGGCGCTGGTCGATCTCAATAAGAAGTTCGGTGCACCGCCCGAGGACGCTCTCCGGCTTCTGAGGCTGGCCCGCGAGCAGGGGCTGGATGTAGCGGGGCTGTGTTTCCACGTCGGCAGCCAGTCGACGAGCGCCAAGGCGTACACCGAGGCTATCGGGGTCTGCCGGCGGCTGGCCGACGCAGCGGCGGCGGACGGCTTCAAGCTGCGATACCTTGATATCGGCGGCGGGTTCCCCATCCCCACGCCGCAGGAGAATGTGGATGTGACGGCGATGATGGCCGAGATCAGGGCGGCTCTGGCCGCTTTCCCGGACACCGAGATATGGAGCGAACCGGGCCGCTTTATCTGCGGCACGGCCGTCAACCTTATCACGCGCGTGATCGGCGTCCAGACCCGCAACAACCAGCAGTGGTATTTTCTCGACGAGGGGCTGTACGGGACATTCTCAGGGGTAATCTTCGATCATTGGGATTTCGCCCTGGAAACCTTCCGCGAGGGCAAACAGATTGCCGCCACTTTCGCCGGGCCGAGCTGCGATTCGTTTGACGTGATGTTCCGCGATAAGCCGACGGCGCCGCTGGCGGTGGACGACCTCATCCTGGTGCCGAACTGCGGCGCGTACACTTCGGCGTCGGCGACGACTTTCAACGGATTTGCCAAGGCCGGCATCCTCGTCTGGGAGGAGCTGCGGGCCGAGTTGACGGCGACGGTGTGATTGACTGTCTCCGGGCATCTTTCCCCAGCGGGAGAGGTGCCCTTTCTTTTTGCCCGGCCGGCTTTTGCTATCAACGGGATTTCGGTTTTCCGTTGACACAAGCTTCTGCAAATGGTAATATTTTATTGTCGACAGACTGTATACTAAAAAAGATGGTGAGAAGTTAGATAATGAATCGCAGAAAGCAAGTATATGATTACTTACTGGAGGCTATTCTTTCGAATCAGCTGCCTCCGGGGGCGCCGATTATCGAGACCGAAATTTCGGCAGCCCTGAAAATTAGCCGTACTCCGGTGCGGGAAGCGTTGAAGGAATTGGCCTCGGACGGGCTGGTTTCGCATTATCCGCTGAAGGGAACTTTTGTATCCGAGATAACGCCGTATGATATCGAGGAGATTTTTAATCTGCGTACGATGCTGGAAGTATGCGCCTTGCAGTTGGCGTATGACAAGATTACGGAAGAGGAGTTGAAAAGGGTCGGGAATATGTTTGCGGCGTTGGATGAGAATAGCTCGAAGGAGGCCCTCCACGAAGCGGACAAGTGCCTGCATTCTTTGATCGTCGACAAGGCGGGCAATTATCGGCTCAAGCAATTCCTCGGCATTCTCAACGTTCAGATTGAACGGTTCAGACGGATGGCCGCCCGCGACCCGAACCGGCTGATCAGCTCCAAGCAAGAGCACCAGGAGATTATCCATCTTCTGCGGAAAAAGGATTTGAAGGCCTGCGAGGAGAGCCTGAAAAAACATTTGCACAACGTAAAGGCTAGTACGCTGGATATTTCCAAGATGCTGATTATGAACAAGTAGCCGGACAACCCAAACCCTCGAATTTAACGCGAGATTGCCCAGAAAGCGCTCTCGCGGTTTAATTGGCTGCTATTGTCGACAGGCTGAATACAAATTGTGCACTATCGGGACACACTCTCGGGGGCGAGCAATTAAAATTGACATAAGGGGGCTATATCATGAACCAAGACTACCGCGAAAGGCTGAGAAAATTATCGACCACGAACGTGTCCGACGCCTTGGATGCGCTGGGGCTGAAAGGATCGACCTACGGGGTTAGGCCGATATGGGAGGGGTGCAAGAAGATTGTCGGCGAGGCGGTCACGATAAAATTGACAGCGGCCGGACTGACCAAGAGCACCACCCACCTGGGCGTGAAAGCGATCGAGGCCGCCAAGAAGGGCGATGTTATTCTGGTCGACAACGGCGGCCGGTTGGACACTTCCTGCTGGGGGGGCATTCTGGCCAACGGCGCGAAGGCCAAGGGAATAGAAGGCGTCGTGATCGACGGCGCCTGCCGCGATGTGGACGATTACCTGGAGGCGGACTTCAGTGTATACGCCCGGGGAGCGGTTGTGGCAACGGCCAGGGGACGGATTATGGAAGAAGCGACAAATGTTATGGTTCAGTTCGGGGGAGTCCAGGTTCGCCCCGGCGATGTGATAATAGCCGATAGGAGCGGGGTTGTCGTCGTTCCCCAGGAAAGGTTCGAGGATGTTTTGAAAAAAGCGGAAGAGTTGTTCGAAAAGGAAGAAAGTATGATCAGAGAAATCAGGAACGGCGCATCGATGTTAGAGGTGGATACCAAGTACAGCTACGAGAAAATGCTGAAGGCATAATCAGGATAGGATGGGTGACAATGGACGAAAAAATTCGCTTGCGTAAAGAAGTAATTGACGAATATAAGAAGCTGGACACGACAAGCATATCGGACGCCTTGGACAGACTCGGGATCAGGGGCGGACTTCTGGGTATAAAGCCGGTTGTCGAAGGCACTCGCCTCTGCGGCCAGGCGTTTACGGTTCATTATGTCCCGTGCGGGGAGATAAAGGGCACTGTCGGCGATTTTCTGGATGATGTCGAGCCAAACGAGGTAGTGGTGATTGATAATTCCGGACGGCTGGACTGCACCGTCTGGGGGGATATCATGGCGCTGAGCGCGAGCCAGCGGAAGATTGCCGGCACGGTGATCGACGGCGTGTGCCGGGACGTTCCGGTGGTAAAAAGCCTGCAGTATCCGATATTTACCAAGGGGACCTATATGGTTACAGGCAAGGACAGGGTTTTTGTCGATAAGGTCAATATTCCCGTTTCCGTGTCAGGCGTGCAGGTTATCCCTGGCGACCTGATCGTCGGCGACGGCACCGGCGTTGTGGTCGTTCCCCTGAAACGGGCGGAGGATGTGCTTAAGATTGCCACCGAGATTGAGACGAAGGAAAAGTTGGTCGAGCAGAAGATAAGGGAAGGATGTTCTCTGAAAGAGGCGCGGGCGGCCGTCAATTACCATTCCCTGCAAACCCGCGAGGCGTAAGAAGAGGCGAAGAGAAGGAGTGAACAAAGTGAAAAGAAACTTCAAGATGGCTATGGGTCTGGCGCTCGCTATCGTTATGCTGCTGACGGCCGTATTGACGGGCTGTTCGGGCGGAAACAAGCCGGCTAAGGAAAACGCCGCGCCCAAGGGAAAAGTCGTGCTGAAACTCGGGCATGTTTCGGCACCTTCGCATCCTTATCATGTAGCGGCAGAGGCGGTCGCGAAGGAGGTTGCCGAAAAGACGAAAGGCGCGGTGGAGATTCAGATTTTTCCTTCCAACCAGTTGGGTCAGCAACGGGAGATGAATGAAGGGCTGCAGCTTGGCTCGATCGATATCGTCCTTACATCGTCGGCCGTTTTGGCCCAGTTTGCTCCCAAGGTTCAGGTTATCGACTTGCCATACATATTCAGGGATAGGGAGCATGCGTACAAGGTTTTCGACGGCCCGTTGGCCAAGGAGATTTTCAGCGGCGTGAATGCCGTCGGCACGTATGTCACCACATGGGAAAACGGCGTGCGACATTTCATGGATAATGTAAGGCCGATCAAAAGTCCCGCCGATATGAAGGGTCTTAAAATCAGGGTAATGGAAAACAAGGTATATATCGAGATGACAAAACTGCTGGGCGCCAGCCCCACTCCCATGGCTTATGGCGAGCTATATACCGCGCTGCAGCAAAAGACTGTCGACGGCGCCGACGCCCCTATCGGCAATATTTACACCGAACGGTTCTATGAGGTGCAGAAGTATCTGGTTCTTGACGAGCATTCGTATTCGCCGTCTATCGTTCTTGTGAGCAATAACCTTGCCAAGAAGGTCGGCGACGAGAACGCGAAGATCATCATCGAGACGTTCAAAAAGTATACAAAGTACCAGCGCGATCTGGTGGTTAAGGAAGACTTGGAGAAACTTGAGCTGTTGAAGAAGGCGGGCATGCAGGTTTACACACCGACCGCCGACGAAAAGCAGCAGTTTATAACCGCCGTCAAACCCGTCTGGGGACAATTTGAGAAGGTTGTCGGCAAGGATTTGATCGACAAAATAGCTTCGACAAAATAGCTCGCCCCAAAAGGGGCAGAGGTCATGGCAAAAACACCGTCAGGTATGTCCGCGGCTTTCGTTAGGAAATGCAGCGACGGGCGCCTGCAGCCGATTGTCGGGTTGCGGGCGTCCCTTGCCGCGGCATTCGCTTTTCGGACAGGCTACTGTCCGTACGCAAGCACTTTATTGTAAGGAGATAGCTATGGAAGCGTTTGGACGGTTTACGGACAATTTAAACAAAATCGTGTTATGGGCTAGTATCGCCTGCTTCGGTGTGATGACCTTCTGTGCGGGAGCTCAGGTGCTGACGAGGTATTTGATGAGCGCACCGTTGGAGTGGACGGAGGAAATCGCCCGCTTTATGTTTATCTATATTGCTTTGCTGGGTTCGGCCATCTGTGTAAAGCAGATGAGCCATATCAACGTGGATCTTGTGCTTGTGCGGGTGTCGGCGAAAACGCAGTGGACCATGAAAGTTTTCGTTGCCGTGACCAGTATGGTTTTTTTCGCGATTATGTCGTGGTCCGGCGTGGAGATATCGGCGGCTACAATGGAACAGTACGCACCAGCCACGGATTTGCCGATGGGGTATGTTTACGCTTCGGTGCCAATCAGCGGACTGCTGATGCTGATATATTCCGGCGAAATATTTCTTAAACTGATCCGGGAGAAAACCGGCGGCTGTCAAGCGCAGGGAGGGAAGTAGATGATTTCTTTAATCCTGTTCGGAGCCTTCATTTTTCTGTTAGCCGTCGGCGCTCCCATAGGTGTGGCTTTGGGACTTGCGACCGTGGTTGCGCTGCTGGTGGACGGGACTGTAACGATGACGGTTGTCGCCCAGAAAATCCTGGCGGCGAACAATTCCTTTCCCCTCCTCGCCGTGCCGTTTTTTATGTTTGCGGGGGCGGTAATGACCGAAGGCGGCATATCGAAGCGACTGATTGATTTCGTGTATACGCTGGTCGGCAGCATAAGAGGCGGTCTGGCCATGGTTGCCACGGTAACGGCGATGTTTTTCGCGGCTATTTCCGGCTCGTCTGCGGCGACCTGCGCCGCTATCGGCTCCAGTTTGATTCCGGCGATGAAGCAAAAGGGCTATGATGAGGAATACTCGGCGGCGGTTATCGCTGCAGCCGGCACAACCGGTATTGTTATTCCGCCCAGTACGCCGATGGTCGTTTACGGCGTCGTCGCCGGCGTTTCAATCGGCGAGCTGTTTCTCGGCGGATTCATACCGGGGATCCTCATGGGACTGGCGATGATGGTGGTAATATACTTCCAGGCTAAAAAACGCGGGTATGTGGGTGAAAAACGCTCCGATATCAAAACGGTCTGGAAGACGTTTATCGACGCCTCTTGGGGTTTGATGATGCCGGTTATAATTCTCGGCGGGATATATGGTGGCATTTTCACCCCGACGGAGTCGGCCGCAATTGCTTCTTTTTATGGCTTGTTTGTTACCTTGTTTATCTACAAAGAGAAAAAATTCGCCGACATACCCAAGATAATGGGAAAGGCCGTAGTAGCCACGGCAATTGTAATGTTTATCATCAGTATGGCCGGCCTGTTCAGTTGGATTTTAACCGCTAACCGCATCCCGCAGGCGATGGCCGCTTTGTTTCTCAGCCTGACAACCAACCCGCTGTACATTATGATGCTTATTAACGTGCTGTTGCTGTTCGTGGGCACGTTCCTGAACGCGACGGCCGCGATTTCCATCCTTGTGCCGGTGCTGTTCCCGGTCATTACCAAGGTTGGCATTGATCCGGTGGCGTTTGGCGTTATTATGACGGTTAACCTGGCGATCGGCTGCATTACACCCCCGGTCGGCGTGGACCTGTTTGTCGCCCAGAGCATTTCCGGGATAAGCATTGAACGGATAACAAGATCGGTTTTCCCATTGCTGATGGCGCTGATCGGGGTTCTCTTGTTAGTTACCTTCGTTCCCGAGTTGATCCTCTTAATTCCCAGCACGATGAAGTGACGGTAAACAACAGCAACTGCTTCTTACTATTAGGAATGATAATCCACGGCAAAGAGCGGGAGGAATTATTATGAGCGTGGTTTTGTACCTGGACAAGATAAGCGGGCAAATGGAAAAGGTGCTGCTCGGAGTTTGTCCTGAGGGGCTGGAAATCAAATTCCTCGATCCCGTTTACGGGGTTAAGGGAACGATCGAAGAGGCGAACTACTTTTTGGCGACCAATTATCTGGTGACGAAGGAGGTCATCGATAAAGCGCCTTCCCTTAAGATGGTGCAGAGAACAGGCGTCGGGTACGACAATGTCGATATCGGACATGCCAAGTCGCGGAACGTGCCTGTCTCGATTACTCTCGGGACCAATGCCAGCTCGGTGGCCGAGCTTACCATCCTGTTCATGCTCGCTTTGTACCGCAAACTGATTATCTTGAATAGTGCGGCCAAAGAAGGGAAATGGATTTCGTGGACATATCGGCACGAGAGCTTTGAACTGTTGGGGAAGACCATCGGCGTGATCGGCGCGGGTGCTATCGGCCGCGAGGTGATAAAGAGATTGTTGCCCTTTGGCGTTAAGGTCGTATATTACGATGTGTATCGCTTAAAGCCGGAAGTTGAAGCGGAACTCGGCATTACATACTGCGGCCTTGATGAATTGCTCGCGCAGGCGGATATCGTTACGATCCACGTCCCCTGGCTGGAAAGCACCCGTGGCCTTATCGGCAGGAGCGAGCTGGCGAAAATGAAGAAAAACGCCGTTCTTATTAATACGGCGCGGGGGCCGATCGTCGACCAGAAAGCGCTGGTGGAGGCGTTAAAGGCAGGAAATATCGCCGGCGCCGGCCTGGATGTGTTTGATCCCGAGCCGTTTACCGCCGGCGCAGATATTCTCCAGTTTGAAAATGTGCTCACAACGCCCCATATTGGCGCCGCTACCCTTGACAATTACCTGCGGGTGTTCGATTTTTGCATCGCCAACATTCAGAGGGCGGAACGGAACGAGAAGCCCCTGAATGTCATAAACGGCCTGTAGAAGGGCTGGGGAAAGCGCCGGAGAAGATAATCGCACAGGGGGATTAAAATGGCGAATATCGGTTTTAGAATTTACGCAGATTTCAAACGGCCCAGCCCTGATCTTGTGGAAAAGTTCCGGGATTTCGCAACCTCTAATGTTTCCGATAACATGAACCGGTTCGGGTGTCTCGATTGGCGGTTAAAGCCGGTAAACAAAGCAGGCGACGTGCGGCTTCTCGGGACAGCGTTTACCGTGAAAACACGCGGGGCCGACAATCTCCTCGTGCACAAGGCCATCGATATGGCGGCATCCGGCGACGTAATCGTCATCGACGCGCAGGGCGACACCCCGAACGCCATTCTCGGCGAAATCATGTGCCGCTACGCCGCGACGCGGGGGATCAGGGGCTTCATTGTTAACGGGATGATCAGGGACAAAGCCGCTCTGAGCCTGATGGAGAATTTCGTCGTGTACGCGCTTGGCGCCGTTCCCAAGGGACCGTATAAGGACGGGCCTGGAGAGATCAATGTGCCGATAGCCTGCGGCAGCGATGTGATCGTAAATCCCGGCGATATTATTGTCGGCGACGAAGATGGTGTAGTCGTCATCCGGCCCGACGAAGCCGAAGAACTGTTTGCCAAGACGAAGGCGACGATGGCGAAGGAAGCGGAGATATTCAGGCAGATCGAGGCCGGGAAGTACGATAGGGCCTGGGTGGACGCAACGTTGTCCGCAAAAGGATGCGAGATTATCGCTAAACAAAATAAGTAAGAATATCGTGCCGAACTGCGGCGCGTACACTTCGGCGTCGGCGGCGACTTTCAACGGATTTGCCAAGGCCGGCATCCTCGTCTGGGAGGAGCTGGGGCCGAGTTGACGGCGACGGAGTGATTGACTGATCTTGAAAGGGGTGGGCTAAAAGCTCGCCTCTTTTTTGTGTTTGTTTCGAGACTTACGGCGGAGTGACAACAGGGTTATGGGGGCGCAGGGACCGGCTTCCCGCCATGGCGAGTTTTACCCAGCGGCGGTAAATATTTCTTTGGCATAAAGGAGTCGGGCGGGCGGAAAAGAATATATCGGTAGCACTGATGAGGGCGGCTCGGGTCCGCCCGCCGCGAGGAGGCTGAGGATGTCCGTGAAGAAGCACAGCATGGCCGGCAAGGCAGGTCTGCCGCCAGGGTCGCTTGTCCATGTGGGCCGCGATTACGGCCGGGCCGCGAAGGTGACGGTGTTAGATTACGACGCCGCCGGCGCCCGCGAACGGGGCGCCGACGATATCACGAGGCTGGCGGCTTTTCGGTCGGCGGATACGGTGACGTGGATAAGTGTGGACGGGCTCCAAAATGTCGGCCTGATCGAGAAGATCGGCGCTGCGTTCGCCATCCACCCGCTGGTGCTGGAGGATATTCTCAACACCCACCAACGACCCAAGCAGGAAGATTACGGCGATTACCTCTATATTGTGCTGCAGGCGTTCTTCCTTGAGCAGGACGGGACGATGGGCGGCGAGCAGGTAAGTCTGATTGTCGGCGACGGGTATGTGCTCTCGTTTCAGGAGAGCGGGCGGGAGCTTTTTAAGGCGGTCCGCGAGCGGATCAACGGCGGCAAGGGCCGCATCCGGCGCGAGGGCGCCGATTATCTGGCCTATTCGCTGATCGATACCGTTGTCGACAATTATTTTGTGGTTCTCGAAGACCTCGGGGAGCGGCTGGAGAATTTGGAGGATGACCTGGTAACCCGGCCGGGGCAGGGGACGCTGCAGGACATCCACTTCCTCAAGCGGGAGATGCTTTTTTTCCGCAAGGCGCTGTGGCCGCTGCGCGAGGTCGTCGGCGCGCTTAGCCGCGGCGAGTCGCCGCTGATACGGCAGGCGAACCTGCCGTATTTCCGCGACGCTTACGATCATACCATCCAGGTGATCGATACGCTCGAGACTTACCGCGATATTCTGTCCGGGATGCTGGACATCTATCTGTCGAGTATCAGCAACAGACTGAACGAGATTATGAAGGTGCTGACGATCATCTCGACCATTTTTATCCCGCTGACGTTCCTCGCCGGGGTTTACGGGATGAATTTCAAGTATATGCCGGAGCTGGAATGGGAGTACGGTTATCCGGCGGTGTGGGCGGTGATGATCCTGGCGGGGCTGGTGATGGTGCGCTTTTTCCGCCAACGCAGGTGGCTATAATAATTGCAGGAAGCTTTTTGGACGGTCCGGAAGGACCGTCCTCGTTTTTTCAGCGCAGCGTAGCCAGACGATGTTTTTCAGCGGCCTGCTTGGTCGGTGGGTCCGTGGTCCCATAAAAACGAGACTGCAGCGGCCGCAGGTTTAAGGCAATGGTCGGATGAGGCGGCGGATGGTTTGCGCTACAATTAAAGCATGGCAGCAGTGGAACCATTGGAGGGAAAGACGTGAAGAAGTTATCGACCAAAGGGCTGGTCGTTATCGCCCTGGTTTTCAGTTTATTGGCGGCCGTACTCGTCTATAGCTATCTGCAGAGCCTGGCAGCCCGGACCGTCAAGCCGGGGGTGCCGGTGGTGGTGGCTAAGGCCGACATCCCGCCGAAAACGCAAATAAGCGCTGAAATGCTTAAGTTGATGAATGTGCCGGCCGAATATATCCAGCCCGGAGCGCTTCAGGATATCAACAAGGCGGTCGGGGTGGTGGCCCGCGAGCAGATCGTCGCCGGTGAGCAGATCACCCAGCGCCGGCTTTTCATTGAGGGCAAGTCGGGCACCTTTTCCGGCATTATCCCCAAGGATAAGCGGGCGGTAACGGTGGCGGTGACAGAGGTGACCGGCGTGGCCGGAATGGTGAAACCAGGCGATTTTGTCGATATTATCGTGACTTTCGATCCCAATACCGTCGGCGAGCATCTCAGCCAGATATTCCTTCAGAATGTGAAGGTGCTGGCGTTTAACCGCGAGACGGAGGCGGGCGCTGCCGACGGTGGAGCCAAGAAGGAGACGGCCGCAAAGATGACCGTGACGCTGGCGGTTTCTCCCGATGAGGCTACCCGGCTGGCGGTGGCTGACGAGAAGGGCAAGATTCGGCTGGCGCTGCGGCCTTACTTGCCGGGCGAGGGAGTCGTTGTCGCCAACGCGCTGAAGCCCCGGGACATCGTGAATGCCTCCGGCCCCACGGCGCCCGCGCAGGGAGCGGCCAGCCCGCCGTCCGCGCCGGCGCCGGCGGCCAAGGGGATTCAGGTTATCCGCGGGACGAAAACGGAAATGGTCCCGGTCAACTGAGGCCGGCGGAGGTTATATAATGAAGAGCGTAACTGTGAAGGTAATAGCGTTGATGATGCTCTGCCTGCTGCTGCAGGTGGCGCCGGCGGCGGCCAACCAGAAAATAGCGGTGGCGGTCAGTCAGTCCCAGGTCGTTTCGATCAACGGTGTGGAGCGGGTGGCTGTGGCCAATCCGGAGGTGGCCGACGTTATCGTGGTATCCGGGGTCGAGATGGTGGTGGTCGGCAAGCAACCGGGGGTAACGACGCTCCATATCTGGTCGGCGGCCGGACGGGCGAGCTACGATGTGGAGGTCGGCACCAACGACACGCAGATCGCCAACGATATCAGAGCGATTCTCGGTTATGACGATATCCGCGTGAGCAAGGTGGGCAAGAATGTCATCCTCGAGGGCAGTGTGAACGACCAGTACCAGAAGATGCGGGCCGAGAAGGTGGCCGGCGCGTACGGGGAAAAGGTGGTCAACCTGTTGGAGATCATCAGGCCTGTCCAGGTCAAGATCGAAGCCCGGGTTATCGAGGTGAACCGCAACAATAAGGACGACCTGGGAATCCAGTGGGGCAACGACCCCACCAAGCCGGGCACTTTCCTGTTCGGCCAGGGGATTGCCAACTCGGTGATGGGCAACCGGACTCTCGGGAATATGGGTGGCTATAGTAATATCTACGGGGCGCTTTCCGCGTTGATCAAGAACGGCAATGCCCGCATCCTGTCGCAGCCGAACTTGATTACCCTGAGCGGCGAGAAGGCCAATATCCTCGTGGGCGGCGAGATTCCCATACCGGTGTCGGTAAAGGACGGCGCGGTGACGGTGGAGTGGAAGGAATTCGGCATCAAGCTGGAGATCGCTCCCGAGGTCAACCGCCAGGGGCTGATCAACAGCAAGATCAAGGCTGAGGTAAGCACGCCCGACTGGAGCAGCGGCCATAAGATCGGCATCAGCGCCAATTTCCAGGTGCCGCCGATTAATACCAGGAAGGCTGAAGCGTCGATCGCTTTGTCGTCCGGACAGACAATGGCCCTCGGCGGGCTGATTGCCAACGAGGTTACCAAAGACGTGTATAAGCTTCCGCTGCTCGGGAATATCCCGGTGCTGGGCAAGCTGTTCACAAGCACCTCTTTTTCCCGCGGCGAGACCGAGCTGATAATTCTCATCACACCGACGGTGGTTAACCCGCAGGAATACGTGCCAAACATGTCCCCGGAGTTACAGGAAAAGGTCATAGAAGACCCTTGGGGAGGTAAGAAGAGTGGCGGCAAAAATTAGCGTTCTCATCACCGACGATATCCAGGCGACGCGCGAAAACATCCGCAAGCTGATCGAGTTCCATCCCGAGATCGCCGTCATCGGGGAGGCGGCCGACGCCGAGACGGCGATCGCCCGGGCCAAGGAGCTGCAGCCGGATATCATCCTCATGGACATCAACATGCCTGGCATGGACGGCATCACCGCGACCAGCAGGCTGGCTGCCGAGGCGCCGCAGGCGAGCATCGTGATCATGAGCGTGCAGGGGGAGAAAGAGTATCTGCGGCGGGCGATGAATGCCGGGGCCAAGGATTATCTCACCAAGCCGTTCAGCGGCGACGAATTGCTGCAGACGATCAGGCAGGTCTACGCCACCGCCCAGCAGCGCGGCAAGGTGGTGGCTTTCGAGCCGAAGACGGAAAAGGGAACGGTGACGACCGTCTTCAGCGCCAAGGGGGGCGTCGGTAAGACGACGATCGCCGTCAACCTGGCGGTGGCGCTCGCTGCCAGAACCAAGCAGCGGGTATGCATCGTTGACGCCGACCTGCAGTTCGGCGATGTCAGCCTTTTCCTCAACATCCTTCCGAAGGCGACGGTCGCCAATCTAGTCGCCGATATCGAAGACCTGGACGGCAAGCATCTGGCCGGCTATCTCACCCGCTACAACGATTATGTGGATGTGCTGGCCGCCCCGCTCAGGCCCGAGCAGGCGGAGCTTGTCACGGCCGCCCACCTGACGGCCATCCTGAAGGTGCTGCGCACCGTTTACCAGTATATCATCGTCGATACCGCCCCCTCTTTCAGCGAGGCAATGCTGGCGACCCTCGACGAGGCCGATCAGGTGCTGGTGGTCTCCGCCCTCGATCTGCCGACGATCAAGAATGTGAAGCTGTGCCTGGAGATAATGGATTCACTGGCTTACAGCGGGGAGAAGATAAAGCTGGTGCTCAACCGGGCGAGCGGCGAGGGCGGCATGGATGTGCGGGAGGTCGAGGAGAGCCTGCGGCGCTCCTTTGCCGCGGTGCTGCCGAGCGACGGCAAGGTGGTTATGGCATCGGTCAACCGGGGCATGCCTTTTGTTCTAACAAATGGGGAAGCTCCTGTGTCGCAGGGGGTGTTCAATCTGGCCAGAGGCATAGCGGCCGAGGATTGGAACAGCCAGGAAGAGGCGCGGGGGATGGTGTTCCGCCTGAAGCGGCTGCTGGGGTAGAAGGAGTGGGTGGAAAGTGGCGGGACTAATAGCGCTGATCGCGTTCGTCGCCGTTCTGACGGGCCTCATTGCCGGTTGGCATGTGGTCATGTCTTCGCGGCAGGCGGTGCGGGAGCGGATTAACCGTTATGTCGAGGTGTCGGACGCTGCGGATGAGGCTGCGGAGGCTCTGGGAACGACGCTGACCGGCTGGCGGGCTTTTGTCCGCAGCATGAGCCGCCATTTCGAATGGTCGGGCCGGTCGAAGACGCTGGAACATAAGCTGATCCAGGCCGGGTTACCCTTGAAGGGTGCCGAGTTTATGGTCATTTGCGTGGGAACGATGGCGGCCGGCGCGGCTGGGCTGTTCCTGGTCAGCGGCGGCAAGACCGTAATGGCGCTGACGGGAGTGGCGATAGGCTATATGCTGCCGGTGCTTATCCTGCGCGTGAAGGCGGCGCGGCGGGTGCGCCTGTTCAACAATCAGTTGGGCGACACGCTGATTATGGTGGCCAATTCGCTGCGTACGGGTTACAGCTTTCTGCAGGCCGTCGAGATGGTCTCCCGGGAGATGGCTCCGCCGATCAGCGTTGAGTTCGCCCGCCTGCTGAAGGAAATGAGCCTCGGCGTTACGACCGAGGAGGCTCTCGCCAATATGGGCGAGCGGCTGGCCAGCGACGATCTCGATCTCGTTATCACGGCGGTGCTCATCCAGCGGCAGCTGGGCGGCAACCTGGCCGAGGTGCTCGACAATATCGCCGGCACGATCAGGGCGAGGATCAAGCTGAAGGGCGAGATCCGCACGCTTACCGCTCAGGGGCGGATTTCCGGGCTGATCATCGGTGTGCTGCCGTTCGCGCTGGCGGTATTTATCTTTCTTGTCAACCCAGGGTATATGAATACACTGTTCACCCACCCGATAGGCAAGATGATGCTGGCGGCGGCTTTGGTCAGCCAGGTGATCGGCTTGCTGCTGGTGCGGAAGATCGTCAATATCGAGTACTGAAAGAGGGGCGCGCCCCTCTTTTTTGATAGCCGGCAGGGATGCTGGAGCGGGCGGCGAAATCAACAGAAAACGATAAAAGGTGGCGGCAATGCAAAAGATCGACGTGAGGGTTCTCGACAAAATTGTCAAGCAGACGATCGCGGCCGTGGAGAAGGGCAAGTCGCAGATTTTCGATATTTATGAGGCGGCCCGCGCCGAGATGGAGAATGTTAAGAAGGATCTGGAGAGGATCAAGCAGGAAACAAACGAGATCATCATCCGCGTCGACGGGCTTGAGAAGAAGGAGCGGCGGACCCGCCTGCGCCTGGCCGAGGTGCACCGCAATTTCAAGGTCTTCAGCGAGGAGGATATGAAGCAGGCTTACCAGGACGCCGAGAACGTGCGCGTCGAACTGGAGGTGGCCCGCGAGCAGGAACGCAATCTCCGCCGCCAGCGGGACGATATGGAGCTGCGCCTGCGCAACCTTAAGGATACGCTGCAGCGGGCCGAGGGCCTTGTGTCCCAGGTGGGCGCCGCGCTGGGCTTTCTGGGCGACCATATGGAGACTGTGCTGACCCAGATCGATTCCCTGCAGCAGCGGCAGGCGTTCGCCGCCAAGATCATCAAGGCCCAGGAGGAGGAGCGGCGGCGGGTGGCGCGGGAGATCCACGACGGCCCGGCCCAGGCGATGGCCAATGTCGTCTTCCGGGCGGAGGTGTGCGAGCGGCTGCTCGAGAGCGACCTAGCCAGGGCCCGCGAGGAGCTCAAGGATCTGCAGGAGCAGATCCGCTTTGTGCTGAAGGAGACGCGCAAGATCATTTTCGGCCTGCGGCCGATGACGCTCGACGACCTGGGCCTGGTGCCCACGCTGCGGCGGGTGCTGGACACGATGCGGGAGCGGTCGGGGGTCTACCCGGAGATCAAGGTGACGGGCGAGGAGAAGCGGCTTGTTCCCCATGTCGAGGTCGGCCTTTTCCGGACGGTGCAGGAGGCGTTGACGAATATCGAGAAGCATGCCAGGGCAACCGCCGTCCTGGTCAGGCTCGATTACCGCCCGACGATGGTGACGGCGCTCGTCGAGGACGACGGGCTGGGCTTCGACCCCGACGCCGACCGGAGCGGGACGGAGAGCTTCGGCATCATGGGGATGCAGGAGCGCATCTCGCTGCTGGGCGGCGAGTTCGCGGTGAAGTCGCACAAGGGCAGAGGTACAAAGGTGCTGATAAAGGTGCCGCTGAAGGGAGAATAGGACCAGCAACCCTGTATTATATGGGACCAGGCGCCGCCGGGCCTGAGACCATCAGACCAGCAAAGATAAGACTTGCGGTCGATGGCAGGGCACGGGCGGGGTGGTACAATTAAATCACAAACCGGTTACCAATTTAATTCAAATACAGGGAGGAAGAAAAAATGCTGAGTCATGTCTGGAATTATCTGCGTGCCCGTATCGGCAACGAAAAAGGCCAAGGCCTCGTAGAGTACGGTCTCATCCTGGCCCTCGTGGGCGTAGTGGTCGCCGTCGCGCTGTCGTCCCTTGCGACCGATATCACGGGACTGTTCAACACCATCGGCCCGAAACTCAATCCCACACCGGCTGCTCCGCCCGCCGGCTGATGCGCAACACCGCCAACCCCTCCGGTTTAACCGGAGGGGTTTCCTTTTGCCGGTGCAGTTAAATGGGACTTATCGCCCAGACGCCTGGTGGGACCTGCCGCTCACGATAATAAGACCGGGGCACGATGCGGCGGCGCGGGCGGCGATGATACAATGAAGGAAAGTATGCGTCACGCTGGACGGGAGGGGGAAGACTGTGCGAACAATTTATCGGTATGTCCGCAACAGGCGGGGCCAGGCGATCGTGGAATTCGCACTGGTTCTGCCGGTCTTTCTGCTGCTGCTGGTGGGGATGATGGAGTTCGGCCTGGTGCTACACGACTATGTGACGGTCGCCGAGGCGGCCAGGGTCGGGGCCAGGGCCGCCTCGGTGCACAAGGATAACGCCACAATTACCGCCGCCACAAAAAACGCCGCGCCGGGGCTTTCCGCCGACCAGTTGACGGTGACGATAACCCCCGATGTGTTGACGGCGCGAACGACCGATACGGCGGTGACGGTGACGGTGGTTTATCCGGTGCCGACATATGTGCCGAGCATCACCAACCCCTGGTCGGGGGAGGAGTACGCTATCCTGCCGGCGACGGTCAATGTGACCGGCAGGGCGGTAATGCGCATGGAGTGAGGAGGGCCGGCTTATGTTGAGACGGCTCGTGAACAACGAGAGAGGCGGCGTCATCGTGCTGTTTGCGCTGGCGCTGACCGTATTTTCCGGGCTGGCCGGCCTGGTGGTGGACGTCGGCTATCTGTATCTGCAGCACGCCCGGCTGCAGAACGGCGTGGACGCGGCCTGCCTGGCCGGGGCGGCGTACCTGCCCAGCGCCGCCAGCGCCAGTGATGTGGCGGGCGATTATGCGGAGGAAAACGGGCTGGCGCGCGCCAAGCTGACGAGCGCTTTCGCCAACGGCAACCGGCGGCTCGAGCTGACGTATACCGAGAGTTTCGAGACGTTCTTCCTGCGAGTCCTGGGCATCGACAGCGCCAGCATCAGGGTGGCGGCGGCCGCGGAACTGGTGGTGGGCGGCCCGTTCGGGTTCACGATTTTTTCGGGCAGCGATACCGATATCCTGCCCCTTAACGGCAGCAGCCTGTATGTCGACGGGTCGGTGCACTCAGACCAGCGGCTGAGGATCAACGGCAGCGGGATCACGGTCACCGGCAATATCGAGGCTGCCGGGCGGGACGGCATGGACGGCGACATTCAAATCAACGGTACCAATATCAATATCCTCGGGACGCGCAGCGAAAACGCGGCACGTATCCCGATGCCCGACTACAGCGCGCAGATCCAGGCGATCGCCGCGCAGCGGTACGCCACGAGCCAGTCTTTCAACGGCGGCGATATCAATATCGACGGCTCGATATACGTCAACGGTGAAGTCTCTTTTAACGGCAACAACATCAGTGGCAGCGGCTCGGTGCTGGCGACCGGCGATATCCACAACAACGGCAACAATATCACCCAGACGGGTGATGGCGATATGTTTCTCTATTCCCAGAACGGGGATATCCATATCAACGGCAACGACATCGCCATCGACGCCACCCTGTACGCGCCTAACGGCAATATCATCATCAACGGCAACAATATTACGATCAACGGCCGGGTCGTCGGCAACACGGTGACGATCAACGGCACAGGCATCAGGGTGAGCGGCGAGAGCAACCCGGTGACGGTGCTGCCAGGCACCCCCAGGCTGGTGGAGTAGGAGGACAGGAAATGTCGCTGTTAAAGCGTCTTGAGGCTACGAGAGGGAGCGAGCCGGCCCTGGGGGCCAAGGATAGGGGCAAGGGGACCTCGGCGCAGTCGGACCCTTTTCAGAATCTGAAGATGCGTATCCACAAGCGGATCGTGGACGAGCTGAGCGCCGAGGAAAGCAAAATCCTCACAGATAAGGATGTCGACCGTCGGGTGCTGGAGGAGGTCGTCGCCAAGCTGGCCAACAGCCAGATGGACGGGGAACCGGTGCCTGTGCCGCGCGGCGAGCGGACCCGGATCATCAACGAGGTGGTGGACGAGGTTCTGGGCTACGGGCCGATCGACCCGCTGCTGCAGGACGAGACGATCTCGGAGGTGATGGTGAATGGTCCGGCCCAGGTTTATGTCGAACGTAAGGGCAAGCTCGTCCTCACCGATGTGCGGTTCCGCGACGACGCCCATGTGATGCACGTTATCGAGAAGATCGTCGCCCCGCTGGGCCGGCGCATCGACGAGAGCTCGCCGCTGGTCGACGCCAGGCTGCCGGACGGCTCGCGCGTCAATGCCATCATCCCGCCGCTGGCTCTCAAGGGCCCGTGCCTGACTATCCGCAAATTTTCCAAGGAACCGCTGACGGTCAACGACCTCGTTTCTTTCGGGACGCTTACCGGCGATATGGCCGAATTTCTGCGGGCCTGCGTCGAGGGTAAGCTGAATGTCGTCGTTTCGGGGGGCACCGGCTCGGGAAAGACGACAACACTCAACGTCCTGTCATCGTTCATCCCCGACGACGAACGCATCGTCACGGTGGAGGACGCAGCCGAGCTGCAGTTGCACCAGGAGCATATCGTCACACTGGAGACGAGGCCGCCCAACATCGAGGGCAAAGGGGCGATCACGATGCGCGACCTTGTGCGCAATTCGCTGAGGATGCGGCCCGACCGCATCGTCGTCGGCGAGGTGCGCGGCGGCGAAGCGCTCGATATGCTGCAGGCGATGAATACCGGCCATGACGGTTCGCTGACCACCGGCCACGCCAACAGCCCCCGCGATATGCTCAGCCGCCTGGAGACGATGGTGCTGATGGCGGGGATGGATTTACCGGTAAGGGCCATCCGCGAACAGATCGCCTCGGCGGTCGACCTGGTCGTGCAGCAGGCGCGGCTCAGGGACGGCAGCCGCAAGATAACCCACCTCACCGAGGTGCAGGGCATGGAAGGCGATGTCATAACTTTGCAGGATATTTTCGTTTTCGAACAGACCGGCAGAGATGAGGCGGGGCGCATAACGGGCAGCCTCAAACCGACCGGCATCAGGCCGAAGTTCCTCGATAAGCTGGCGGCCAACGGCATAAACATTGCCAACGGGGTGTTTTGGGCGAAGGAAGACAGGCGGTGAGAGCGGTATGGTGCTGTTGATAACAGGCGCGGTGGCGTTGACGGTGTTTTTGGTCGCTTTTTTGCTGGCTTCGTTGTGCCTGCCTGTCCAGGGGCAGGCAACGATGCGGCTTAAGGCTCTCGACGGCCTGATGGCCGGCCAGGAAACCGGCGATGAAGAGCTGGACAAACCTTTCGCCCAACGGGTGCTGGCGCCGTTGACAGGCAGCCTGGCGGGCATCCTTGTGCGGTTTACGCCGGCGGCGGTGCGCCGCATGGTAGGCGAGAAGCTGGCTGCCGCCGGCGGGTTCGGCGGGCTGGGGACGGACGGTTTTCTGCTGCTGTGCGGGGTGCTGTCGCTGTCTTTTGGGGCGGCGGGTGGCTTTATCGCTCTCGTGCGCGGGGCCGCGGCCGTCAAGCTGCTCGGGTTGGTCGTGCTGGGGGCCGCTATTGGCATCGGTCTGCCGCTGCTGCTGCTGGGACGCCGGATCGCCGCCCGTAAGGCGAGCATCCAGAAGGCGCTGCCCGATGTTCTCGATCTCCTGACGGTCAGCATCGAGGCAGGGCTGGGCTTTGACGGGGCACTGGCCAAACTGGCGGATAAGATGAAGGGTCCGCTGGTGGACGAGTTCGGCCGCGCGCTGCAGGAAATGCGCATCGGCGTGCCGCGGCGGGAAGCTCTTCATGCCATGGGCCTGCGCTGCGGTGTGGGCGATTTGTCGCTATTTATTTCGGCGCTTGTCCAGGCCGACCAGTTGGGGGTCAGTATCGGCAACGTGCTGAGGGTGCAGTCGGCGGCGATGCGGGATAAGCGTCGCCAGCGCGCCCAGGAGAAAGCAATGAAGGCGCCGGTGAAGATGCTGATTCCGCTTGTGGCGTTTATTTTTCCGGCGATATTTGTGGTGCTGGTCGGCCCGGCGGCCATCAGGGTCGTCGCGATGCTGGCGAACAGATGAAGATACGGACCGCGATAATAAAGCAAAGGTAGGTTGGTATGGAGATCGTCAATATTACGACCGGCATGACGCTGGCCAGGGATGCGCGGCTGGCGGACGGCTTTTTCTCCCGCCTTAAGGGCCTGCTGGGGACGAAAAGTCTGCTGATGGGTGAGGGGCTGGTCATCAGGCCGTGCAACAGCATCCACACCTTCGGCATGAGCTACTCCATCGATGTGGTATTTGCAGCGGACGGCGACTTGGTAAAGCATACGGTCAGCTGCCTCGAGCCCGGGCGGATGCTCGCCTGCCGCGGCAGCCGCTATGTGGTGGAACTGCCGTCGGGGACGCTGCTACGCACGGGAACAAAACCCGGCGACCAACTGCGGATCGGATAACAACGAAGATATAGGCACCCCTGCCGGGAGGCAGGGGTTTTGTGCGTATGGGGCGCCGGTTCGGCAATCTGCGCAGGGTATCTATTTTATTTGTGTAGCTTTATCCACTATGATACAATTAATAATGATTTCTATCGTTAGTGATTACACTAAGGACAGCCGTCCTTTGAGTACGGGTTTTTTCCGTTCCCCATTCCGGGAGGTGAAAACTGTTGCCGGGCTATTCGCAAGAAGAAACGCCTCTGCTCGCGGCAATGAAACGCTATGTAGACGACGGGGTTATCCCTTTTCATACACCGGGTCATAAATTCGGCAAGGGGATGCATCCCCGCCTTGAGAGTATCATCGGCCGGGCCTCGCTGGAGCTTGATCTGGCGCTGCTCCCCGAACTGGATGACCTGCACGAGCCTCACGGCTGCATCAAGGCGGCCCAGGATCTGGCGGCCGAGCTTTACGGGGCCGACCACAGCTTTTTTACCGTCAACGGCACGACCGGCGGTATTTACGCGATGATCCTGACGGTCGCCGGACCGGGCGATAAGATTATCGTGCCCCGCAACGCCCACCGGTCGATAATCGGCGGGGTTATTCTCAACGGGGCGGTACCTGTTTTTATGACCCCGGAGGTGGACAAGCATCTCGGCCTCGCCCACGGGGTGACGCCCGAGACGGTGGAGGAGGCTGTCCATAGGCATCCCGACGCCAAAGGGGTGTTGATTATCAATCCCACGTATTACGGTGTGGCCACCGATCTGCGCCGGATTGTCGAGATTGTCCACGATCACAATATGCCGGTGGTAGTGGATGAGGCGCATGGCCCGCATCTGCGCTTTTCCTCCCGCCTGCCGCTGCAGGCTTTGGACGCGGGGGCGGATATCTGCGCCCAGAGCACCCATAAGATCATCGGCGCGCTGACCCAGTGCTCGATGGTTCACTGCCGCGAGGGACGCGTGAGTGTGCCCCGCCTGAAGGCGATGTTGCAGCTCGTGCAGTCGACCAGCCCTAATTATCTGCTGATGGCTTCGCTGGACGTGGCCCGTATGCAGATGGCCACCGAGGGCCGCGAACTGGTGGCGCGGTCGTTGGAGCTGGCCGCGTGGGCGCGGGCGGAGATCAACGATATTCCCGGGCTGTATTGTTTCGGCGCCGACAAGATCGGCACGCCCGGCGTATACGGCCTCGACCCCACCAAGGTGACAGTGACGGTCAAGGGGCTGGGCCTCAAAGGGGCGGAAGCCGAGCGCATCCTGCGCCACGAGTATAAGGTGCAGGTGGAATTGTCCGATATGTATAACGTCCTGTTCCTGATAACGCTGGGCGACGGCGAGGCCGAGGTCCGGGCGATGGTGGAGGCGCTGCGCGCCCTGGCGGCCAATCACGCCGGCCAGCGCGATTTTTCCGCGGTCGAGGATGCCTACAACAGCCTCGATTATCCGTCGATTCCCGAACAGGTGCTGTCGCCCCGCCAGGCGCTTTTCGGCCACACCAAGACTATCCCCTTCAAACAGGCGGCCGGCCGGGTGTGCGCCGAGATCATCACTTTTTACCCTCCCGGCATCCCGTTGCTCTGCCCCGGCGAGCGTATTTCTGCTGAGGTCATCGATTACTGTCAGCGGCTGCAAAAAGCCGGCCTGCATATTTCCGGGCCGGAGGACTATATGTTAAAAACGGTCAAAGTGGTGGAATAATGGTAGGGATACTGATCACTTTCGAGGGGCCCGACGGCGGGGGCAAGACGACCCAGATGGGCCTCCTGGCGGAGCATCTCCGCCGGCAGGGCCATACCGTCGTCTGCACACGGGAACCGGGGGGCACGGCGCTGGGGGATAAGATCCGCGCTTTGCTGCTTGACCCGTCCAACGCCGCAATGGCCCCCAGCACCGAGGCGCTGCTGTATATGGCCGACAGGGCCCAGCACGTGGCCGAGGTGATCGCACCGGCGCTGGCCCGCGGAGAAGTGGTTCTTTCCGACCGTTATACCGATTCGACACTTGTTTATCAGGGAGCGGCCCGTCGTCTGGCGCGGGAGGAACTGGCCGCCATCAATCTTTTTGCAACCGGCGGGGTGGTCCCCGACCTGACAATTTTGCTGGACGGCGATGCCGCCACCCTTGGCGAGCGTCTGGCCGACCGCGGCGGGGCCGATCGCATCGAGGGAGAGGCGGCCGGATTCCACGCTTTGGTGCGCCAGGGGTTCAAGGAACTGACTGCAGCCGAGCCCGCACGGGTAAAGGCTGTGGCTGCCGACCGCGGCGTGGAGGAGGTCCACCTTATGGTGGTGGAGGTCGTGGAGGAGTTTTTGCGCAGGAGGGCTTATGGTTAAAATAAACAACGTGCGATCCGGCGGAACGCCGGTGCTGCCGGAACGCGAGGCGACCGGCCATCCGGAGAAGGTCGGCGGGCTGTTTACCGCCGATCTGTCGAAAGCCCAGGACTCGCTTTCCAAAGAGAAGATGAACGAGCTGCTGGATAAGATCACCGAGCAGGGACGGCGGCTGGGCGAGGTGCCGACCTACGCCGAGCTGAAGGCTTACCGGGAGCTTGTGCGCTCTTTTCTCGCCGAGGCGGTGGGGCAGGCTTACACGCTGCAGTCCCAGACAGGCTGGGACCGCCAGGGGCGCCAGAAGATGTACGCCGTTGTTAAGGAGATCGACCATCAGCTGGCCGAACTGACCGAGGAAGTCCGTCACGGGCAAGAGCGCCAGCTGCAGATCATGGGGCGCCTGGACGCCATCCGCGGCATGCTGGTCGATCTGTACAGCTGATATGGTTACGCGCTGGGAAGATATCGCCGGTCACGGCGAGGTAACAGCGATGCTGCGCAATATGCTTTCCTCGGGCCGGATGCCCCATGCCCTGCTGTTCGTGGGGCCGGCCGGCATCGGCAAGATGCTGGTGGCCCGGACGCTTGCGGCTGCGATTCTCTGCGGAGCCGGGGCCGAGCCGTGCGGCGAATGCCCGTCCTGCCGGCTGGTGGCGCAGGGCGCCCATCCCGATCTTGTAGTGCTGGCAGCCGAAGGGGCGAGTCTGAAAATCGACCAGATCAGGGCGCTGCAACACGAGGCGGCGCTCGCGCCATATTACGGCGCCGGCCGGGTTTTCCTGATCGAGGAGGCGGAAAGGCTGACGGTCCAGGCGGCCAACAGCCTGCTGAAGATTCTTGAGGAACCGCCGGCCGGGTCGGTGTTCATCCTGACGGCTGCTTCCCAGCACGCCATGTTGCCGACCGTCGTTTCCCGCTGCCGGGTATTCACGTTCCGGCCGCTGGCGCCGGAGGCTCTCGCCCGCCTGCTGGCGGCGAGGGGGGCGGACGGGACGCGGGCGGCGACGGCAGCCCGCCTGTCCGGGGGCCGGGTCGGCGAAGCGCTGGTTTTGCTGGCCGAAGGGGGCCTGGCGCTCAGGGACGCCGCGCTGGCCGTCGTGGTCGGCCTGCCGACCGGCGGGGCTTCGCTGGTATGGACGCAGGGTGCGGCGCTCGATAAACTGTCGGCGTCCGAGCTGACGGCATTTCTCCGCTACCTGAGCCAGGTGCTGCGCGATCTGCTTGTCATCGTCAGCGGCCGGGAGGAGCTGGCGCTCAACAGCGATGCGGCCGGCGAACTGCGCAGCGCCGCCGCCGACTGGGACGCCCCCCGCCTGGACGAGGCGCTTAGGGCGGTCCGGGATGCCGGGCGCGCGATAGAAGGAAACGCCAATACCCGCCTCACGCTTGAGGCGATGCTGATACATTTATTAGAAGCGGCAAGGGAGGGAACGCGATATGCAGACCGTCGTCGGAATACGGTTTAAGAAAGCTGGCAAGGTTTATTATTTTGACCCCGGACAGCTCAAGCTGGCGGAGAACGACCACGTGATCGTGGAGACTACGCGGGGGCTGGAGTTCGGCCGGGTGGTCATCGGCCCGCGCGAGGTGAAGGACGAGGATATCGTCGCTCCTCTGAAGCCGGTGCAGCGCAAGGCAACGCCCCAGGACGAGGCCAAGGTGCGCGACAACGAGGCTAAGGAGGCGGAAGCTTTCCGGGTCTGCCAGCAGAAGATCCAGGCCCACAGTCTGCCAATGAACCTGGTGGATGTCGAGTACACATTCGATGTGAACAAGATCATTTTTTATTTCACCGCCGAGGGCCGGATCGATTTCCGCGAGCTTGTCAAGGATCTGGCGGCAGTGTTCCGTACACGCATCGAACTGCGGCAGATCGGGGTGCGGGACGAGGCGAAGATGGTGGGCGGCATCGGCTGCTGCGGGCGGCCGCTGTGCTGTTCGACTTTCCTCGGCGATTTCGAGCCGGTGTCGATCCGCATGGCCAAGGACCAAAACCTGTCCCTCAATCCGACGAAGATTTCCGGCATCTGCGGCCGACTGATGTGCTGCCTGAAGTACGAGAGCGACTGCTACGGCTCGTGCTGCAAGAAGACGGCCGCCCCGGCGACGGGTCGCGAGGTGATGACGGTGGAGGGCGAAGGCAGGATCGTTGCCGTGAACGGCGCGAAGCGGACTGCGTCCGTCAGGTTGAAGGACGGCAAGATGCTGGATATTCCCTGGGAAGAGGTCGTGGAAAAAGAGGAAAATGGCAAATGAGCTTTTGCGTCCGGGCGAACGCCTGGACGATTTGCTAATCGGGGAGCTCAAGATCATCCAGCAGGCCGGCCAGTTCCGCTTTTCCCTCGACGCGGTGCTGTTGGCCCACTTTGCGACGGTGAAGCGGGGCGCGGCCGCGGTCGACCTGGGCGCGGGCACGGGAGTGCTGGGGTTGCTGCTGGCCGCGCGGGGCGCTAAGCGGGTGACGGGGGTGGAAATAAACCCCGATATGGTGGATATGGCCAACCGCAGCATTGCTGTCAACAGCCTGGGAGATCGTCTGGCGGTGGTGTGGGCCGATGTGCGGGCGATACCGGGCGGCTCCCTCCTGGAGGGGCGGAGCTGCGATTTGGTGGTCGCCAATCCCCCCTACCGGCCGCTGGGCGGCGGAGAGGTCAATCCCCGGGAGGAGCTGGCGTTGGCCCGCCACGAGATCGCCGGCGGGCTGGACGATTTTGCCAAGGCAGCAGCATTTCTTCTGAAGGAAAAAGGCCGCATGGCGATGGTGCACCTGCCGGAGCGGCTCGCCGATGTCGTCGGCGCGCTGCGGGGGGCGGGCGTCGAGCCAAAAAGGCTGAGGCTGGTGCACCCGGCTCCCGGCAAGGCGGCCAAGCTGCTACTGGCCGAAGGGGTGCGCGGCGCGCGGCCGGGCCTGACGGTGGAGCCGCCGCTTTATATTTACGGCGAAGACGGCCGCTACAGCGGGGAGATAATGGCTTATTACCGGGCGGGTGAATAGCATGGAGAAGAAAACCGGCACACTATACCTGTGCGCGACGCCGATCGGCAACCTGGAGGATATGACGTTCAGGGGCGTGAGGGTGCTGAAAGAGGCGGCCGTCATCGCCGCCGAGGATACCCGGCATACGCGGAAGCTGCTCAGCCATTTCGACATCCACACGCCGCTCGTCAGCTACCACGAGCACAACAAGGCGGCCCGCGGACCGGAACTGGTAGCCCGGCTGCTGGCCGGCGAGGATGTCGCAGTGGTCAGCGACGCAGGGCTGCCGGGGATTTCCGATCCGGGCGCCGATCTTGTGAGGCTGGCGCTGGCGGCGGGGGCGGCGGTGACGCCCGTGCCGGGGGCGAACGCGGCTCTTGCGGCGCTGGTGGCCTCCGGCCTCGATACTGGCATGTTCCTGTTTGTCGGTTTCCTGCCGAGGGTGGCCAAAAGGCGGCGCGAGCTTGTTGCTTCGCTGGCGGAGTTGCCGTATACCCTGATTTTCTACGAGTCGCCCCACCGGCTGGCGGTCACGCTGGCCGAACTGGCGGCGGCGTTCGGCGAGCGCCCGGCAGTTGTGGGCAGGGAGCTGACCAAAAAATTCGAGGAATTCGCCCGCGGGTCGTTGTCGGAGATCGGCAGCCGTTTTGCCGCGCAGGCGCCCCGCGGCGAGATTACGCTGGTGGTGGCGGGAGGCACGGGGAAGGCTGCGACGGCGCCGGCCGCGGCTCAGGAGGAGCCGGCGGCGGCGGTGGCGAAGCTGGTGGCCGCGGGGACTGCCAAGAAGGAGGCCATCAGGCGGGTGGCGACGGAACGTGGTTTGCCTCGCCGCGAGGTCTACCAGGCGGTCGTGGCGGCGGAGAAATAGGCCGCCGCCGTTTTCGACGGAAAAACAAAAAAAAGAGGCCTTTTCAGCCTCTTTTTCGCCAAACTCGGTATTTTAGACAGCCTTTTGTCCCATGGTGGCCATGCACTCTTTGCAGACGTTTTTGCCGCGGAAGTTGGTGATTTCGTCCGCATTACCGCAAAAAACGCAAGCAGGCTCGTATTTGCGGAGGATGATGCGGTCGTTGTCGACGTAGATTTCCAGCGCATCTTTCTCTTCGATATCAAGGGTCCGGCGGAGTTCGATGGGGATTACGACTCTTCCAAGTTCGTCCACTTTGCGTACGATGCCAGTTGATTTCATGTTCAGTTCTCCTTTCCTTTCAACACAATTCGACAAGAAATGTCTACCTAAATAATACCAGAAATTACAATGCTTGTCAACCCCTTGTTTTGACAATAAAACACATTTTTTCCAACAAATGATCATTTTTGTCGAAAGCTATTATTTGACATTGCTGGTCAATTTATCTATAATTGTTGAGAATACAAGCTTTCTCGCCCCTAAAGGCGCCAGAAAAATTTGTCGATAAGGAGTGCTAATATGTCCAAAAAAAATTTCTATATCACTACGCCGATCTATTATCCGAGCGATAAGCTGCATATCGGCCACGCTTACTGCACGACGGTGGCCGACGCGCTCGCTCGCTACAAACGGCTGGCCGGCTACGATGTTTTTTTTCTGACCGGGTCGGATGAACACGGGCAGAAGATTCAGCGCAAGGCCCAGGAGAATGGCGTTTCGCCGCAGGAGTATGTCGACAAGATCGTTGCGTCTTTTCGCCATTTATGGGAGAAGATGTCGATCTCCTATGACGATTTTATCCGTACCAGCGAAGCGCGCCATCACGAGGTCGTTCAGACGATTTTCCAGAAGATTTTCGACCAGGGCGATATCTACAAGGCGTCTTACGAAGGTTGGTACTGCACCCCCTGCGAGACTTTCTGGCTGGAGCGCCAACTCAGCGAGGGCAACTGCCCCGATTGCGGCCGGCCGGTGGAGTTGCTCAAGGAGGAGAGCTATTTTTTCCGGATGTCGAAATACCAGGAACGGCTGCTGGCTTACATAGAGGCTAACCCCGATTTCATCCAGCCGACGTCGCGCCGCAACGAGATGATCAATTTTATCAAGGGCGGCCTCGAGGATCTGTGCGTGTCCCGCACTACCTTCGATTGGGGCATCCCGGTGCCGTTCGACACCAAGCATGTGGTTTATGTATGGTTCGACGCCCTTACGAATTATATCACCGCTGCCGGATATCTGCAAGACCGTGGTAAATTTGCCAAGTATTGGCCGGCCGATATCCACCTCGTGGGCAAGGAGATCGTGCGCTTCCACGCGATCATCTGGCCGGTTATCCTGATGGCGCTGGGGGTCGAGCTGCCGAAGATGGTGTACGGCCACGGCTGGCTGGTGATGGAAGGGGACAAGATGTCGAAGTCCAAAGGCAACGTCATCGACCCGCTGGTGCTGATCGACGAGTTCGGCGCCGACGCTATCCGCTATTTTCTGCTGCGGGAGATAATGCTCGGCAGCGACGGCAACTTCTCGCGCACAGCCCTCATCAACCGCATCAACGCCGATCTGGCCAACGACCTCGGCAATCTGCTCCACCGCACGGTCAACATGGTGGGCCGCTTCAGCGGCGGCGTGGTGTTGGCCCCCGAGGCTCGGGAGGCGGTGGACGAGGAACTGGTGAGGCTGGCGCAGGATACGGCGGCCGAGTACGAGCGGGCGATGGAGCGGCTGGAGGTCAATGCTGCGATTAAGGCGGTGTGGGCGCTTATCGGCCGCGCCAACAAGTATATCGACGAAACCGGCCCATGGGCGCTTGCCAAGGATCCGGCCAAGAAGGGCCGCCTGAACACGGTGCTTTATAACTTATCCGAGGTGCTGAGGATCGTGGCTATCCTGATTTCGCCTTTTATGCCCGGTACGACGCCGCGCATCTGGCGGCAACTCGGACTGGCCGGCGACCCTGCTGCGGCGAGCCTGAACGACGCCCAGCGCTGGGGATTGCTGCCGGCGGGCACGAAGATGACGGCGCCGGAGGCGCTTTTCCCGCGCATCGAGGAGAAGGAGGAGGCGGAGAGCGAGGCTCAGCCGCCGGCCGCGCCGGTGAAGCCCGCCCTGCCGCTTCTGCCGGAGGTAAGTATCGAGGAGTTTGCGAAGATGGATCTCCGTACCGCCAGGGTGCTGGCGGCCGAGAAGGTCGAGAAGGCCGATAAGCTGCTGAAGCTGACGGTCGACCTCGGCGGCGAGGAGCGGACGATCATCTCCGGCATTTCCCAGCATTATGCGCCTGGCGACCTCGTGGGCAAGGATGTGGTGATGATCGTCAACCTGAAGCCGGCCAAGATCCGCGGCATCGAATCGCGGGGGATGGTGCTGGCGGCGGTGAACGGCGATAAGCTGGCGCTGGTGACGGCGCCCGGGATGGAACCCGGCAGCAAGGTTAGGTAGCATATAAGTGGGAGGCTGTCCATAACGCCCAGCTGCTTCGTTGCTCCTCGGCTGCCATCCTCAGCGTACGTTCGTGTACGCTTCCGGTGTCAGCCTCCGGTGCGCCTTGCATCTGGGACGTTCTGAACAGCCTCCGGCATTTCATGGAGGTTTTTATGCTATTCGATTCTCATGCCCATTTGGACGATAAGAGGTTTAACGACGACCGCGACGAGGTGGTTGCAAGGGCGGCGGACGGCGGCCTTGTCGGGATATTGAACGCCGGCGCGGATATGTTCTCGTCGGCGCGCGCGGTGGAGCTGGCGGCAAAGCACGCTATCGTCTGGGCGGCGGTGGGCATTCACCCCCATGACGCCAAGGAAGCCCGCGAGGAGGATTACGGCAAGCTGGCGCAGTGGTGCGCCCTGCCCAAGGTGGTGGCGGTGGGCGAGATCGGCCTCGATTACCACTACGATTTTTCGCCTCGCGAGGTGCAGCGGGCGGTATTCATCCGTCAGCTCGACCTGGCCCGCCAGGTGAATAAACCGATAATAATCCACGACCGCGAGGCTCACGCCGATGTGCTGGCGACCGTAAAACGGGAAGGCAAGGGGCTTGCCGGGGTGTTCCACTGCTTTTCTGGCAGCGTGGAGATGGCCCGCGAGGTGCTGAAGCTGGGGTTCTACGTCTCGGTGGCCGGACCGGTGACGTTCGCCAACGCCCACAAGCTGCACGAGGTGGTGAGGGCGGTGCCGCTGGATCGCCTGCTGGTCGAGACGGATTGCCCGTATCTGACGCCCGAGCCGTTCCGGGGCCGGCGCAACGAGCCGGCTCATGTACGCTATGTTGCCGAGAAGGTGGCCGGGCTGCTGGGTATGGAGGCGGAGGCTCTGGCGGCGGCGACGACGGAGAATACCAAGCGGTTGTTCGGGATTGCGTAAAAAAAGTTGCCTACGGGCAGCTTTTTTAATTTGAACGGAGAAGATGTCTTTGAGGGTGCGGAGGTCGAAGATGTGTGTGCGGATTCTGCTTAAAGGCGGCGGCAGGATAGAGGGCGCCGACAGGGAATAATATTATCACATGTTGTTGCACGGGGGAGGACACGACGGTGATCAAGAAGGAACTGCTGGAGTTTTTGTACGAGAGCGCTCATATCCAGCGCTGGAATGACCATATGCGCCCCAAAGGCGGGTTCACCGAACTCGATAAGCAGGCCCATAAGATGATTATCGCTTATGTCCTCGCGAAGCACGAGATCGAGGATCGCAAGGCGCCGGTGAGCTGGCGGCGGCTGATCGAGGGGGGCATGTTCGAGTTTTTGCACCGCGTGAGGGTGACGGATATTAAGCCGCCGGTATTCCATGAGCTGATGGCCAGGCACGGCGCTGAGCTGAACCGCTGGGTGCTGGACAAGCTGCAGGACAAGGTCGATTCGCTGGCCGGGGATTTCGCCGCCAATTTCAGCCGCTACCTATCCGAGCCTGGATACGCGGCGACGGAGAAGAAGATTCTCAGGGCGGCCCATTATCTGGCGACCGACTGGGAGTTCCAGATGATCTATCAGCTGAATTCCCATCTCTACGGGGTGGAGGAGACCAAGACGCGGATCGCCAACGAACTGGAGGAGCACTTCGATCTGGTTGGGGTGCAGAAGATCGGTCTGGGCCGCAAGACGCGCCATTTCATCGATCTGGTGGGCCAGCTTCGCTTCCAGCAGCGCTGGGCGCAGTCGCCGCGGGTGCCGGAGACATCGGTGATGGGCCATATGCTGATCGTGGCCATGCTGGCGTATTTCTGCTCACTGGAGGTAGGGGCTTGTGAGGCGCGCCTGGTCAACAACTATTTCGCCGGCCTTTTCCACGACTTGCCGGAGGTGTTGACCCGCGATATTATTTCGCCGGTGAAAAGCTCGGTGACCGGGCTGGACGAGCTTATAAAGGAGATCGAAACGCGGCAGGTGGCTCAGAAGCTTTTCCCGCTGTTGCCGGACGGTTGGCACCAGGAAATCAGGTATTACATGGAGGATGAATTCGACAACAAGGTCATGGTGGACGGCAGGGTGGAGAAAGTGGCGGGCCGGGATATCGGCACCAGTTACAACGAAGACCGGTTCTCGCCGATCGACGGGGAGATGATCAAAGCCTGCGATCACTTAGCGGCCTATATCGAGGCGTCGTTGTCGATTGCCCACGGTATCACGTCGCGGCCTCTCCGGGACGGCGTCCAGGCTCTTTATGCGCGATATGAAAACCGCCGCGAGGTGGCGGGGGTCGATTTTGGTCGGATGTTCGACTGTTTCCGCAATCCTTAGGGGGAGAGGCGCTCCGAAGGAGAATAACTTGAAGGGAGGAGAAGGCTGCGGGTTCTGAGAATTATTTACGACTGTCGGTAGATTAGAAGCTGGTTAACCGGGTTTGTTTTGTTTGATAATATTTGTGGGGGGAATCTCAAATGGCAGAAGAGCTGACGGGCAGCGAGATTATCGATATGTTCGCCAAGATCGCGCCGTACCTCAACGATGTGTTGGCTACCGACGTGGGCGTGACCATCGCCCGCGACGGCAAGTATGCCCTGTACATTCCGGCGTCCGATCTCGACCTTAAGACGAAAGTCGGCGAGCCGGTGCTGGCCGGCGCGACCAAACAGGCTTTGGAGACCGGTAAGCAGGTGGTGAAGCTGATTACGAAGGAGAAGTCGTCTTACGGTGTGGCCTATGTCGCCAACGCGATGCCTTTCAAGGACGGCAACCGGGTGGCCGGCTGTGTGACGACTACCCAGAGTGTCAATGCGCTCGACAAGGTTACTTCGATTTCCGGCGAGCTTGCGGCGTCGTCCGAGGAACTGACCGCCGGGATGGAGGAACTGGCCAGCCGGGCGGTGGAAGTGTCGCACGCATGTAAGCGCCTGGACGAGCTGGGTAGAAATCTGTCATCGGCGGCTCAGCAGACAGACGAGATTGTCGCTTTCATCCGCAATGTGGCCGGGCAGACCAACCTGCTGGGTCTGAACGCGGCAATCGAGGCGGCGCGCGTGGGCGATGCCGGGCGTGGCTTCGGCGTGGTGGCCGAGGAGGTGCGCAAGCTGGCCGAAGTGAGCGGCGACTCGGTGAAGCGCATCGCCGGCTCACTGAGCAATATCCGGGCGGCCATCCATACTTTGTCGCAGGAGATCGACGTAATCGACCAAAGTGTCGGCGGCCAGACGTCGGGTATCGACGAGATGGCCAAGGCCAGTCAGGCGCTGGCGATGATGGCCACCCAACTTTCCGGGGCGGCCAGGGAGATGTATCAGATTACCGATTGAGAGAATATGTCTGACGGGGCCGGCTTTTGCCGGCCCCGTCAGACTGTCGATAAAGCCCCATCTGCGGCGTTGCTCCTCAGAGCGCTTGCTTGCGTACGCCCCAAAGTACGCGGCGCGGCGCGCTCTTCCGGTGCGCCTTGCATCTGGACCTTTCTCAACAGTCTGACTTTGTCTACAAGCTGACGGGGCCGGCTTTTGCCGGCCCCGTTTTCGCTTTGTGAAGTATAAAATCCGCCTGTTTCGGGGATAACTTGACTAGGGGAGGAAAACAATGGTATGTTTGACACCCGGCAACCTGCTATGGTATAATTTACGAACCTGGAAAGGGGGAAGTGAATGAGTGGCTTAAAAACCATAAGTTTACGTAAGCTTGGGGCCAATCTTGATAGGGGCAGGACGCTGCTTGTCGTTGCTCTTATCATAACATCGCTGGTGATTACAGGAGCTGTCTGGGCAAGCAAAAACGTTGTTGTTGTGGCCGACGGCAAGAGGACCACCATATATACTGTCCATGATAATCCCGAAGATATTTTGCGCCAGACGGGAATTTATCTCGCCAGCAAGGACGAGTTCCGGATGTCTACCGCCAAGGTGACGGAGGGAACGGTTCTCACGGTTTACCGGGCTGTTCCGGTAGAGGTGATTTTCAAAGACCGCACGCGGGTTGTGCTTACCGGCCAGCCCACTGTGGGCGAGGTGGCGGCCAGCCTGGGATACGGTCCCGGCCACGGCCGCACGGAGCCCGCCGAGTCGACGCCTGTACAGCCGATGATGAAGTTGCGGATTATTTCGCTGACGGAGAGCCTGGTTACCCGCAAGGTGCCGGTCCCGCCGCCGGTGGTCCGCCAGCCTGACGGCACGCTGGAACGGGGCCTGGAAGAGGTTCTTGATGAAGGCGAGGAAGGCCTGAAGGAGGCTACCGTAAAGCTGCATTACGAAGATGGCGCCCAAACGGCCACCACTACGGTGACGGAAAAGGTGCTGTTGGAGCCCAAGCCGCAGATTCTGCGGGTGGGTACCCGCGAGACGGTTAGTACGTCGCGGGGAACGATGCGCTTTAAGAGAGTGTATTCGATGGAGGCGACGGCTTATCTGCCTACCGACGGCGGCGGCCACGGGATTACGGCCAGCGGCCTCGCGGCCCGGCACGGCATCGTGGCGGTCGATCCGTCCGTCATCCCGCTCGGCACCCGCGTTTATGTGCCCGGTTACGGGCTGGCGCTGGCGGCCGATACCGGCAGCGCGATCATCGGCAACAGAATCGACCTGTGCATCGAAGATTATAACACCGCCTGGCGTTTTGGGCGGCAGACGGTCAAGGTGTACGTACTGGCCGATTAAGCAGGGTTCAGAAGGGGTAAATCCGCAGGGGTTTACCCCAATATTTTGCCGATCCGGGGGAAGAATAGCTTTGTCAGGCGGGGAGTGAAGACGTGATCCGGGAAGTGATCGTGGTCGAAGGCAAGAAAGACGTGGCGGCGGTAAAACGGGCCGTGGAGGCGGAATGCCTGGTGACGGGCGGGTTTAGCCTCTCCCGGCATCTGCTCGCGCAGATCGAGGCTGCTTACGGCCGCAGCGGCATTATCATCCTTACCGATCCGGACAGCGCCGGCGAACGGATTCGCAAGGTGTTGTCCGCGCGTTTTCCGGCGGCCAAGCACGCGTTTGTGCCGCGGGAGGCGGCTACCGCCGCCGACGATATAGGCATCGAGCGGGCGTCGGCGGAGGCGATTAGGGCAGCGCTGGCGAAGGCCCGTTGCCATGAATGGCAGCCGCAGGCGGTATTCGCGATGGAGGATTTGCATGCCGCGGGGCTGGCGGCGTCGCCTGCGGCCGCCGCGAGACGGGCCGCGCTTGGGGAAACGCTCGGGATCGGCTATGCCAACGCCAAGACTTTTTTACGCCGTCTTAACAATTACGGGGTGACGAGGGCGGAATTTTCGGCAGCGGCGGCTGCGATGGAGGCCGGAGATGCTTAAACCGCGGATTGCAAAACGCGAGGTTACGCTTCACATTTTGCGGGCTTTCGGTCTGCATGCCAGTAAGCGGCTGGGGCAGAACTTTCTTGTGGATGAGACGGTGGTGGACAGGATTGTGGCTGCTGCCGGCGTGGCTCCGGGGGACGCGGTGCTGGAGATCGGCCCCGGTATCGGTACGCTTACCCAGGGACTGCTTGAGGCTGGGGGAACGGTGGTGGCGGTGGAGCTCGACCGGCGCCTGGTGGAGGTACTGGCCGATACGCTGGCCGGGTACGACGCTTTGCGCGTGGTGCACGGCGATATCCTAAAAACTGATATTTCCCGGGAAATGCCGACATCGCCTTTCAAGGTTGTCGCCAATCTGCCGTATTATATCACGACTCCTATTCTGATGGGTATTTTGGAGCAGCGTCTGCCGGTATCGGTGCTGGTGACGATGGTCCAGAAGGAGGTGGCCGAGCGGATGGTGGCCGCCCCCGGCGGCAAGGATTACGGGGCGCTGTCGGTGGCGGTGCAGTACTATACTGCGCCTGAGATCGCTTTTTTCGTGCCGCCGCGCTCTTTTATCCCGGCGCCGGCGGTCGAGTCTGCGGTCATCCGCTGTGTTGTCCGCTCAGAGCCGCCAGTGGCGTTGGCGAGCGAGGCGACTTTTTTTCGGGTGGTGAAGGCGGCGTTCGCTCAGCGGCGCAAGACGCTGGCAAACGGGCTCAAGGCGGCCGGGCTGGCGGCGGCAGACACTGCGGCGGTATTGGCCGCGGCCGGCATCGACGGCGGCCGGCGGGGAGAGACGCTGTCGCTGGCCGAGTTCGCCGCGGTGGCGAACGCGTGGGAAGATAATAAAAACGGCCGCTCGCTATGAGCGGCCGTTTTCGCTGAGAAACAGGTCTAGCAGGTCAAACCGCCTTTCGCTGTGATAGCCCAGGTAGGTCGAGTTTTGCCACTGGCGGGTGCGGGGCTCGCCACGGAAGACGGCGATGGCCTCTAGGCAGTCGCCGACGATGGTGTCGATGATTTTGTTGGTGTGGATCTGGTTTTTGATGGAGGACCCCAAACGGTAATGGGGGATGGTGGTCGCGACGTCAAGACGGAGCTTGGCCTGCCTGGCCAGGGCCATGACCACGGGGGGGACGGCGATTTCCCGGACGGGGATGGTTTCCAGAAGGCGCCGTGATACGGCATGAGGGCCGTGGGCTGTAGAGGCCAGGCCGATTTTTTTTTCCAGGCCGAGTTCTTTGTTGAGGTTGAGTCGCCACTGGAAGGTGGGATTATACCGTTCGATATGGCGGGGCGGGGAAGGATAGCAGTTGGTGAGGGCAAGGTCGAGATGTTTGAGGGTTATCCCTTCGGCCAATTCCATCAGGTTTTCGTTGAAGGTTCCCACCATGTCGCCGTCGACGAAGGCGACAACGTCGCTGCCGAGAGACAACGCCACTTTTGCGCCGATGGCCCGGGGAACGTCAATGCCCAGGCAATCGTGGAAGTAGATGATCTGGAGCTTGGGGAGGCGGAGGTTGAGAATTTCGCGCATTGTCGCGTCTTTGGATCCGTTGGCGATCACGATGATGTGGTCCACCGGCAATGTGCCCAGATTCTGCAGAACGGTAGCGATGCGGCCTGCTTCGTTTCGTGCGGGGACAACCACGCTGATCAAGCGCCATCACCTCGGTGGGACTAGTGCGGCAGAGCCCTCTTCGGCTTTACTACAGTATATTGGCGGACAAGAAGCTTTGCCACTTGTCCGCCGGGGGAAAATAAACCCTTTGCAGGCGGCTTGTCTGTCCCCGGTGGCAAACGCCCGGCATGCCACATAGTATGTAATAATCGGGGGAGGGATGAGCGTGCCGGAATTAGCGGTGGGCGATTTGGTAATCCGCAGATCGCACGGCGGCGATATCGTGTTCAAGGTCATGGGGCTGGAAAACGATGAGCAGGGGCGCACGGTATATACGCTGCGCGGGCTGCACCTCAGACTGCTGGCGGATGCGCCGCCGGACGATCTTGAAAGGGTGGACGCCGAACATCTGAAACAGGAAATTATCCGCAACGAAAACGTGCATAATGACTCGATGCGTCGGGTGATGATGCGCCGCAGCCAGGAGTTCGAGCAGCGGGAGTTCAGCAGAGCCGAACCGACAAAAAAGTACGCATTTTTTGACGTTCCCGGCCGGGTGCTGCATATCGACGGCGACGAGGATTATCTCAAGATGTGCCTTAAGACTTACGGCCAGCTCAACATCGAGGCCGAGGGCCGCTATATCGAGGAAGATAAGCAGCCGGACGCCCTGCTGGCGCTTTTGAAAGAGTACCGGCCGGATATTTTGGTGGTGACGGGGCACGATGCGCTGATCGGCGGCGGGAAGAAGGGCTTCAGGGATATCAACAATTACCGGACGTCGAAGTATTTCGTGCGCTCTTCCCAGATAGCCAGGGAATTTCAGCCTTCCCTGGACGATCTGGTGATTTTCGCGGGTGCGTGTCAGTCGTATTTCGAGGCGATCTTGGCGGCGGGGGCCAATTTCGCAAGTTCGCCGACGAGGATATTCATCCACGCTTACGACCCGGTGTTTATCGCCGAGAAGGTGGCGTTTACGCCGATCGGCAAGACTGTGGATGTAAACGATGCGATCACGGCTTCGGTGACCGGGGCTGAAGGGGTAGGGGGAGTGGAGACTCGCGGCAAGTTTCGGCTGGGAATGCCGAAATCGCCGTATTAGAGGCGGGGGCGCGGCGGGGCTGCGCCCTTTTGGTTTGTACCGGCCGGGGACAGGCAGCCGGCTGGTAGGGATTCGGCTTGACGAGGGAGAATGTAGTAGACAGGTAAACTGCACGGAAGAGGGGGTGAGCGGGCGTGAAAAGGCTGATGAGGGTGGTGCTGCTGTGCCTGCTGGCGGCGGCTGTTGCGATGGCTCCGGGCGGCGCCGCCGAAGGCGCTTCGCACGGGCAGGCCCTTACCGCCGACGAGGAGCAGGCGGTCGAACTGCTGAATGCCGACCGGAGCGCGCAGGGATTGCCGCCGCTGCGGGTTAACCTGACCGTGGCCGCTCTAGCGCGGGAATATGCCCAGGATATGATCGACCGGCGCTATTTTTCCCATGTGAGTCCGGAGGGTGAGACGTTTACCGACCGATTGGCCCGGTATGGCGTCGCATTCCGCAGCGCCGGCGAGAATCTGGGAATGCACGGCAGCGTGGCCGCCGCCGAGCGTATGCTGATGAACAGCCCCGCTCACCGGGCTAACATTCTTGGCAAGGATTTCGCCGAGGTGGGTATCGGCGTACGCACCGCCGCCGACGGTTCGGTATTTGTCGTGCAGGTGTTCGTGGGCTGGTGAGCACAGATGTCTTTATAGCGAGTACGGAACGCGACGGGAGAGCGGCTTTGCAAACATTACCACTGTTATGTTAACAGGATATTGCCCCGTCGGCGAGAATATATATGGCAGACTAGTCGGGAAGTTTGACATGACGTGGCCTGTCCTTATTTCTTCAAATTAGAAAGGCAGGTTGCATATGGGAAAAAAGCGATGGACCAGGTTGTTGATGACGGGTTTTGTGGCCTTTTCTCTGGTTAGTACTTCCCTGGGGGGCGCCTTCGCCACCGCCGCACAGGCGGCGACAGCGGAGAAGGCGGCTCAGGATTCAGGCGGCGATACGAAGGCGATCATCGGCGGCATAGCGGCTCTCGGCCTGATAGCCATGCTGGCGAAAGGCGGCGACAGCTCCGGCGGCACACCCGCTCCCAAGAATCCGGCTCCGGTATCCACGCCGGCGCCAGCCCCGAAACCGGTTCCGAAACCGACCCCAAAACCGGCTCCGGCTCCCAAACCGACCCCGAGCCCCAGCCCGAGTTCGTCGGGGGTTGCGGCGGATGAGCAGAAGGCTTTAGCGCTTCTCAACGCCGACCGGGCGGCCCAAGGCCTGCCCGCTGTCCGTTTGAACGGGAAGTTGGCCGCTTTGGCCGGGGATTATGCCCAGGACATGATTAACCGCAACTTCTTCGCTCACAACAACCCCGAAGGGAAGACGCCTTTCGACCGGATGCGGGAGCGGGGCATCAGCTTCGGCTACGCCGGCGAGAATCTGGCCATCAACACGAGCGTGGCCGGCGCCGAGCAGGCGTTCATGAACAGCCCCGGTCACCGCGCGAATATCCTGAACCCCCGCTATACCCAGGTGGGGATAGGGGTGCGCTACAGCCGTAGCGGTTCGGTGTACGTGGTGCAGGAATTCACTGACGGCTGATTACATGTGACAAAGAGGCAAAGCATTTATGCTTTGCCTCTTTGCTTTGATATGAAGGATTGCCGGGACCGTTTAAAACCCTTCAGATGCAAGGCGTACCCGAGGACGCGCCGCGACGCGTACACGAACGTACGCTAGCCAGCGCCCGGAGGGGCAAGTGCGCGGTTCTTGGCGCTTTAGCGCCTAGAACCGCGGCCTGCCCTTTACGGGTACGAAGCAGATGGAGGGTTATCAACGGTCCCCTTGTTTTGAGCCAAGGCTACCGGCATTTGGGGCACACGCCGTGGTGCCCGTAGTAGTCAAACTCCGTGCCGCAACGGCAGCAGATTTTGTACAGGCGATAGGTGCAGATTTTGTACATTTTGTAGTACGTCTTGTAGGTTTTGACGCATTCCTTGCTTGTTTTGCATTTGATCTTCGGCATTGCGCCTTCGCCGCACTCAAAGTCGTAGCAGCCGTCGTCTTCCATGCAGCCATATCCCCACTTGGGGTCGTCCTGGCAGTATATGCCGGCGCCGCAACAATTGCCGTACATCGCTCTGCGGTCATAGTCTTTCACCAAGCCACTCCCCCCATCTGATGTCGTCCGTTTTTCCAAAGCGGTTCTGTTATATTGTATGTTGCGGCGGGTAAAAGTGTTATGTTCTCTTGCGGCGTCAGGGTTGGCCGTTTTGCGGCCGCCGGCGGCGGCGGCAAATTTACCGCGTCAGCCCCGGAGAGCGCTTTTTTTGTCACATAAGACAAAATGCAGGCATATATATAACTAGAAAACACAAAGGGGGGAATATGTGTGGACGATAAAAACTTGCGGCAGACGGTTAGTGCCTCGTCCGTAGGTACGACCATGGCGGTACCGGCTGGCAAGTGCACGCTGGGCGTTCAGGCGGGACCGATAATTGTGCGGCAGGTTATCGGCGAGGTTGAAAAGCAGAAGGTTCTCGATATCAATGTGGTAGTTCCGCCCGAAAAACCGGCCATCGAGCAGATAATCGACGTTTTCGTGAAAGATGTGGATGTCAACAGCGTCGACGTTATTACCGACAAGGTCATCGTTCGCGGCGATCTTGAGGTCAAGGCCATCTATGTAGCCGATCAGCCCGATCAGGCGGTGCATGCTGTCGAGATCAAGCACATCAAGTGGACACAGGATATTGAGATTGTCGGCGCCCGCAAGGGGATGGACGCCGAGGCCAGTGTCGTGGTGGAATTCGTCGATTACGATGTCGAAGAACACTCCCACGCCCACCGCGCGAAGTACGGCAATATGAAGAAGTGGCATGACGACGATGAGTGCGACGACGATGACGATCACGACAACGACAATTGCGACGACGAGTGCGATCACCACCACCACTGTCGCGATCTGCGCGACTTCGACGTGTCTGTGGTGCTGAAGATTACCGCCAAGGTGCTTACCGACCGCGAGGTGCAGATCGGAGCGGCGATGCCGACGACACCCAAGGGCTAAAAGGGTTCCATACTCCAGGAGAAGGGGGGAAGACAATGGCTGACAAGAAAAGACAGAGCTCCAACTCGACCTCCGCGACGTCGGAAACCGTCATGGTGACTACTGGCAACACGACGGTGGAAAGCGCCGAGCTGGTGTGCGGCTGCCCTGAGCCCGGTCCGGCAACGATCCAGGTGGAACAGGTTTTGGGCGCCAATATGGAGCAACGGGTCGTGGAATTCGATATGGTCGTTCCAGATCCGAAACCCAGTATCGAGCAGGTAATAGACGTATTCGTCAAGGATGTCTGCATCAAGAGTGTCGATGTTATTCCAAACAAGATTATCGTCCGCGGCAAACTGGAAGTCAAGGTGCTGTATGTAGCCGATCTGCCCAGCCAGCCGGTTCACGCCTTCGAGCGGGAGCAGCGCTGGACGAGGGATATTGTAGTTGAAGGCGCCATGCCGGATATGAAGGCGACCGCCGACGTACTGGTGGAGTATGTAGACTATGACTTCCACCGGCGCCATAACGACCGGAAGGTACACATAACCATCGTACTTAAAGTGTGGACCAGGGTGGTAACGACCACTGAGATGGATGTTTACGCTCTTTCGCCGATCGATGAGGTCGGGGTGGTGGAGGTGACTTCGGCCAGCGCGGCCGATGCGTTGGCTTCCGGGAGTGTGACGTCGACGGGCAACGTTTTCGTCACCGGCCCGGGTGTAGAGCCGACGGCGGGGGTGAGCATGGGGGTCAGCGGCACGGCGACAGTTACGGGAACTAAGGTCAATGTCCGCACAGGCCCCGGCACGAATTTCCCGGTCGTCACCCAGGTAAATACCAACGACGTGGTGACGCTGAAGGATCAGGCGTTCGGCTGGTACCGGGTGGTGCTGAGCGACGGTTCGACCACGGGCTGGATCGCCGGGTGGCTTCTGAGCGTGGGCGCGGCCGCAGGGACGCCGAAGGGTTAACAAGAACGGGCCACGGTTATTGCCGTGGTCTTTTATTTTGGCTCAGAGCGCCAAAGGAGGATATTTTGCCGCCGCCGGGGAAATTTGCTAAAAACACACATGGGAGGCATCGATATGGATTTCGGCCAGTTTTTCTGGATTATTTTCATCGTCTTTACGGTGTGGCCTATGTTGCGGCAGCAGGGGATCGCGCGGGCCCGCCTCAAGCTGATAAGGGCGATCGAGGAGCGCCGCCAGTCGCGCCTCATCACGATGATTCACCGCCAGGAGGCCATCAGTATTCTCGGCTTGCCGATCAGCCGCTATATTAATATCGAGGATTCGGAACAGGTGCTGCGGGCTATCCATCTTACGCCTTCCGACATGCCCATCGATATTGTCCTGCATACCCCCGGCGGGCTGGTGCTGGCATCGGAGCAGATTTCGCACGCTCTGATGCGTCATAAGGCCAAAGTGACGGTTTTCGTGCCTCACTACGCCATGAGCGGAGGAACGATGATCGCCCTGGCCGCCGACGAGATCGTGATGGATTGCAACGCGGTGCTGGGGCCGGTCGATCCTCAGCTCGGCCAGTATCCGGCGGCGTCGATTTTAAAGGCGGTGGCGCAGAAGAATATCAACAGGGTGGACGATAATACGCTCATTCTCGCCGATATGGCGGGCAAAGCGATGCGCCAGGTGGAAGAGTTCCTGGCAAAGCTGTTGTCCGACAAGCTTTCGCCGGAGGCGGCCCAGACCCTTGCCCATACTTTGAGCGAGGGCCGCTGGACCCACGATTATCCGATTACCTGCGATCAATTGCAGGAGATGGGGCTGCCGGTCGTGCGCGAGCTGCCGGCGGAGGTTTACGATCTGATGGAGCTTTATCCCCAGCCAGCCCAGCGACGTCCGTCGGTGCAATATATCCCGGTGCCTTACGGGCGGGATACTTTCAAGAAACCGTAGAATACAAGCGAGCAGAATGAATCCCGGACAGGCGTCCGGGATTTTTCTTTTCCGGCAATTTGCCTCGGCCGTTTTCATATATTATAGCGTTGAAACGGGGAGGGGATAGCGATGCTGATCGCTCTCGAGCATTTGGGCGCCACGGCGCGGGGCGTGACGTCGCCTCAGCTTTTTCGGGCGGACGACGGCCGGGTGTATGTGGTCAAGCTGCAGAACAACCGGCTGGGCCCGAAGGTGCTGGCCAACGAGTTTATCGGCGCCCGGCTGGGGGAGGCGCTGGGGCTGTGTTTTCCGCCGAGCGGGGTGATAAAGCTGGAGGAAACTCTGCTGAAGCGGAGCCGGCGGCTGGCGGCGTCCGGTGTGGCGCCGGGGCGGCATTTCGCCTGCCGGTTTTTGAGCGGGACGGAGTACCTGGGCAGCCGCAATGTCGCGCGGGCGATCAACCGCCCGGAGATGGCGGGGGTGATGCTGCTCGACCACCTGGCCCACAATATGGACCGAACGCTCAACCGGCGCAACCTCCTGCTGCGGCGTGAGGCGCACGGCTGGCGGATTTACGCGATCGATAATTCCCACTTTTTCCGCCGCGCTCTGTGGACAGAGGAGACGCTGCGGCGGCTGGCGCCACGGGTGAGGGTCAACAGGCACGGTGTTTACGGTACGCTGCTGCGCCATTATCTGCGGCCGGAGGATTTCGCTCGGTATCTGACCAAGGTGCAGGGCTGGAGCGATGCGTTTTTTGCCGAGTTGGTTGCAGGGGTGCCGGTCGAGTGGCTGCCCCACGAGAGCGAACGGCAGGCGGTGGTTGCTTTCCTGGCGGCGCGGCGCGATATGGCGGCCGATATCGTTACCTGCCTGGCGGCGCTAATTCCTGATAAGCACCGGGCAGCCGACGGCGATAAGGTGGAATAGTTCCTCGACGTTGGCGTTGTGCATGCGTATGCAGCCGTTGGAGACCATCTGGCCGATTTTCCACGGGGCGTTGGTGCCGTGGATGCCGTAGGCGTCGAAGTTGAGACCCATCCAGCGACTGCCGAGGACGCCGCCGGGGTTGAGGATCTTGGTGGCGATGGCGTAGTTGCCTTCCGGGGTGGGGGTGGACGGTTTGCCGATTGCAACGGGGTATTGCCTGAGGGCGGTATTGCCGTCGAAGAGGGTAAGGCGGCGAACCGATTTGACGATTTGGATTTTGGCGCGGGGCAAAAAGGCGACGGCACGCTCGCCGGCGGCGACGGGGCTGATATCGGCGGTGGTGGCGGGCGCGAGTAGCTGGCAGTAGGTGACGGGGTCGAGTTGCCCGGTGGGGTGCAGGCCGCGCAGTTCCTGAAAGCGCCTGACGGCATCGGCGGTGACGGCGTCGAAGCAGCCGTGGGGTTCACCTGCGTACAGGCCGTACCCGGCCAGGATTTTCTGAACTTCGGCGATAATGGGGCGGCTGTCGCCTTCCTTCAGCCAGGCCTCAATGGGGCGGTGGGGCGGGTAGAAGAACCGGAGTTGCATTTTTTCAACCTCCTCGGGTGCGGGACCAATCTCCCTGACTAAATCATTATATGTCGGCGGGAACGGCAGTGTTTTCCGGAAATTTTTGTATAGACGGGGGCGGGGCAGGGCAAAAATAGCAGTGAATGGTATCCGTATGCCGGGATTGGTCGGGAGGCGGGATGATCGGAGAGAAGACAGGCAATTTGCTTGTTATCGGCGGCAACGAGGACAAGCGGGGAGATTGCGTTATTCTGCGCAAGTTCGTGGCGATGGCCGGCGGACGCGAGGCGATGATCGCGGTGGTTACTACGGCCACCGAGCACCCCGACGAGACGGGGGAAGAGTACCGTGCCATCCTGACCGAGCTGGGCGCAGCCGGTGTCGGCATCGTGTCGGTGACGAGCCGGCAGGCGGCCAACGCCAGGCATAATGACGGCGAGCTGGATAGTTGCACAGGGATTTTTTTTACCGGCGGCGATCAGCTCCGGCTGACGAGTATTCTCGGCGGGTCGGAGGTGGACGCGGCAATTCGCCGCGCTTACCGGCGCGGGGTGGTGATTGCCGGGACGAGCGCCGGCGCGTCGGTGATGAGCGATACGATGATTGTCGACGGCAGTTCGAGCGAAACGCCGAAGAAGGCGGCGCTGAGTATGGCCCACGGGATGGGGCTGCTGGCGGAAGTGGTTATCGACCAGCATTTCGCCCAGCGGGGCCGCATCAACCGCTTGCTGGCGGCGGTTGCCCAGAACCCCCATATTCTAGGCGTAGGTATCGACGAGGATACGGCGCTGGTGGTTTCGCCCCAGCGCAATTTCGAGGTTATCGGGTCGCAGACGGTGACGGTGATCGATGGCCAGCGGGTGGTGCACTCGAATATTTCCGAGTCGAAGCGGTACGATCCGTTGGCGCTTACTAACGTTATTCTGCATATCTTGCCCAGCGGATATGGGTACGACTTGAAACGGCGCTTGCCACACGAACGCGGCTAAGGGTAAGCCGCGGCGTTTTTGCGTCCTGCCGGGAACGGCTTGCCGGCGGAGAAGGCACTAGGAGGACTAGGAGATGCGGATACTTTCGGTACATACACTGCCGGGGGCCAATATTTACAGTCACCGCCCCGTGCTGCGGGTGAGGCTGGAGCTGAGCGAGGGCGAGGAGGTCCCCACGAACGAGCTGGGGGATTTTTCACTCCGCTTGCTGGCTTCGCTGCCGGGGCTGGCGGAGCACGGCTGCAGCCGGGGATATCCGGGCGGGTTCGCGGAACGGTTGGCGGAGGGGACTTATCTGCCCCATGTATTCGAGCATGTGGTGATCGAGCTGCAATGCCGGGCAGGGTATGAGGTGAGTTTCGGCAAGGCGCGGCAAACGGACCGGGCGGGCATATACGACATTGTGGTCGGGTACCGGGTAGCGCAGGCGGCATCAGCGGCGGTCGAAGCGACCGGGGAGCTCCTGGCGACTTTGCTCGCGGGCGGCGCTTACGACGCGGCGGCGGCGGTCGTCCGCATCCGCGCGGCCGGAGAGGCCGGCGGCTTAGGGCCGAGCACGGCCGCGATCGCTGAGGCGGCCGAGCGGAGGGGTATCCCGGTCACGCGGGTTGCTGGCGAGGATTTGTTGATTCTGGGCTACGGGTGCCGGCAGCAGCGGGTCTGGGCCACGGTGACCGGTAAGACGGGAGCGGTGGCCGTGGATCTGGCGTGCGATAAGTCGCTTACCAAGCTGGTGCTGGCCGGGGGCGGAGTGCCTGTCCCTGACGGCCTGGTGGCCGAGTCGGCGGCGGATGCGGTGCGGGCGGCCGAGTATTTGGGCCGGCCGGTGGCGGTAAAGCCGGCCGGCGGCAACCAGGGCAAGGGCGTTACGCTCAATATCAAGACCCCGGCCGAGGTGGAGCGGGCGTTTGTCATCGCCGCTGCTTTCGACCGGCGGGTGCTTGTGGAGGAGTTCATCCCCGGCCGGCAGTACCGGCTGTGCATAGTGGGCGGCAAGATGGCGGCGGCGGCTGAGCGCATCCCGGCGTACGTGATGGGCGATGGCGTCCACAGCGTGATTGAGCTGGTGGAGATAGTCAATTGCGACCCGCTGCGGGGCGAAGGGCATGAGCGGCCGCTGACCAGGATCAAGATCGACCCGGTGGCGATCACGGTGCTTGCCAGGCAGGCGCTGACCCCGCAGGCTGTGCCGGAGGCCGGGCAGGTCGTTTATATCCGCGAAAACGCCAACCTGAGCACCGGCGGGACGGCAGTGGATGTGACCGACGCCGTCCATCCCGATAACGTGCTGCTTGCAGAACGGGCGGCGGCGCTGCTGGGACTCGACGTCGCCGGGGTTGATATGGTTGCCGAGAATATCGGTCGGCCGATCGGCGGCGGGCATGGGGTGGTTATCGAGGTGAATGCCGCGCCGGGCATCCGCATGCATCATTATCCGTCGGCCGGGAAACCGCGCGACGTGGCCGCCCGGGTTATAGAGCATCTTTTCCCCCGCGGCGACGGCCGCATCCCGGTTATCGCCATAACCGGCACGAACGGCAAGACGACGGTGAGCAGGATGATCGGGCATATCTGGCAGCACGCCGGGTACCGCGCCGGAATGACCACTACCGACGGCATTTTTATCGGCAACCGCCGCATCGTGGATGGGGATACGACCGGCCCGGTCAGCGCCCGGACGGTGCTCACCGATCCGGCGGTGGAGGTGGCGGTATTGGAGACGGCCCGCGGCGGCATGCAGCGCAGCGGACTGGGTTTCGACACCTGCGATGTAGCTGTCGTCACCAATATCAGCGAGGATCATCTGGGCCAGGACGGCATTGAGGATATCGACGACCTTGTTTTTATCAAGTCGCTGTTGGTCGAGGTCGTGCGGCCCGGCGGACATACGCTGCTTAACGCCGACGATCCTTACGTAACCGCGCTGAGGGGGCGGGCCAAGGGTGAAATCGCCTATTTCAGCACCGAGCCGGACAATCTGCTTATCCGCCGTCACCTAAGCGTCGGCGGCAAGGCGTTTTTTGTGCAGGATGGCATAATCTACGCCGCCTGCGGTCGCCTTGGACGACCGATCGTCAAAGTGGAGGATGTGCCGGTGACGCTGGGGGGGGCAGCCCTCCACAATGTGCAGAACGCCGTTATTGCCGCGGCGGCGTGCTATTGCATGAGGGTACCGGTCAGTTACATCCGCGGCGGGCTGTCGAGCTTTGACCAGAACCCCGGGCGCCTGAATATGATGAAGATCGATGATTTCCGGGTGTGTGTCGATTACGGCCACAATCCGGCCGGCTACCAAGCGCTGCTGAATACGGCCAAGCGCCTCGGCGCCAACCGGCTTGTGGGGGTTATCGCCGCCCCGGGGGACCGGCGGGACGACGTAATCAGGAACGTCGGCCGGGTGGCCGGCTGTGGGTTCGATTACCTGTTCGTCAAGGAAGATACCGACCTGCGCGGCCGCCGTCCTGGCGAGACTGCGGAGCTTTTGCGCCGGGGCGCTTTGGACGCCGGGATTCCCGCTGACCGGATCACGACGATTTTCGCCGAGGAAGCCGCGGTGTTGGCTGCGCTTTCCACCGCCATGCCGGGCGACCTGATCGTGGTGTTTTACGAGAAGTACGATAAGGTGCTGGCGGTTATCGAGTCATTCCGGCAGAGTCGGCCGGAGAGGACGGAGGTTTACGCCGCAGGGTATACGCCGGGGATGGTGGTAAGCGCCAATTCGCTCTAGCACGGGGCGGGGCAGAAAATAATCCCTTGGCATTTGCAGGCAAATACCCTTATGTGTAGAATATCAAAAACAATATACTACGGATGGGGGTTTTACGATGGACGACGTCACAGCTAATGAAGAGCTGCAGTTGGTCATTTTTCGCCTCGCCAAGGAAGAATACGGTTTGCCGATAACCAAGGTGCAGGAAATCAACCGTCTTGTGCCGATCACTAAATTGCCGCAGACGCCTTCTTTCATGGAAGGGATAATAAATCTGCGCGGCCGGATAATCCCGGTAATCGATCTGAGGAAACGGTTCCAACTGGCCGCCGCTGAGCAGAGCGAGGATAACCGCATTATCATCGTCGAGGTCAGCGGTCAGACGATCGGCATAATCGTCGACGCGGTGACCGAGGTCGTTCGCCTGCCCGGCTCGAGCGTCGAGCCGCCGCCGCCGACCTTCATTCTCGACGCCCAGTATATCCACGGGGTCGGCAAGCTTGAGGAGCGCCTGCTGATCATGCTTGATATCGATAAGATACTGACCAGTCAGGAAGAAATTATGCTCAAACAGATCAAACAATAATGAACGGTGACCGACTGATTCTCGCCGCGAGAGCCAAGATCAACCTGGCGCTCGATGTGCTGTTCAGACGGCCGGACGGCTACCACGAAGTGGCGATGGTGATGCAGGCCGTTGCGCTTGCCGACAGGGTCACGCTCGTGGACGACGATGCAATAAGTGTCGTTTCCTCGGCGGCGGAGCTGGACTGTGGGCCGTCCAACCTGGCTTACCGGGCCGCTGCCTTGCTCAGGGAACGGTGCGGGGTCGACCGTGGGGCCCGTGTCACGCTGGAGAAAAATATTCCGCTGGCGGCGGGACTGGCCGGCGGCAGCGCCGATGCTGCCGCCGTCTTGCGCGGTCTGAACAGGCTGTGGGGCCTTGGCCTCGCGCTTGCTGAGCTGGAGGAGATCGGCGCCGCCTTGGGGTCGGATGTTCCTTTTTGCCTGCGCGGCGGCACGTCGCTGGCCACGGGCAGGGGAGAAAAGCTCGGCAAGCTCGCGGCCCTGCCTCACGCCTGGGTGGTGCTGGCCAAACCGCCGGTTGCCGTTTCTACCGCCTGGGTATACGGTCATTACCGCGGCGAGCTGGTGAAGTCGCGTCCCGATATCGCCGGTATGACCGCCTGCCTGGCCGCGGGCGACCTGCCCGGAGTCGCTGGCCGCTTGGCCAACGTTTTGGAGACTGTTACCGTGCCGGCCCATCCCGAGATAGCGGCGCTGAAAGCCGCGATGCGGGACCAGGGCGCAATGGCCAGCCTGATGTCAGGCAGCGGGCCGACCGTTTTCGGCCTTGTAGATAATCTTCGCCAGGCAGAGCAGATCGCTGCCGCGCTCAGAAGCTCGACTGACGCCTGGGTGACGGTGACGGAGACGGCTGGTGAATTGGAGGGAGAAGATGGAACGACGGTTGCCGCCGATCAAGCTTGACAGCTACCGGCCTTTGCGCGAAGTTGTCGGCGAGGCGCTACGCGAAGCTATTACGACCGGCATCCTCAAACCCGGGGAGCGTTTGATGGAGATCCAGATGGCGGAAGAGCTGGGGGTAAGCCGCACGCCCGTGCGGGAGGCGATCCGGCGGCTCGAGCTGGAGGGTTTCCTGGTGATGGTGCCGCGCCGCGGCACATATGTGTCAGATCTGTCGATCAAAGACATCAACGAGGTATTCGAGATCCGCACCGCGCTGGACGTTTTGGCGGCTGGCCTGGCGGCCGAACGGATCACCGAGGAAGAGCTCGAGCAGATGGAGCGTCTGCTGGTCGAGATCGGCGAATATATTGATAGCGGCGAAGCGGACAAAATCGTCGACGTCGACAGCCAGTTTCACGATTTTCTGTACCAGGCTAGCCGCAACGACCGCCTAGTGGGGATCATCAATAATCTGCGCGAGCAGTTTACCCGTTTCCGGTCGATATCGATGGCGTATCCCGGGCGGGTAAAAAACACGCTTGAAGAGCACCGGCGGCTGGTCGAGGCCATCGCCCAGCGCAATCCCGACCTCGCCCAGCAGTATGCCCGCGAGCATATGGAGAACGCCGAGCAGACGCTGCTGAACGATCTCAGCGAACGCCGGCAGAAACGCTAGTATATTCAGGGAGGGAAGCGCCTCGATGTACGACGCCATAATACTGGCGGGTGGTGAAAACAGCAAAGAGATGTGCCAGCATACGCCGCAATCTTACGAAGCACTTATCGACATCGCCGGAAAGCCGATGGTGACTTTTGTCGCCGATGCGCTGGCCAGGTCCCGTCAGGTAGACCGCATCTTTGTACTCGGCCCGGTGGCCGAACTGGCGAACTGCGATTTTCCTCCCGGGACGCAGCTTGTGGCGAACGGACCCACAATCATCGAGACTATCCGCCTCGGAATGCGCGCCCTCGGCCATGACCGCTCCGTGCTTGTGGCGACGGCCGATATCCCTCTCCTCACCGCGGAGGCGGTGAACGATTTTCTCGCCCAGTGCGGGAAGGTGGAGGCCGACCTCTATTATCCCATCGTGCCCAAAGAGGTAAACGAACTCAACTTTCCGGGCAACAAACGCACCTATGTCCGCCTGCGCGAAGGCGTTTTCACCGGCGGCAACCTTTTCCTGGTCAGGCCGGGGATCGTCGAGCAGTGCGCCCTGGTGGCGGAAAAGTTTATCGCCGAGCGCAAGCACCCGCTGGTGCTGTGCAGGATGCTGGGCTGGTCGTTCGTGATCCGCTTTCTGCTGGGGGTGCTTTGCCTGGCGGATGTGCAGCAGCGGGTGGCGGAGCTTCTCGGCGTGCGGGGGGCTGTCGTCAAGTCGCCTTTCGCCGAGCTGGGCATCGATGTCGACAAGCCGAGCGATCTCGAACTTGTGAGGGCGACATTTTCCCTGCGGGGTTAAAAAAGGCAGCTATTTAAAGCGCGATATTGGGTCGCGCTTTTTGACTTTTTCTCTTCTTTCGGTCAAGCAGCAGGAATTGCCGCGCCGGCGGGAGAAAGTGAATAAAAATGTTTTTTGACGGGGGAACGTTCGCTTTTCCCTGCTGCGGAGGGCTAATGGACAAGACTAACCGGCAGGCGCGCAGGATCGCCTTGACCAAGATGCTGGCCGATCATCCTGGCCAACTGTTTTCCCTGAATCATTTCAGCACCCTGTTTGGGGTTGCCAAATCGACGCTTTCGGAAGACCTGGAGGCTGTGAGGCAGGCTTTGGCAGGCTTCGACCTCGGCCGGCTGGAAACGGTGTCCGGTGCGGCCGGCGGCGTGAGGCTGGTGCCGCTGAAGACGGACGAGGCCGCCCACAGATTGCTGACCACCCTGGCGGAGAAGATGTCGGCGCCCGACCGGATAATCCCCGGCGGGTTCCTTTACATGTCGGACATTCTTTTCTCCCCCCAACTGATGGCTCAGGTTGGCGAGGTTTTCCTGACCCGGTTCGCGGCCGCCGCTCCCGACCATATCATGACTGTGGAGACGAAAGGTATCCCGCTGGCGTTCGCGACCGCCCGGGCGTTCAACCTGCCGCTGGTGACGGTGAGGCGGGGCAGCCGGGTGACGGAGGGGACGGCGGTAAGCATTAACTATGTGACCGGGTCTTCGCGCCGCATCCAGACGATGTCGCTGCCCAAGAGGGCCGTGCCGCCGGGCGCGAGGGTGCTGATCATCGACGATTTCATGAAGGCCGGCGGCACGGCCTGCGGCATGCTCGACCTGGCCACGGAGGTGGGGGCTTCGGTTGTCGGCATCGGTGTGCTTGTGGCCACCGCCGAACCGGCGGACAAGCTTGTCGACAGCTTCTTGCCGCTCCTCATCCTTCGCGGGGTTGATGAGCATAATAAGAAAACGGATATCCGACCGGCCTTGTGACCCTGGCCGGGAACGGGGGGACAGCGATGGATAAATCGATTGGCGTGAGGCTGGCGGACATTCAGGAGGCCCTGGCGGCTATGGGGCGAGTGGCTCACGCCACGCCGCTCGACCGCAGCCGGACGTTCAGCGAGATGGCTGGTTGCGAAGCTTATCTCAAACTGGAAAATATGCAGAAGACGGGGTCGTTTAAGATCCGCGGCGCGTACAATAAGATCCGCACCCTGAGCGCGGAGGAGCGGGCCCGCGGGGTGATCGCCGCCTCCGCCGGCAACCATGCTCAGGGCGTCGCTTCGGCGGCCTGCGTCGCCGGTACGAAGGCCACGATCGTGATGCCCGAAGTGGCGCCGCTGGCAAAAATCATCGCCACCCGCGGCTACGGGGCGGAGGTGGTGCTGAGCGGCACGGTTTACGACGAGGCCTACGAGCGGGCGCTCGAGTTGCAGCAGGCCTGCGGACAGACGTTCATCCACGCTTTCAACGACAATGCCGTTATCGCCGGCCAAGGCACGGTGGGCCTGGAAATCCTCCGCGACCTGGAGGACGTTTCCAGCATTGTCGTGCCGGTGGGCGGCGGCGGGCTTGTCGCCGGCATCGCGCTGGCGGTAAAGGAGACGGCGCCGCACGTTAAAGTTTACGGCGTGCAGGCCCAAGGAGCGCCGGCGATGTATATGTCCAAACGCTCCCACGCTCTCAAGACCGTCCCCGATGCGGTGACGATGGCCGACGGGATCGCGGTCAAGGTGCCGGGGGACCTGACTTTCGCCATTATCGACAAGTATGTCGACGATATATTCGTCATTGACGACGAGGCCATCGCCAGCACTATCCTGATGCTTTTGGAGAGGGCGAAGCTGATGGTCGAGGGGGCGGGAGCGGTCAGCCTCGCCGCGCTCCTCCACGGCAAGGTTCCCGCTCAGGGCAAGGTCGTGAGCGTCATCTCGGGCGGGAATATCGACGTGAACATGATTTCGCGCATCATCGAGCGCGGTCTGGTCAAGGCCGGCCGGCGGGTGAAGATTTCCACGATGGTAGTGGACCGCCCCGGCGCGCTTCACCGCCTGTTGTCGGTGATTGCCGCGCTCAGGGCCAACGTTATCCATATTTACCACGACCGGGTGGAGCGCAATGTGCCGATCGGCCAGTCAATCGTCGAGATCGGCCTGGAGACCCGCGACACCATGCATACCGAGGAAATTCTCTCGACCCTTCGCAAGGAAGGATATAACGTCGAGGTTTTATAGAGGATTAACGCGACAAGTGTCGAATTTTACTTCCTTTGAGACAAAGGAGGCAGTTATATGGCAGATTTTGTTGCGGTGATTCTTGCCGCCGGCAAGGGGACGCGAATGAAGTCGGCCCTGCCGAAGGTGCTTCACCGGGTAGGCGGGCAGCCGATGCTGGCCCATGTCCTGGAGGCGGCGAAGCAGGCCGGGGCGGCCCGCAGCGTCACCGTGGTGGGCTTCGGCGCCGCCGCTGTCGAGAAAGAGATCGGCGCGGCGAGCGAATTCGTCGTCCAGGCCGAACAGCTGGGTACCGGCCACGCCGTGATGCAGGCTCGCGCGGCCCTCGGAGAATATAACGGCACGGTGATGGTGCTGTGCGGCGATACGCCGCTGCTGACCGCCGAGCTCCTTGGCCGGCTTTACGCCGCCCACCGGGAAGCGAACGCGGCTGCGACCGTACTGACGGCCAGGATGGCCGACCCCGCCGGCTACGGACGGGTGATCCGCGACAGGGCGGGTCAGGTTGCCCGGATCGTGGAACAGAAGGACGCCAGCCCGGAAGAGTTGGCGGTGAACGAGATCAACACAGGGATATACTGCTTCGAGTGCCAGCCGCTGCTGGCGGCTCTCGACGGTTTGACCTGCGACAACAACCAGGGAGAATACTACCTCACTGACGTTATCGGCATCTTCGTGGCCCAGTGGGCAAAGGTGTGGGCGCTCACGGCCGGCGACGACCGCGAGACGCTTGGCATCAATTCCCGCCTGCAACTGGCCGAGGCGGAGAAGATTCTCCGTCGCCGCAAGCTGGAAGAGCTGCTGGCGGGTGGGGTGACGATAATGGATCCCGACTCGACCTTCATCGACGCCACCGTAACCGTCGGCGCCGATACTGTAATCTATCCCTTCACCTGGCTGGAGGGGGCGACCCGTATCGGCAGCGGCTGCGCCGTCGGCCCGAACACCAGGCTGGCCGATACGGTGGTGGGCGACAACGCCACCATCCACTTTTCGTACGCCCACGAGTGCGAGGTCGGCAGCGGCGCGAATGTCGGGCCTTACGTCCATCTGCGGCCGGCGACCGTGCTGGCTGACGGCGTGAAGGTCGGCAACTTCGTGGAGATCAAAAACAGCAAGGTCGGTCTGGGCAGCAAGGTGCCCCATCTCAGCTATATCGGCGACACCGATATGGGCGCGGGGGTCAACATCGGCTCCGGGACGATTACCGTCAACTATGACGGCCGGAAAAAATACCGCACGGTTATCGAGGACAACGCCTTTATCGGCTGCAACACCAACCTGGTGGCGCCGGTTACCGTCGGCAGCGGCGCATATGTCGGCGCCGGCTCGACAATCACGAAGGATGTTCCGCCCGAGGCCCTGGGCGTGGCGCGTGCGCGCCAGGCCAATATCGAGGGCTGGGTAAAAAAGCATAAAGGCTGATTTGGGGGAGTAGAAATGGTATTGGATAACGGCAAACGGCTGCGGATCTTTTCCGGTAACTCGAACCGTCATCTGGCGGAGGAGATCGCGGCTTATCTCGGGCTGGCGCTGGGGGATGCCTTCGTCGGCCGCTTCAACAACGGCGAGACTCAGGTCATGATCGAGGAAAGCGTGCGCGGCGCGGACGTTTTTATCGTCCAGCCCACTTGCGAACCGGTGAACGATACCATTATGGAACTGCTGTTCATGGTCGACGCCGTGAAAAGGGCCTCGGCCGCCAACATCACGGCGGTCATACCCTATTACGGCTATGCCCGCCAGGACCGCAAGACGAGGGGCCGCGAGCCGATTTCCGCCAAGCTCGTCGCCAATCTCCTCACCACAACAGGCGTAACCAGGGTTGTTACCATGGACCTTCACGCCGGGCAGATCCAGGGCTTTTTCGACATCCCGGTGGACCACCTGCTCGGGGTGCCCATCCTGGCCGACTACTTCGTTTCCAAGGGCCTTGAGGATTTGGTGGTCGTCTCGCCCGATCTCGGCGGAGTGACACGGGCCAGACAGCTGGCCGACCGGCTCCACTGCCCGATCGCGATCATCGAGAAACGGCGGCCGGCGCCGGGCGTGGCCGAGGTCATGAACCTTATCGGCAGTGTCAACGGTAAGACTGCGGTCGTTGTTGACGACATCGTCGACACGGCCGGGTCGCTGACCGAGGGCGCCAAGGCGCTGACGAATTACGGGGCGAGAGAGGTCTACGCCTGCTGCACCCACGCGGTGCTCAGCCCGCCGGCGGTGGAGCGGGTGGCGAACTCCAACATCAAGGAGCTGATCGTCACCAACACCATTCCGGTACCGGAGGAAAAGTGCGTCGATAAGATCAAGGTCCTGTCGGTGGCGCCGATCTTCGGCGAGGCCATTATCCGCATTTTCGGCGATTTGTCGGTAAGCAAACTTTTCGACGACTGATATACGATGGACGGGGGCTTCATTGTCGGGCGCGCGCACGTCGCCGACGTTCCGGCCATCGCCGCGCTGTTTACCGAGAGTTTCCGCGAGAGCGTCCTGCATCACTGCGGCCGGCTGCCCGCGCCGCAGGCGATGGAGGACGTGTTCGCCCTGGTGTACGAGGCCGAACCGGACGCGGCGCTGGTGGCCCGCACCGAGAGCGGCGCGGTCGTAGGCTACTGCTTTGCCCCTACCGCGCTGCCGCGTCTGTGGCTGCGGGCGGTGACGGGCGGCCATCTTTTCAAATGGGCGTGGCGGTGGCTGACCGGACAGTATGGCTTCGGCTTCTACCCGGTGCAGGTGATCGTGCTCAACAAGCTGGCCTTTCTGCGCTCGGCGGCGGCGCCGGCCAAGGCGGCCTCGGCCCGCATCCTGTCGATCGCGGTGGCGCCGTCCTGGCGCGGCCGGGGTCTGGCGCGGGCGATGATGGCGGCTGCGCTCGTTTACTTCCGCTCCCGCAATACGGCAAGGGTGCGCCTGGAGGTGCGCCCTGATAACGCGCCGGCGATAAAGGTTTACGAGGACTGCGGCTTCGTGGCCGCGGGGGTTACATATGATTCCCAGGGTCCGTGGCTGATAATGATGAAAGAGATGGAGCAGGGCGATGTTTGACATAAAGATGCCCCTCATCAGCATCCTGGCGGTGCTGACGGTGGTTGTGCTGATAAGCCTGGTGCTCGACTACCTGCGCCTGCTGCGGCGGCCGGCCCGGCTGGGCCTGTGGCTGGCCATGCTCGGCATTATCGCCGGCTTCGTCTTTACCCTTCACGCCGTGCTGCCGGGCAACCGCTTCTACGGCCCTACATTTTCCGAGGTCAAGACAAGCCAGAAGATCGTCGCCCTGACCTTCGACGACGGACCGTACCCGCCTTACACCGGCCAGGTGCTCGACATCCTCCGCGAGGAAGGGGTGCCGGCCACCTTTTTCGTTATCGGCAGGAACGCTGAAAAATACCCCGATCTGATGCGGCGCATGGTCGCCGAGGGGCATCAGGTCGGCAACCATACCTATAACCATGTCGACCTCTTAAAGGCCGACCGGGCGACAATCGCCGACGAGGTCGACCGCACCAGCAGGGCGATCGCGGCGATAACCGGCGCTCCGGCCAAAGTTGTCCGCCCCCCTCACGGCTTCCGCGACGCGGTGGTTCTGGAGGTGATGGCCGAGCGCGGTCTCAAGGTGGTCGAGTGGTCGGTGCTGAGCCGCGACTGGACTAACCCCGGCGTGGCGACAATCGCCCAGCGGACGCTCGACAAGGTGAAGAGCGGCGCGGTCATTCTCCTCCACGACGGCGACGGCGTGGCGGCGACGGCCCCCCGCGCCCAGACGGTAGAGGCGGCGCGGCAGATCATTCGCGACCTGAAGACGCGGGGTTTTAAATTCGTTACCGTGGACGAGATTCTCAAGACGGAGGAATGACGTGAAAATCGTTGTCGGCCTGGGCAACCCCGGGCGGGAGTATAGCGCCACCCGCCACAACGTGGGCTTCATGGCGGTGGACGAGCTGGCTGCGCGCTGGGGCGCGGCGAACTGGCGCGAGAAATTCGGCGCCCTTGTCGCCGAGCACCGCGGCGAAGAGACCGTCCTGCTGGTGAAGCCGCAGACGTACATGAATCTGAGCGGTCAGGCGGTGTCGGCCCTTGTCCGCTGGCACAAGCTGGACGCGGCCGATATCGTCGTGGTCTACGATGATATCGACCTGCCGCCTGGCCGGCTGCGGCTGCGCCCTGCCGGCGGCGCCGGCGGCCATCGCGGCATCGAGTCACTGCTGGCCCATCTGGGTAAGGACACCTTTGCGCGCGTTCGCATCGGCGTCGGCCGTCCACCGGAATACATGGAGACGGCCGATTACGTGCTGGGGCGTTTCTCGGCTGAGGAGCAGCCGCTGATGGCGGACACCGTGAAACGGGCGGCGGCCGCGGTCGAGGCGGTGCTCAAGGACGGCCTGGCCAAGGCGGCTACCGAATACAACAAGTAGGGTTTCCGGGTTAGGGAGAACATTATGTTTTCAGCAGTATACGCCGATGAGAAGGGTAACATCTACGACGCGCCGGGGTACGCCGCGGTTGGCCGCAGCGGGCGGCACGACACGGTGCTGGCCGACGACGACCTTATCCCCTTGCCGCCGGGGGCCGACCTGATGTTTTTGCCCGGACGCAGCGCGCTGGCCGCCCGCGACGGCGCAATCGGGCCGATCGCCGCCCCGTTGGCGGCGGTGGCGGCAATGCTGCCGGCCGGCTACACCCGCACCCACCTGCCGGCCTACCTAGCCGGGGATGGCGCCCCGCCGCTGCCGCTTTACGGCTATACGGCGGTGGCCATGCGGCGGGGCCGTTTTTACGCGGCCGCGGTGAAAAGCGACGACAACGCCAAATGGGACCCTCGCCGCTTCAACACCGCCGATCTTGCCGGCCGCATCGACGCGGTGAGGCGGGAACTGCCGGGCAACCGCCTGGTGGAGCATCTGGCCCGCTGTTCGCTGGAATGGCACTGCTGCACCGCCCAAAACCTCTTCTACCGCCGCTGGGAGGCGGGCATCCCAGTGTCCCCGGCCTGCAACGCCGACTGCCTGGGCTGCATATCCCGCCAGCCGGCGGAGTGCTGCCCGGCGCCGCAGAGCCGCATCGGCTTCGTGCCGGAAGTGGACGAGGTGACGGCGGTGGGTGTATATCACCTTGCCAAAGCGCCGGAGGCAATCGTCAGCTTCGGCCAGGGGTGCGAGGGCGAGCCGTCGCTGGAGGCGGGCACGATCGCTGCCGCCGTTAAGGCCATGCGGGCGAAGACAGCGCGGGGGATGGTGAACATCAACACCAACGCCGGCTTCACGGCCGGCATAGAAAAGATCGCCGCCGCCGGCCTCGACAGCATGCGGGTCAGCGTTATCAGCGCCAGGCCCGAGGGGCACAAGGCCTACTACCGCAGCGGCTACACGCTGGACGATGTGCGCGCCTCGATAGCGGCTGCCAAGGCCCGCGGGGTGCACGTTTCTCTCAACATGCTGCTGCTGCCCGGCTTCAACGACCGGCCGGAGGAGGCCGCGGCCTGGGAGGAGTTCGTGGCCGCGACCGGAATCGACATGATCCAGCTCCGCAACCTCAACATTGATCCGGAGGCGGTGTGGCCCGTGCTGCCGTCCCAGGGCGGCGAGCCCATGGGAGTGAAGAAGTTCCTCGTACGGCTGGCGGTGCGGTTCCCGGCGGTGCGGATCGGCAGCTTCAGCAGATATATCGGCGGGGAAAAGCGCTAGAGGTATTGATTATAGCGGCGTCAGCCTTCGGCGGGACATTTTTCAGGAAAGATTTGCGCCACCGGGGCGGTTGTGCTATAATAATTTAGCGTGACAACGACTGTAGTAAAGTGAGGTGCAAGATACATGAAAGAGAAGATCCACCCCAAATACGGCGAATCCACCGTGGTTTGCGCCTGCGGCAACACCTTCAACACCGGCTCCGTGAAAAAGGAACTGAAAGTTGACGTGTGCTCCAAGTGCCACCCGTTCTTCACCGGTCAGCAGCGTTCTCTGGCCGCCCGTGGACGCATCGAGAAGTTCAACAAGCGTTACGGACAAGAAGGCTAAGATGGGGCAGAGCGGAATATGCTCTGCCTTCTTTTCAAATTCGGCCGCCCAGAAGCACCCATCTGCGTTGTTGCTCCTTGGAGCGCTTGCTCCGGTGCGCCTCGCACATTGCAACGTGAGATTTAACGCCTACAGCGTTGAACGCTGATAAGGCCGGGGTAATCAGAACGTGCATCTGGGCACTTCTGAACGGCCTTATAGCGGCCGTTTTGCTTTAGGCGGCCTAGTTACAGAAATATAAGCTGTTTACTTCAGAGAGGAGAAAAACCGTGCAAGCCAAGACGAATATCGGCGGGCAGGCGGTTATCGAGGGCGTGATGATGCGCGGGCCGGGACACATCGCTACGGCGGTGCGGGAGCCCTCCGGCAACATCACGATCAAGAAGGAGCCGCTTGTTTCGATTACCGAGCGATATCCGATTCTGAAGAAACCGATGCTGCGCGGCGTGGTCGCCCTGGCCGAAGCGCTGGTGTACGGTCTCAAGGCGCTGTCTTTCTCCGCCCAGGCTTCCGGCGAGGAGGAGGAACAGCTGACGACGAAGGAGCTCCTCCTGACGATGGCGTTCGCTTTCGTCCTGGCGGTGGTGCTGTTCGTCATTATCCCTACCTGGGCCGCCAAGTTCATTCATACCCTTGCTGACGACCCGATGGTCCTCAATCTGTTTGAGGGAGTGTTGCGGCTGGTGATTTTTTTCGCCTATGTTGTGGCAATCTCAGTGATGAAGGATATCAGGCGGGTGTTCATGTATCACGGCGCCGAGCATAAGGCCATCCATGCTTACGAGGCCGGGGTGCCCCTCGACGTCGAACACGTGCGCCCTTTCAGCACGCTTCATCCCCGCTGCGGGACCAACTTCCTGCTCATCGTAATGCTGGTGAGCGTACTCGTGTTTGCGTTCCTCGGCTGGCCCGACCTGTGGCTGCGTATCGCGTCGCGCGTGGCGCTGCTGCCGCTCATCGCCGGCATAGGTTACGAGATAATCCGCTACGCCGGCCGCAGCGATAAACGCTGGGTGGCGGTGGCGATAACCCCGGGGCTGTGGCTGCAGAAGCTTACGACCCGTGAGCCGAGCGACGATATGATCGAGGTGGCGATCTGCGCCCTCGAGGCGGTAAAGCCCGACGGCGAGGTGAAAGCGAATGCTTGATAAACTGCAGGCGATCGAAGATAGATACGACGAACTCGAACAGCTGATCAGCGACCCGGCCGTGATGGCCGACATGGCCACGTGGCAGAAGCATACCAAGGCCCACGCCAAGCTGACCGCGCTCGTGACCAGATTTCGCGAGTATAAGGAGGCCCTCAAAGGGGCCGGCGACGCCCGGATGATGCTCAAAGACAAGCTCGACGACGATTTCCGCGAAATGGTGGAACTTGAGTTGGCCGAGCTGACCGGCAAAGCGGAGAAGCTGGCCGAGGAGCTGCGGGTCATGCTGCTGCCCCGCGACCCCAACGACGACAAGAATGTCATCATCGAGATCCGCGGCGGGGCGGGAGGCGACGAGGCGGCGCTGTTCGCCGGCGACCTGTTCCGCATGTACAGCCGCTACGCCGAAGGGCGGGGCTGGAAGACCGAGGTGTTGGACGCCAACCCTACCGATCTTGGCGGCTTCAAGGAAGTCGTTTTTGCCGTTTCGGGCGACGGCGCGTATTCGCGTTTCAAATTCGAGAGCGGCGTGCACCGCGTGCAGCGGGTGCCCGACACCGAGGCCAGCGGCCGCATCCACACCTCGACGGTGACGGTGGCTGTGCTTCCCGAGGCGGAGGATGTCGACGTCGAAGTCAACCAGAACGACCTGCGCATCGACACCTATTGCGCCAGCGGCGCCGGCGGCCAGCATGTCAACAAGACGGAGTCGGCGGTGCGGATTACCCACCTGCCCTCCGGCGTCGTGGTGCAGTGCCAGGACGAGAAGTCCCAGCTCAAAAACCGCGACAAAGCGATGCGGGTGCTTCGGGCCAAGCTGCTCGAGCTTGCCCAGGAATCGCAGCGGGCCGAAGTGGCCGAGACGCGCAAGAGCCAGGTGGGTACGGGGGATCGCAGCGAACGGATCCGCACCTACAACTTCCCCCAGGGGCGGGTGACCGATCACCGCATCGGCCTTACGCTTCATAAACTCGATTTTATTTTGAACGGCGATCTCGACGAACTGGTCGACGCCCTAATCACCGCCGACCAGAGCGAGCGTCTGAAACGGGTCGATTGAACGATGGGCGAACCGATGTGGACAATAGGCTCGATTTTAACATGGACCAAGCAGTACTTTGCCGACAAGGGCGTGGCCAGTCCGCGCCTTGACGCCGAAGTACTGCTTTCCCACGTTCTGGGCAAGGACCGGATGTACCTGTACGTGAACTTCGAGCAGCCGCTGGAGCCGGCAGAGCTGGCCGCTTTCCGCGAGGCGGTGAAAAAGCGCGCCATGCGGGTGCCAGTGGCCTACATTACCGGACGCAGGGAGTTCTTCGGCCTGCCGTTCACGGTAACGCCGGCGGTGCTCATCCCGCGCCCTGACACCGAGGTACTGGTGGAGGCGACGCTGAGCCGCCTGCAGGATATGGACAGCCCGTTGGTGCTGGATGTAGGCACCGGCAGCGGGGCGATTATCGTCAGCCTGCTCTGCAAGCTGACGGCGGCGAGCGGCGTGGCGACCGATATCTCCGCCGAGGCGCTGGAAGTCGCGGCCGGTAACGCTGCTAAAATGGGTGTAGCCGACCGCCTGGAGCTTTGCCGCGGCGATCTTTTGACCCCGGCGGCGGGACGGGCCTTCGACGCGATTGTCAGCAACCCCCCCTATATATCGGCCAAGGATATGGCTGCCCTGGAGCCCGAGCTGGGTTACGAGCCGCGGGGCGCTCTGGCCGGTGGCGCCGATGGGTTGGATTTTTACCGCCGCCTTACAGCCGGCTCTGCGGCGCTTTTAAGGCCGGGGGGCTTCCTGGCCGTCGAGGTGGGGGCCGGGCAGGCGCGGCAGGTGGCCGCGCTGGCGACCGGGGCCACGGGTCTGGCGGCAGCGGAGATAATCAAGGATTACGCCGGCGTCGAGCGGGTGGTCGTGCTGGAACGGAGGCAGTGATGGACACCAGACACTATGTTGTCGACAGGGATAAACCGGATTTCCGCATTCTCAACCAAGCGGCGGCCGTACTCCGCCAGGGCGGGCTCGTGGCCTTCCCGACCGAGACGGTCTACGGGCTGGGGGCCAACGGCCTCGATCCGCGGGCGGTGGCGAGGATTTTTGCCGCCAAGGGACGGCCGGCGGACAACCCGCTTATCTTACATATAGCAGACTTGCACGAGGTAAACAAGCTGGCTGCGCGGGTGCCGGCCAACGCCGCCGCCCTGATGGCGAAGTTCTGGCCGGGACCGCTGACGGTGGTGCTGGCGAGAACCCGCCTGGTGCCAGACGCCGTTACGGGCGGGCTCGATACCGTGGCGGTCCGCCTGCCGGACTCGACGGTGGCGCGGGAACTCATCCGCCTGGCAGGTGTGCCGGTGGCGGCGCCCAGCGCCAACACTTCGGGGCGGCCCAGTCCGACGACCGCCGGTGACGTGCTGGCCGACCTGGCCGGCCGCATCGAGCTGGTCATCGACGCCGGCCCGTGCGGCATCGGCGTGGAATCGACGGTGGTGGACTGCACCACCCCGGTGCCGACGTTGCTCAGACCGGGAGGCGTGACGCTGGAGATGCTGATCGAGACGCTGGGCGAGGTCGAGGTCGACCCTGCTCTGGGCGGCGACGATCTTGCGCCGCGGGCGCCGGGGATGAAGTATACCCACTATGCGCCGACGGCGCCGATGACCCTTTACGAAGGCGAAGCCGCGGCAGTTTCGGCCGCCATCGCCGGCGAGGCGGAGCGCCAGACGGCGACCGGCAAACGGATCGGGGCGGTCGTGTCGGCGGAGACGGCACAGCTGCTGCCGGCTACGGCGGTGACGGCTGTTTACGGGGTGCGGGGCGACCTGGACGCTGCGGCCGCCGGGCTGTACAGCGCGCTCAGACTGTTCGACGCCGAGCCGGTGGATGTCATCCTCGCCGAGGGCGTGGCCGAGACGGGGCTGGGGCTGGCGGTGATGAACCGGCTGCGTAAGGCCGCAGGGTATCGGATTGTGCACTGTTAAGGGGAAGCGGCCTATAAGGTCCACCTGCTTCGTACCCGCAAGGGGCATGCCGCAGTTCTAGGCGCTAAAGCGCCAAGAACTTGCGCACTTGTTCCTCAGAGCGCTTGCTAGCGTACGCAGCCAAGTACGCGTCGCGGCGCGCTATTTCGGTACGCCTCGCATCTGGAGCCATCTAGACCGCTTCCGGTAAACCAATGTTTGGGGAGAGGCCTATGTCAGGAATCACTTATTACCGCGACGCCGATGTGCCGTTTTTCGAGCTGAAGGCTGGCAGCACGGACCATCTGTCGTACAAAAAGCATTATCACGAGGATTTTTCCGTGGGGCTGGTGGAGAAGGGGGCCAGCAGATTTTGGCACGAGGGCCGGCAGGTCGAGATCCTCCCCGACAGCCTCGTACTTATTCCGCCCGGCGTTTTTCATGCCTGCAACCCCCGCGACAGGGCCCGCTGGCAGTTTAAGATGCTGTTTGTTTCCCCGGAGTGGCTACAAGGCGTCTTGCCCGGCGAGCGGCCCCCGGCCTGGCGGCAAGAGGTGCGGTGTTTGCACGGCCGGACGTACGAGGCGCTGATGGCCAAAACGGCCGACTGCCTTATGGGCGCCGCTTCGCCGCTGGCCAAGGAGAGCAGTGTGCTGGAGCTGTTCGCAGCCCTTTGCGGCACAGGCGCCAAGAGCCGCCGGCCGGACGGAGGCGGCGGGGAGCGCGCCGGGCTGCGGCAGGTGCGGGAGTACCTCCAGGCCCGCTTCCTCGACCGGGTCACGCTGGCGGCGCTGGAGGCGGTATCCGGCCTGAGCAAATACTACATCGTAAAGCTGTTCAAAAAGGAATACGGCGTGCCGCCCCACGTGTACCAGACGATGCTGCGGGTCAACTTCGCCGAGAAGGAGCTCCGCCGGCGACGGGACCTGGCGGCGGTCGCCCAGGATGCCGGCTTTTACGACCAGAGCCATTTCACCAAGACCTTCCGCAGCCATGTAGGCGTGACGCCAGAGGTATATCAGAAGGCCCATTCGTAGCAGTGGACAACTTTTTACAATACGCCTGCGCCGGACACCGCTATCATGGAGGGAAATGGCGGGAGGCGAATGTATGAAAGTTGTGATGATTATCGACAAGGAACTGCCGGTGGGCCTGATCGCCAACACGGCTGCGGTGCTCGGGGCAAGCCTGGGCAGAATGGTCGACGGCCTGGTGGGCGACGACCTGCGCGATGCCGACGGCAATGTCCACCGGGGAATAACGACCCGGAACATCCCCATCCTCGGGGGGACGAAGGAACAGATCAGAGCCCTCCGTGCCCGGCTGTACGACGAAGAGTTCGCCGCCGTGGCGACGGTGGACTTCAACAATATCGCCCAGCGGTCGCTCGATTACGGCGACTACGGGAGCGTGCTGGCCAACGCGGGCGGCGACGAGCTCGCTTATCTGGGCATCTGTCTTTACGGCCCGCAAAAAAAGGTCAACAGTTTGACCGGCAATATCGGACTGCTGAGATGACAGAATACGCCTCGGGAACGGAGACTATGACGGATGGACGACAGCATCAGGGTTGATCTGCATATCCACACCATCGCCTCGGACGGGACGTGGACGCCGGCCGAGACGATCGCGGCGGTGCGCGCGGCCGGCGTCGGCCTGTTTGCCGTCACCGACCACGACACGGCGGCAAGCGTCGCCTTGACCGGCAAGCTGGCCGCGGAGGCGGGGCTGGGGTTTCTGCCGGGGGTAGAGATATCGGTGACGCTGGGGGGCCATCTTTTCCATATTCTCGGCTACGGAATCGACCCGGAGGGCGCGGCGCTGCTGAGCATCCTTGCCGCAAACACCGCATTGATGGAGGAGGTCGACCACGAGAGCATCAGGAAGCTTGTCGCCGCCGGGTTCCCCGTCGACTACGGCGAGTTCTGCGCCTATGATCACGACCCCGGACGGGGCGGCTGGAAGTCGCTGAGTTATCTCATCGACAAGGGCCTGTGCACCGGGGTTGGGGACTTTTTTGCCGAGCTGTTCAACGCCAAGCGGGGTATCGTTTTTCCCGACTTCCCGCACCCGGCGGAGGCCATTGCCGCCATCAAGGAGGCGGGCGGCGTGCCGGTGCTGGCCCATCCCGGCAGCGATTTCCATGGCCCGGCTATTGAAGAGACGCTCGATATGTTCGCCGCCGAAGCCATCGAGGGAGTGGAGTGCTTCCATCTCTGCCACGACGCAGCCACCACCCGGCGGGCGGTCGAATGGTGCGATCGCCACAATCTGCTGATTACCGGCGGCTCGGACTGTCACGGCGGCTTTGTTCCGGCCCGCCGCCTGGGGGTGCCGGAGATCCGCCTCAGGCAGTTGCGTCTGGGCGAGCTGGCGGTTGTCCGGGGGGCCGAATGAGCGGCGGTCTTGGACCTGTTGCTTGGGAAAAGACGGACGGCGTCTACCAAATAGGCAGCGGAGCAGAGGATGCGGTTATCCTGTTGCACGAGATTTACGGAGTCAACGGCCATATGTGCGACGCGGCCGCCTGGCTGGCGGCCCAGGGCCTGGCCGTCTACTGCCCCGATCTCCTCGGGACGGTGTACGGCTACGACCAGGAGGCGGCGGCATATGAGCACTATATGAAGGTGGGCTTCGCCGCGGCTGCCGGGGAGGCGACTGCGCTCGCCGGGCGGATAGCCGGCGGCCACCGTAGGATATTTCTGGTGGGGTACAGCGCCGGGGCGACGGTGGCCTGGCTGCTGAGCGGCCGGGACGGGTTCGCCGGCGCGGTCGGCTACTACGGGTCGCGTATCCGCGACTTTCCCGACCTCACGCCGGCCTGTCCGGTGCTGCTCTTATTCCCTCACCGCGAGGAAGCTTTTTCGGTCCCTGCCCTGGCGGCAATGCTGGCGGCCAAGGACGGGGTGACCGTCAGCGCCCTGCCGGGCCGGCACGGCTTCGCCGACCGCCGGTCGCCCCGCTTCGAGGCTGCGGCCGCGCAGGCGGCTGATGCCATGGCGGCGGCGTTCCTCCGGGACGAAGGCATATCCGCAAATCTATAACTGCAGACAAGAAGAACAGCCTGACTCTACGGAGTCAGGCTGTGTGCGTTTAACCGGGCGCCGGTGCCGCGGACGGCCTACATCGTTTCCACCCGGTTGCGGCCCTTGCGCTTGGCGCTGTAGAGGGCCTTGTCCGCCCTGGTGAACACGTGGTCGATGGACCGGTCCTTTTCCTGGCCGGCGGTGACGCCGCAACTGATGGTGAAGGAGAGTTCCTGCCCCTGCCAGAGGACGGGTTCGCTGAGATCAAGGCATAGGCGCTCGGCGACGGCTGCCGCCTGCTCGACGGGCGTATCGGGCAGAATGAGGACGAATTCGTCGCCGCCCAGCCGTCCCCAGATGTCTTCACGGCGAAGGCTCTTGGCGACATAGGCGGTGAAGCTTGTCAGGATGAGGTCTCCGGCTTCGTGCCCGTAAGTATCGTTCAGCTTCTTGAAGCGGTCGACATCGATCATTACGACCGACAACGGACGTCGCTCGCGCAGAAACCGCTCATATTCCCACGTGGCGAGTTCCATGATTTTCCGCCGGTTGAGAGCGCCGGTAAGGTCATCGGTGGCGGCCAGCCGGCTCAGTTCTTCCTTGACCTTGTTTTCCTCCTGACGCGCCTTGAATTCGACGAGGCGGTAATTTTGTAGCCACGTTGAGAAAACGATGCCGAGGATGTTAGCCGTGATCAGCGTCGCCAGCAAGGCGAACAGGGCTTGCGGGCTGATCGGTTCGACGATCAACCACTGCAGGCAGAAGTTGGCCGCGGACAGGATCAGGGGCGGGGCGAGCCGGACGGCCAGTCTGACGGGGAAGACCATATAAGAGCTGAAGATGACCAGGATGGTGAGGGCGCCGTTGGGGGGTATATGCTGAGCCCAGATATAATTGAAATATGTCACTACAACGATGCCGAAGACGGCCCAGCGGAGAAAAATGGTGTCATAATCGCGGGCCGTGGCGACCTTCGCCAGAGCGCGAATGGTGTAGACGGAGAATGCGCAAAAAATCAGCCTCAGCGCCAGGAGAGCCGCAAACTGTGTGCTGGCGCCGAAGATGATGTAGTCGCCATAGGAAAAAGGCAGGACGGGAAGCATCCAGACGGCAATGGCGATGATGGTCTGGCGGGCATCTTTCGCCAGGTAATGCTCGCGATAACTGGAATCAAGTTCGTGGGCGGCTTCGGGCTGGGGCGTCAGTAAGCGCATGATGTTCTCCCGGAGGATAAAGTCTTACAATTTTCGCTAGGGAGGCTTGATAGTCCTCTTTGTTGGCGGCTTATTTGTTTGTACTCCCAGCCCCCGCAACCATAGAAAACTCCGGGCAGAAGGGGCCCGGAGTTTTCTATGTGCTCTGGGTCGGCTCAGGCCAGTATCCGTTTGACCATTGCCAGCATGATGCGGACACCGGCGGGCAGGGCGGCAACGTCGAAGGTCATGGCCGGATGGTGCAGGCCGGGAGTGAGATTGCAGCCGAGGCCGACGTACGCCGGTTTGAGACCGGGGATTTTTTTGACAAAGTAGTGGAAGTCTTCGCCTCCGGGAGTGACTATCGGCTCGAGGAGGCCGGCGGGTCCGAGGACGGCGGCGATCGCATCGCGGGCAACCGCTACGAGGCCTTGGTCATATTCGGCGGCGGGGACGCCGCCTTTTACCGCCACCGCGGCGGTGGCGCCGACGGCGGCGGCGGCGTTCTCCACCGCCTTGGGCAGTTTCGCCAGCAGTTCGTCCATGACGGCGTTTTTCTGCGCCCGCAGGTCGAAGGCCAGCTCGGCTTTGTCGGGGATAGCGTTGAGGGTTGGGCCTCCGGCCTGGAATTTGGTGGTTTTTACCGACCAGGGTTCCACCGGGTTGAGGTGGATGGCGTTGACCGCTCCCACCGCAGCGGCTGCGGCGTCAATGGCGTTGACTCCGAGGTGGGGGCGGGCGCCATGGGCGGGTGCGCCGGTGACGACGGCTTCGGCGATGTAAGACGCCCCGTGGTAGAGGGCCGGGGTCGCCTGGCCGGCTTTGGCCTCCTGAACGGGCCGCAGATGGATGCCGAGGAGATAGTTCAGGTCGTTGAGCGCGCCGGATTCGATCATGGACACCGCGCCGTCCAATTTTTCCTCCGCAGGCTGGAAAACGATCTTAATCCTTCCTTTGGCGGGCCGGCTCGCGGCCAACGCTTCGGCGGCGGTCAGAACCATGGCCGAGTGAGCGTCGTGACCGCAGGAGTGGATGCATTTTTCCACCCCGTCCACCGTGTGGACCAGGGCGTCCATGTCGGCGCGCAGACCTACGACCGGGCCGTCGCCGGTCAGTTCGCCGATGACGCCGGTACCGCCGATGCCCGTCCTCACGGAGTAGCCGGCCTTTCTGAGACCGTCGGCCAGGAAGGCCGCGGTTTTGTGTTCGCTGAAGCCTACCTCGGGGATGGCGTGGAGGGTTTCGTAGATTTCCCTCACGCGTCTGTCGATGTCGATCATGGCTGTTGCCTCCTTTTAACTGACCGCGGTTACGCGAAGAACCGCATTATAAGCATGGCGATGAGGGCGTTCATTATCGAGATGCCGAACAGCATGGGATAGTAGCGGGTTTGCACCCCGGCGGTGCCAAGCAGGCGGCCCATATACTGGATCTGGGCGCCCATAAGGATGATGGCGGGCAGCACGATGGTGACGTGGGTCATGTTCAGGACCTTAGCCGAGTAGAGCGAGGCGGCCACGCCTACGCCGCCGCCCATCGAAAGCCAGGCGCCCATCAGGACGGTTATGGCTTCGCCCGGTAGACCGAAGACGCCCATGACCGGCCCGAAAAACGTGCCCATCAGCGTCAGCACGCCTGTCACCTTGAGCATCTGGATGAGTACAAAGGCCATGAGGACGTTGGGGAGGATATTGGCCACGCCGAGGTTCCAGCCTTTGCGGGCCCCTTCGACGAAGACGTCGGCAAGCGTTTTCTTATTCATTCTCCGCTTCCCCCTTATTTTCTACCCTGTTAAGGTAGAGACGCATGACATTGGCGCCGAAAAACTTCATGACGACGATTACCGCCAGCGGTATTATTATGGGGACGGTAAGGAAGGAGAAGAGGGCGGCTCCGCTGGAGAGGTAGTTGGTGATCGTGCCGCCGGCCGAGAACTGGAAGGCGCAAAAGACGGTTTTCTCCTTCTCGGTGATGGCATCGGTCTCGCGCAGCATCTTGGTCATACCGGCGCCGGCGTCGGTGCTTTGCAGGCTGGTTACGAGGGCGAGGCCGGCAATGCCGGGGATGCCCAAAAGCGGCCGCAGGATGGGGGTGAGAAGCTTCTGACCGGCTTTCAGGCCGCCAAGATGGTCGACGACTTCGACGACGCCCAGGGCCAGCATTACGGCCGGGACAAGCCCCAGGGCGAACAGGAAGCCGTCGCGGGCTCCGGTGCCTCCCTGCCCCTGGAAAGTGGCTTTGGCGGCGTCCTTCATCACGCCGTACGTGCCGTTGATGGTGTTGAAGTCGAAAACGGCGATCCAGCCCTTGGATTTTGCGAATAGGCCTGAGAAGAAGATGATCGCGAACAGCAGGGCCACATAACCGTACCAGGGAACTTTAAATTCTTCAACTATGGAAGAGTCTTTTTTGGGCTCTGTGGACATTGTTATCCCTCCCGGTTTAAAGATTTCTCGCAAGCAAGGCGCCGAACTTTCCGGCAGAGTCAGTCGGCGACGCGGATGCGGTTTTCCCGTAGATAGGAATAGACCGTGTACTTGGTATTGCCCATTTCTTGCGCGAGGGCTTCGATAGAGCCTTTCAGCAGGAAAAAGCCTTCTTGATCCAACCTTTCGACCAACTGGATCTTCTCAAGCTTGCTGGCGTAAGCGAGGGGTTTGCCAAGGTACTGGCGGGCCCGCCGGAGTCCTTCGCCGATGAGGTCGTCGAGCCGCGATTTTTGTTCGACGGCTGTAAAATCGGCGGCAGGCTTGCCTTCGGTTAACAGGGTAGCCATATTTTTGAGAATCTCCGCCTGGGCAAGGTCGTAATGGATGGCGAGGTAACCGGTGGGTTTTTCGTCGGCGCCGAGCCGCATCAGACAGGAGCGCAGGCGGCGGCCGGCAGCGGAACAGGAAAAATAATTGGCCACATAGCCTGGGCCGTTACGGAGGATTTCGTCGATAGCAGCCCGGTCGGCGGGGATGGGGCGGTTGCCGATGGCGAGGCCGGCCAGCCGGCCGTTGCCAACGGCAAGTACTTGTTCCTGTTGTTCGCCAGCCGCTGAGTACAACACGACGCAATAGTCGGGACCCAGCATGGCTATTAGTCCGTGGAAAACGGCGTAAAAATCTTCGAACCCGACCTGCGACGTCATTTCAGGCGCCTCCCTTCTTCTTAAGTAATGGTAATGCGATAATTATTTCCTGACTATTCCAAATATAACAACATTTTCATTTGTAGTCAAATATATTATATAAAAATATTTATATTACAACAATATTTTGATTAATGTTCCTTTGGATGGGATGATGACGATAAAAGAAAAAGCCCGGTAAATCGGGCTTTTTCAATGTTGCTTGTTCAGTTATCAGCGGCGCCGACCGCCGGCGATTTGGCAGGAGAACGTTTCTGCCAGAGATAGACGGCGGCGACGCCACCGAGGCCGAGGATGTCGGTCCAGAAGCCGGGGATGATGAGTCCCAGGGCCCCGCAGAAGAGAATAAACCGCTCGATAATTGTACACTTGCGCAGCAGCCAGTTCTCCAAGGCGGCGCTGAGGGCGATGATGCCGACAGTGGCGGTTATGATGGCTTCGATCAGCGACACCATGCTGTAGTTGCCCTGGAAGAGCAGCATGGGCGAATAGACGGCTAGGAAGGGTACGAGGAAGCCGGCCACGCCTAGGCGGGAAGAAGTCCAGCCGACCTTGTAGGGGCTGGCGCCGGCGATGCCGGCGGCAGTGAAAGCGGCCAGGCAGACTGGCGGAGTGAGGTTGGAAAGGCAGGCGAAGTAGAAGACGAAGAAGTGGGCGACCAGCGGCAGCACGCCAATTTTGATCAGCGCCGGCGCGGCGATGGTGGCGGCAACGATGTAGCAGGCGGTGGTGGGCAGCCCCATGCCGAGGATGAGGGCGGTGATGGCTGTCAGCACCAGCATCAGCATCAGGTTGTTGCCGGACAGGTCGATGATGTTGGCGCCGAAGGTGAGACCGAGGCTGGTGAGCGAACTAACACCGACAACAAAGCCGACGACGGCGCAGGCCATGGCCACGCCGACGGCCGAACGGGCACCGCCTTCAAGGGCCTTGAGGATGCCGGCAACGCCGATGGCGGTGTCTTTTTTGATATAGCTGACGGCCACGGTGATGAGGATGGTGAAAAAGGCGGCGTAGAGCGGCGTAAGGCCGTAAAGGAGGAGGGCGACGATGGCAATGACGGGGAGGGTGAGGTGGCCGGATTTGCGCATGACCTCGCCGGCTTTGGGGAGTTGGTCCTTGGGCAGTCCTTGCAGGCCAAGTTTGCGGGCCTCAAGGTGGATCATTGTCCAGCAGGCCAAGTAGTACAAGAAAGCAGGGAAAATAGCGGACAACATGATCTGGGTGTAGGTCATGCCGAGAAATTCAACCATGATGAAGGCGGCTGCGCCCATAACGGGCGGCATGATCTGGCCGCCCGTGGATGCCACGGCTTCGACGGCGCCGGCGAAGTGAGGCCGGTAACCGATACTTTTCATCAGCGGGATGGTGAAGGCGCCGGTGGTGGCGACGTTGGCGACGGCGCTGCCGTTGATGGTGCCCAAGAGGCCGCTGGCAAAGATGGCCACTTTGGCCGGGCCGCCCGGCGAGCTGCCGGCAGCGGCCATCGCCAGGGCGTTGAAGAATTTGGCCATGCCGGTTTCGGACAGGAAGGCCCCGAAGAGGATGAACAGGAAGATATAGGTGGACGAGACACCCAGAGCGACACCGTATATGCCTTCGGTTGTAAGGAACATATGCTCGATGATGCGGTCGACGCTGTAGCCGCGGTGGCCGAACTGGCCGGGGATCCAGTCGCCGAACAGGGCGTAGGCGACGAACAGCAGCGCCATTATCGGCAGTTCCTTGCCGGTCGCCCTGCGGGCCGCTTCGAGCACCAGCAGGCACAGGAGGGCGCCGACCCAGATGTCCATGCGGGTGTAAACGCCGCCGGCGTTGGCCAGATCGTCGTAGATGGTGATGAGATACACGCCCACAAATATTGACAGTGCTGCCAGCATGACGTCAAAGGCTGTCACCTTGTTTTTCGGGCTCTTTTTGTTCGCCGGATAGAGCAGGAAGACCAGGACGAGCACGAAGGTGAGGTGGATGCTGCGCTGTTTGATGGCTTCAAGCACGCCGAGGCCGGCGGTATAAAGATGGAACAAGGACATGGCGATGGCGATGATGGCGACGATCTTGGCGAGGCTGCCGGTGAACTTGCGGAACCTGGCTTCGGCCTCGTATTTCCGCAATACCTGTTCGGTGGCTTCCGACGGTTCTTCGTTGATAAACGCTTCAATCTGTTTTTTGTCGATTACCGGTTTCTTATCTTGCTCCAACGCGGTTTCCCCCTAAATAACTAGACTTGCCCAGCAGACGGAGGGGTTTATGGAAATCGCAGACAGGCGGGCTGTCTGCGATTTCCATTTTCCGAGGGTTACTTGATTATTCCCTTTTCCTTGAAGTACTTTTCGGCCCCCGGATGAAGGGGCACTGTCATGCCCTTGGTGGCGTCCGGCAGCTTCATGTCTTTGGCCGCGGAGTGGGCGGCGACAAGGTCTTTCTGGCCGTCATAGAGAGTTTTGGTGATGTTGTAGACAAGATCGGTGGACAGGTCATCGCGGCAGATGAGGATATTGGCGACCGCCACGGTGGTGATGTCTTCGGTCTGGCCTATGTAGGTTCCTTTGGGAATCTTGATCTCATAGTACCAGGGCATTTCCTTGACGAGTTTCGTCATCATATCGGGCTCAATGGACAGAATGCGGATTTTGACCGACGAGGCGGCGTCGAGAACGGCGGCGGTAGGCAGGCCGCCGGCGATCAGGATGCCGTCGACCCGGCCGTCCTTGAGGGCTTCGGCCGCTTCCGTGTAGCCGAGGTAGTCGGCCTTCACGTTCTTCTTGTCTTTGTAGTCGAGACCGAAGAGGCCGAGGATTTCCTTGGAGTTGATTTCGGTGGCGCTGCCGACGGCGCCGGGAACGAATCTCTTGCCGGCAAAGTCTTTGACCGATTTGATTTCAGAGTCGGCTTTGACGACGATGTGCATGACGTTGGGATAGAGGTGGGTGATGCCGCGCAGCATTTTTACGGGTTTGCCGTCGAACATCGCCTTGCCCTGGTAGGCGTAAAAGGCTACGCCGTTCTGAGCGAAGGCAATTTCGGCCTCTTTCTTCTGCATCAGAAGAACGTTCTGCGGAGTGCCGGCCGTTGCCTGGGCCGAGGCTTTAATGTTGGGGATCTGTTTGCTGAACATCTGGGCCATGGCGTTGCCCATCGGATAGTAGACGCCGCCGGTAGTTGCGGTCGCGATGTTGATGTTCTGGACCTTCTGGGCGCCGCCGCTGCCGCCGCCGCACCCGGCTATGATGAGTGCCAGGATCACGAGACCGGACAGAACGAAGATGGCTTGTTTCCTCACTTGTTTCTCCCCTTCCGGTGTTTTGTGGGTACCTAAGCTGGTTTCACCATTATTCATTATACTTCAAATATTCCGCCAAAGGAAGAAATTGGCCTCCGACTTTCATAAAATAGTGCCTGAATGCATGAAATTCGTTACTAAAAGGAACATGCGCTCCCCGAGAAGCGCAAAACTGTATCTTCCGACAGTACAAGCAGGGTGAATAAGGAGAACGGCGAAACAGTGATAATATAACCACACATCCCCGATGAAGCCATACGGGGAGGGAGGACAAGATGGGCGTACAGATTTTCGGCACAAAGAAGTGCCAGGATACTCGCAAAGCCGAGCGCTACTTCAAAGAGCGGGGCATACCGTACCAGTTCGTCGACCTGATGGTCCGCGGACTCAGCAAGGGGGAGCTCGATAGGGTCAAGGCGGCTGTGGGCCTCGACAGCCTCATCGACCGGGAGGGCAAGGAATACGCCCGGCGAAACCTCAAATACCTTGTTCACGATGTCGAGGAGGTGCTGCTGGCTACGCCGCTTCTACTGAGAACGCCGGTCGTGCGGGACGGCCCGAAGGCCACGGTGGGTTACTGTCCCGAGGTCTGGGGAGTGTGGCTTGAGAAGGGGGCGGCAAGATGAACGGCACTGAGCGTAAGAACATCAGGCCGGGGCTGCTGGTGAGGGTGGTGCAGAAACAGCACCAGCGCAGCGGCGAACTGACCGAGGGCGTCGTCCGGGATATCCTGACGAACAGCGCCGTCCATCCGCATGGCATAAAAGTGCGGCTTGAAGGGGGCGTCGTCGGCCGGGTAAAGAAGATAATAGGCGACTGAGGCGCCGACAGGCTGGTAAGGAGTGATGAAAATGGTTGTCGTCAATATGTTGGCGGAGATGGCTAAGACGCCCGTCGACCCGGCTGTGGGCATCGCGGTCGTTTCCGGGGTGGCCGAGCCGGGGGTGAGCATCGGGCTGGCGGTTGTGGAAAAGAGTATCCGGCCGCATTATCAGAAGGTGAGCGACGAAATTTACTACGTCCTGCGCGGGCAGGGGACGATCACCGTCGACGGGGAAAAGCGCGACCTGAAGGAGGGGGACGTCATTGCCATTCCCAAGGGCAAGGTTCACGGCTTTGAGAATACCGGCGACGAGCCGTGCCTAATCCTGTTCGCCAGCGGGCCGAAGTTCGAGCCCGACAAGGACCGGTTCTTCCCGGACGGCGGGTGATCGAACCGAGGCATCATGTGGGAAACCCGTTACTTTCCGGGTGTGGAGGCGTTTAATAGTATGGTAACGCCGAAGAAGGCTCCCGGAAGGAGACGCAATAAGATGGATAAAAAACAAGTTTCCGCAGTGCTGTTTATCGGCCTGGTCGCTCTGTCGGTGGCCGGCTGTTCGGGCGCGGACGCAGAGCGGACAGCTGCGCCGGCGTCTCAGCCTGCGGCGCGGGCGGAGGACGGCAAGGGAGCGGCGGCAATGGCCGCGTTCAATGCGTTGGCAGGCAAGAAAGGGGTAAGAGCCGCCGAACTTATTGCCGCGCTGGATGGCAGCATCCGTTCCGTGTCTCTCAACGAGGCGACGGCGATGGTCGTCGCGGCCGAGGCCGCGCAGAAGCGCGATCTGCCACGCATGGAGGAAATGCTTTCACCCGACGGGCTGCAGAGGAAACTCGACGGATTGTACCGGACCGGTAGTGACCTTGGCAAGGCCGGGGAAATCGGTGACGCCGAGCTGCGCGCAGCCATGTTGGCGGTGCGGGACGGCGGTTACCGGGTCGAAACGGCCGAAGGCATGTACTTCCCGGTGATCGACTATGGCCGCTACCGACAATACCGGGAAATCGTCACCGCCGATCTGGCGGCCTATATCGAGTTGATGGCTGTCGAATCTGACCGTGCGCCCGCCAAGGACGCCGCTCTGGTCATCGGCTGGGACGACATCGTCCGCCGGGCGTTCGCTCAGGAAAACTTCCTCAGGACCTACGAGGATTCGCCCCGGACGAGGGACGTCAGAAACCTCTATGGCCGCTACCTCGGTTTTATTTTCTACGGCGCCAACAACACCCCCCTGTTTGCCTACGACAGCCTGACCATGAACACTGAAGCCAAGGCGGCCTATGCCGCGGCGGCCTCCGGCGGCGATAGCCGCCTGGCGGCGCGGCTACGGGAATACATGGACTTGCTGGCCAAGAAAGACTACCGCGTGGATGCCGAAGTGGAGGAATACCGCAAACAGGCTGTCCGGGAACTTGGGGAGTAATTGTCCTGCATTCCGGCCACACTACTGCCGGAGGTGATATCGTGAAGGACAACTACGGCAAACCCGTTCACGAGATTTGCGTCGATAAAACCAGCTGCCGGCACGAGACGACGCTGGATAAGGCGGGCGGAACAAGGCCGAAGGCTACCTTCGAGCCCACCGGCCACCTGACCAAGGACGCTGTACGCAAAACTTACCAGGACAAGCAAAAAAACACCGGCAACCAGTCCTGAAACGCATGAGCCGCCGCTCCCGCAAGGGGCGGCGGCTTTTCCGCGCGCCGGGACGACCGCGAGCGCGTCTCGTCGGCGCGGGAGGGACGGTGGCGGTTGCGGCGAATATACATATGTTGATATTATTTGCCGGGAGATCACGGATGAAAAGATTGATACTGCTGCTGATTATCGCGATAATGACGGCCGGTCTGGCGCCGGCGGCCCATGCCGGCGCCGCCGAGGACTTCGAGGACGCGTACGAGCTTCGTCTGGCGGCGGCGGCCTGCCTGGCGGCGTACAGCGATCGGATGGGGCTGCTGGCGCGCGATTACCTCCGCCAGGACGGCTGGGAGATAATCCCCTTCAGGAAGAGCGCCGAGGAAGCCGATGCCCGCTTCCTGCTGGCGAGAAACCTGACGCAGACGGGGCGGAGCCGCTACGTGCTGGCGGTGGTCGGTACGGAAACCTTCAAGGACTTCAAGGTCGATCTGCGGACAGAAAAGGTTTATTTCGCCGGCCGCACGCCGGATGAGTTTGCGGAAAGTGCGAAGATACAGGGAGTAGAAGACACGGAGCCCAAGGTTCACCGCGGCTTTCACGAGTATGTGCAGGTCGCGCTCACGGCCAGGACCGCCGGTGAGGGCCAGGCCAACGATCGGCTGGTGAGAGAACTGCTGACCGACCCGGCTGGCGAGATGCTGATTGTCGGCCATAGCCTGGGCGGCGCGGCCGCCACCATCGCCGGGGCGAGGCTGCTGTCGATGGGGGTCAGGCCGGAGCAGATCGGCGTAATCACCTTTGGCGCGCCGGCAGTGGGCAACGAGGCGTTCAGCCGCCAGTTTGCGCCGAGACTCGACTTGACCAGGGTGGTCATCGCCGGCGATCCCGTTACCGGCATCCTTCAGAAGATGGTGGGCGGGTACCGCCAGTTCGGTCGCGAGTTGGTGTGGCAGCGGTCGGCGCTGTTCGAGAAAGGCCCTCACGCCATGGCGGAATATCTTGACCTGGCGGTGAAGAATTATTATGACCGGCGGTCGGCGGCGGTGAAGGCGGGTTTTCATACTCTGCCGCAGGCCGGCCCGTCGGCGGCCGGGCTGCGGATTTATGTAGCTCCGCCGCATGAATACCTGCCGGACGGCCTGAAGGTCGAATACCGTTATATGGAACAGGCTCTCGTCGACCAGTACCGCCGCTTGTTGCCGGGATATGTACTGGGCGAGGCGGGGGTTGACCCCGCCAAGGGAGCAACCGCGGCCGGCGCCAGATATTACGTTGTAGCCGAAATCAGCGGCCTGAAGATGAAAAACGAGCATAACCAGTATTTCGTCACCTTGCAGCATACGGTGTACGATGCAGCCGGCAAGGTCGTGTATATCAACTCCTACGCGTCCGTAACCGCCAACATGACGCCGCTTGAGGCCCTGGCCCACGACTCTGCCGGCGCGGTCGCCGATCTTGCCGGCTGGCTGGCCGCCCGTTAGGCGGGAAATTATTCTCCTAAGCTCCGCCGCCTTCTCATATACATTAGCAGGCGGAGGTGAGCGGATTGAGTGTCCTCGAATTGTTCGTGCTCAGTACAGCGCTGGGCACGGATTTGTTTTCGGTAGCGATTCCCATCGGCATGAACAGAGTGAGACTGCGGGTCATATTCCGGTCGGCGGTGGTATTTGCCCTCTTTCACATCGGGATGATTCTCACCGGCTACTATGTCGGTCACTGGCTAGGCGCGATGGTCGAACACGTGGGCACCTACCATATCGACTGGCCGGCGGCGGCGGTGCAGGACTGGGCCAGCGCCATCGGCGCGCTTGTGCTGGCCGGCCTCGGCGTGCACATGATCCGGGAAAATGCCGCCGGTACCGGCCGGCCGGCGACGGGGCACCCGCTCCAGGGGCTGTCGCTGGTTGGGCTGGCGGTAAGTGTCAGCCTGGACGCGCTGGCCGCGGGGTTCAGCCTGGGAATGATGGACGTTGATCTGGTAAAGCTGAGCATTATCCTCGGGGTGGTGATATTCGCGGTGGGGATCGTCGGCCTGGGGCTGGGCAGGCGCCTGGGGCGTATTATCGGCGGGCGGGCCGAGCTGGTGGGAGGGTTGGTGCTTATGATGCTCGGCGTCCATGTTTTCTGGACCGCGGTAATGAACTAGAAAAAGGACTTGGCCTGCGCCAAGTCCTTTTTCGGGTCGACATCATTTTTTGGTTGCAACGGGTTGCCGGCTGGGCAGTTTCTCCTGCTCGCTCTCCTGCCGGCCGGGCGTCGTGTCTTTTAAACCGCGCACGTCTTTGGCTCTGGCCCGCCGGAGGCTGGTGAACTGGTCGAATGTCCTGCCACCCATGATATCACCTCACATTTCTGCTCATTGCGGCAGCCGAGGGGTCGAGGGCACGAAGGACGCAAGCCCGCATCACGTCTAGCTGTCCGAGAATCTGGCATTATTGTCTGTAAAAGCCGCCTGGGCGATACCTTGCAGATTAATCCAAGATCGGGCGCCTGTCCGCCCGCCGCTTAACTGAGCTTGCCGTGGACAGCCAGCCAGATGCAGGGCGGCGCGGACGAGGTGAAATCGACCCGGTGTTTTTCGTGGGCCGCCAGGAACAGTGCATCGCCTTGCGCGAGAGCGACCTGCCGTCCGTCTGCGAAGGAGATTTCTGCGCGGCCCTGGAGGAGGACAACCCATTCGTCCCGATCCTGGTCGTACCAGAATCCGGGGGGCGAGGCTTGCCCGCAGGAGACTATCCGTTCGATGAGAATGCCGCCTCCCTCGTGGCAAGCCTCGGAAAGCTCGTCGGCCGGCAAAGGCTGGGGGATATCGAAGATGTTCATGGCAACCTCCGCAAGAATTGTTGCTGTTATTATTTGCCTCGTTTCCGCCGATTCCTGCCGGAGGCGGCTCGGTCGCCGGAAAACCCGTTTATTTATTGCCGCAGCCGATTTCATCTGCCGCCGCATTTATGGTAAAATAGTGCCATGCACGGATATAATAAGAGGAGGCTGGGCCGTCGATGGTGCGTGTTTTGCTCGTTTGTACCGGCAATACCTGTCGCAGTCCGATGGCCGAGGCGATGCTGCGGGGCAGGGTCCGGGCCGGCGGCTTCGAGGATAAGGTTTTGGTGCTGTCGGCGGGGCTGGCGGCTGCCGGCGAATTTCCGTCTTCGCCCCATGCTGTCGCCGCCATGGACCGACGCGGGCTTGACCTGTCGGGCCACCGCTCGCGCCAGCTGCTACCCGAGCTCGTCAAGGCGGCCGACATCATCCTGACGATGACGGCGGCCCATAGGCGGGCGATCGCCGCCGCCGCTCCCGAAGCGGCCGGCAAGGTGCATACTCTGGCGGAATACGCCGGGGAAGAGGGGGATGTGGCCGATCCCTTCGGCGGCAGCGGGGAACTCTATGAGGCGTGCGCGGCCGAAATGGAGCGCCTTACCGAGAAAATATGGCAAAGAATTGCGCAATTAGCAGGAAAAAGCGATTAAATGTAGAAAACTTCCCGAAATGCGAGGAGGGGATAAGATGCTTGTTGGTATCGGCAGCGATCACGGCGGTTTCCGCCTGAAAGAAGATATCAAGCAGTATCTGACGGAGAAGGGGGTTGAGTTCCGCGATTTCGGCACCCACTCCACCGATTCCGTCGATTACCCCGACATTTCCCGCGCGGTGGCCGAAGCGGTGGCCGGCGCGAAGTGTGACCGGGGCATTATTATATGTGGGACAGGCATCGGCGTATGCATCGCCGCCAACAAGGTAAAGGGCATCAGGGCGGCGTTGTGCCACGATACATATTCGGCCCAGATGTCGCGCGAGCACAACAACGCCAACGTCCTGACGATGGGCGAACGGGTCATCGGCAGCGGCCTGGCCCGGGCGATCGTCGAGAAGTGGCTGGCGACCGAGTTCGCCGGCGGACGGCATGCGAAGCGGGTGTGCAAGATCGCCGACCTCGAAGTCTAGAAACAAAAATACGGCGATTGAGGCTAAGGGCCCATCTGCGTTGCACCCGCTGCGGGGTAGGCCGCAGTTCTAAGCGCTAAAGCGCTAAGAACTTGCGCTCTTGGCCCTGCGGGCGCTTGCTAGCGTACGTCTGTGTACGCGTCGCGGCGCGTCCTCGGTCCGCCTAGCATCTAGGCCCTTTTCCTCAATCGCTACGCAACGTTAGGGCTTGTTAGTCCTTTTTTCAGGGGGTTTCCGGGATGTTTTGCGACAATGCCGAAATCAAGCGGCAGACGGCGGCGGCGGCCGATGAACTGCTCAGCGCGGCCGCTCTAAAGCCTGGTCAGATACTGGTGGTCGGCTGCAGCACCAGCGAGGTGCGGGGCGCGAGGATCGGTTCGTCGGGCTCCGAAGAGGTGGCGGCGGTTATTCTCGCCGCTCTCCGGGGGAGCTGCCGGGCCAAGGACGTGTATCTCGCCGTCCAGTGCTGCGAGCATCTCAACCGGGCGCTGGTCGTCGAACGGCCGGTGGCCGAACGCTATGGCCTGGAGGAGGTCGGCGTCGTACCTGTGCCTAAAGCGGGCGGGGCGCTTGCAGCCCGGGCGATGCGCGAATTTACCGCGCCGGTGGTCGTGGAAACCATCGAGGCTCACGCCGGACTCGATATCGGCGCGACGCTGATCGGCATGCACATCAAAAGGGTGGCGGTGCCGGTTCGCCTGGAGCAGAAGGTTATCGGCCAGGCGACGGTGACGGCGGCCCGCTACCGGCCCAAGCTCATCGGCGGCGTGCGAGCGGTTTACGAGTTGCCGCCCTGTTACTGAAGATGACCTGCTTTTCGCAGCATTAATGATAGTATTTTTAGGAGGGAACCCATGAATATTCTTGCCAGAATCGATCCGGAATTGGCGCGGGCCATCGACCTTGAGCGTAAGCGCCAGCAGAGCAAAATCGAGCTGATCGCATCGGAGAACTTCGTTTCCAAAGCGGTGCTGCAGGCTCAGGGCTCGGTGCTGACCAACAAGTACGCCGAGGGGTATCCGGGACACCGCTATTACGGCGGGTGCGAGTTCGTGGATATCGCCGAGAATCTCGCCATCGAACGGGCCAAGGCGCTTTTCGGGGCGGAGCACGCCAACGTCCAGCCGCATTCCGGCGCGCAGGCCAATACGGCGGTGTATTTTGCCTTTCTGCAGCCCGGCGACACCATCCTGGGCATGAACCTGGCCCACGGCGGGCATCTGACCCACGGCAGCCCGGTCAATATTTCCGGCAAGTATTTCAAGATCGTTCCCTACGGGGTAGACGAAGTCAGTCACCGCATAAACTACGACGAGGTGCGGCGTCTGGCGATGGAGCACCGGCCGAAGATGCTGGTGGCCGGCGCGAGCGCCTATTCGCGGATCATCGATTTCGAGCGCATGGGAGCCATCGCCCGCGAGTGCGGGGCGATGTTCATGGTCGATATGGCCCATATCGCCGGCCTGGTCGCGGCCGGACTGCACCCCACCCCCGTTCCCCACGCCGACATCGTCACGACGACTACCCATAAAACGCTGCGCGGGCCGCGGGGCGGCCTTATCCTCTGCAAGGCCGAATATGCCAAGGCGATCGACAAGGCCGTATTCCCCGGCATACAGGGCGGACCGCTGATGCACGTTGTCGCCGCCAAGGCCGTGGCGCTTAAAGAGGCGATGGGTGAGGAGTTTCAGGCGTACCAGGCCCAGATTATCAAGAACGCCAAGGTGCTGGCCGAAAAACTGGTGGCTGAAGGCTTCGCCATTGTGTCGGGCGGGACTGACAACCACCTGATGCTCGTCGACGTGAGAAACCAGCGTCTGACCGGCAAGGTGGCCGAAAAGCTGCTCGACGAGATCGGGGTAACGGTGAACAAGAACGCCATCCCCTTCGATCCTGAAAGCCCGTTCGTCACGAGCGGCATCCGCATCGGCACGCCGGCGGTAACGTCGCGCGGCATGCAGGAGGACGCCATGCTTGTTATCGGCGAGATTATCGCCATGGTTCTTAATAATCCGGAAGACTCGATGGTGAAGACCAGGGCGGCCGGCATGGTCGCCAAGCTGACCAAGAATTATCCCTTGTACGCCGACCTGGGCTAGGGGAAAGGCCTGGGAGGAAATACAACGACGGGAGAGTGTGGACATGCAGGTTCGAATCATCGATCATCCCCTTATTCAGCACAAACTTACGCTGATCCGCGACATAAGAACCGGCCCGAAGGAGTTTCGCGAGCTTCTCGAGGAGATCGCCATGCTGATGGCCTACGAAATCACCCGCAACCTGCCGCTGGAGGAAACGGTCATCGAGACGCCGGTTGCGCAGTGCCGCTGCAAGGTGCTGTGCGGCAAGAAGCTCGGCGTCGTGCCTATCCTGCGGGCGGGGCTCGGCATGGTGAGCGGCGTCGTCCGCCTCATCCCGGCGGCGAAGGTCGGCCATATCGGCGTTTACCGCGACCCCGCGACCCTGAAGCCTGTAGAATACTACTGCAAGCTGCCTACCGACGTGGAAGACCGGGAGATCGTCGTCATCGACCCGATGCTGGCGACGGGCGGTTCGGCGGCCGCGGCCATCGACATGATCAAGAAGCGGGGCGCCCGGAGCATCAAGCTGATGTGTCTCGTGGCAGCTCCCGAGGGTGTGCTGCACGTGAACGAACAGCATCCGGACGTGGAGATATACACCGCGTCGGTGGACGAGCGGCTCAACGACCATGGCTATATCGTGCCCGGCCTCGGCGACGCCGGCGACCGGATTTTCGGAACGAAATAAGGATATGAAAAGGCCCCGGGCGACTGCGCCCGGGGCTTTATCGTCTCGGTTTGCTAGGCAAATTTGACGGCGCGTTTGTTGCCGCCCAGTGCCTTGTTCATCGCGTCGCAGGCGGCGACGATCGTCTCCTCGCTACGCAGGTAGCACAGGCGGACGTGGCCTTCGCCCCGTTTGCCGAAGAAAGCGCCGGGGGTCAAAGCGACGCCGGCCCGCTCGAGCACGAAGCGCGCAAACTCTTTGCTGGTCATGCCGGTGCCGCTGATGTCGGGGAAGGCGTAGATCGCGCCGGCGGGGGTGGCGCAGGCAACGCCGGGGATGTCGTTCAGCTTGCCGACCATCAGGTCGCGCAGGGAGCGGTAGTAAGCCTGCCGTTCGTCCATGAGGCGGCGCTCGGTGGCGAGGGCGGCGATGCCGGCGTGCTGGATGAAGGGCGGCAGGCAGGTGTAGACGGTGTTGAACATCAGGCCCATCTTGGCGATCAGTTCGGCCGGGCCGATCGCGTAGCCCAGCCGCCAGCCTGACATGGAGTGGCCCTTGGAGAAGCCGCTGAGGATAATGGTCCGCTCGCGGCACTGGTCGGCGAAGCTCGGCGAGAAGTGGCGGCCTTCGTAGATGTTTTCGGCGTAGATCTCGTCGCTCAGGAGATAGAGGTCGTGCTTGGCGGCCACGGCGGCCACGTCGCGGATTTCCGCCTCGCTCATGACGGCGCCGGTCGGATTGCCGGGGGTATTGATGATTATCAGGCGGGTTTTGGGGGTTATGCGGGCCTCGAGGTCGCCGGCGTCGAGGCGGAAGCCCTCGCGGAGCGGCACGGTCACCTGCTTGACGCCAGTGTAGCTTGTGACGGCCTCGTAGGTCGGGAAATAAGGGTCGGGGGTTATGATCTCGTCGCCGGGGTTGGCGACGCAGCGGATGACGAAGTCGATAATGCTGTTGGCCGGCATGGTTACTATCTGGTTGAGATCGGGAGCGAAGCCAAGCTTGCCGGCGGTGTACTCGCGGATGGCCTGACGCAGCGGCTCGATGCCGCTGGAGGCGACATATTTTGTATGGCCCTGGTCGAGGGCCTGCTTGGTCGCTGCGATGACGTGGGGGTAGGCGTCGAAATCGGAGTCGCCCACTTCGAAGCGGTGGATTGTTCGGCCGGTGGCGGCGAGCGCGTTGGCGATCTCAAGGATTTCGAGCATCGGTTGGCCGACGAGGCCGGCGGTGAGGTCGGATAGACGTTTCATGATTGGCACCATCCTCTGTGTAAATACAATCGGACTATACAGAAAGACATTATACCCCACTTTGCCCGTTGGCGCAACCCCCGAGGGGGATTATTATCGATTTAACCAGTGTAACCACGATCATAGCTTGTTCCATCATATGAATAGTGTCGGCGGGCGTGTTTATCCGCCGGCGCGGGTATTGTATAATTATTTTGCAGGAAAGATATCTTAGGAGGCGAGCGCATGATTCTCGGGCATATCGGCAAACTGGAAATGGAAAAAGGCTTGTTCCCGGCGGCCCTGAGGAAGGGCCTGGAGTATCTGGCCGCGACCGATTTCAGTAAAGTGGCGGCCGGCAAGTACGAGATCGCCGGCAGCGACATTTACGCGTCGGTGTCGGAGTACACCACCGACCTTAAGGAAAACAAGAAACTTGAGGCCCATGTCAAGTATATCGACATCCAATACATCGTCAGCGGCGCTGAGAACATCGGGTTCGACGTCCTGACGGACGCCCTGGCGGTCAAGGAAGACAAGCTGGCCGAGAAGGACGTTATCTTTTACGAAGCTGTCCCGAACGAGACGGAACTGAAGCTGACAGAAGGCATGTACGCCATCTTCTTCCCGTGGGACGTCCATCGGCCGGGCTGCGCGGCCGGCGCCCCTGGCCCGGTGCGCAAGGTAGTCGTGAAGGTCAGGTTGAACGCGCTCAAGTAGCAGAGCCAAAAGCGTCGGGTGGTTGCCTGGCGCTTTTTCTTGTCGCCAGGGAAGGGTATACCGGCTCGTCGGCATAATATATAAATATCGACGCGGACGGAGGCGATATTGATGGCGGGAAGTCTGGATGAGGTCGCGGCGGCGTGGCGAAGCGCAAAGTTCCCGGTGGTTTTCACTGGGGCGGGGATGAGCACCGAATCGGGGCTGCCCGACTTTCGCTCTGCCAAGGGGCTGTGGAAGCTGCGGCCGGAGAGCCTGGCGACGATGGCGGCGCTCAGTCGCGAACCGGGCGAGTTTTATTTCTTCTACCAGTGGCGTATCGCCCGACTGTGGGAGGCGGCGCCCAATACCGGCCACGAGGCGCTGGCCGCACTGGCGGCCGCTGGTTTCGTAAAACGGCTGATAACCCAGAACGTCGACGGCCTTCATCAACGAGCCGGCAGCGAAGCGGTCGAGCTGCACGGCACGCTGCGGACGGTCAGCTGCCTGCGGTGCGGGGCAGGATACGACAGCCGGGCGTTGCTGCCGGCGACGCTCGGCTGGGAGGAAGACTACCGGGCCGGACGGTACCGTCCGGGCGGGGAATGCGCCTGCACCGCCTGTGGCGGCGGCCTGCGGCCCGATGTTGTGCTGTTCGGTGAGTCATTGCCCGCCGATGCCTGGGGGGCTGCTGAGCGCGCCAGCCGGGCGGCCGATTTTTACGTGGTCGTCGGCTCGTCACTGGCGGTGGGGCCGGCCAACCTGTGTCCCGAGTTCGCGCTGGCGAGCGGGGCACGGCTGATCATCATAAACCAGGAGGCCACGCATCTCGACAGCCGGGCGGAGTGGGTCTTCCGCAACACGGCCGCCGGGGTTTTGGCGGCGCTGCGGGAAAGGATTATCGGCTGACACGTGGAAATAGTGAAGAGAAGCGATAAGATGGGGGTGCGCGGATGACGCGGCCGATGTGGGACGAGTATTTCATGGATATCACCAGGGTGGTGGCGACCAGATCCACCTGCCTCAGGCGTCAGGTTGGGGCGGTGATCGTCAAGGGCAAGCGCCTGCTGACCAGCGGCTACAACGGCGCGCCGCAGGGGCTGCCCCACTGCAGCGAGGCTGGTTGCCTGCGCGCCGCCAGGGCGATACCGTCCGGCGAGCGCCACGAGCTGTGCCGCGGCACTCATGCCGAGCAGAACGCCATCGTTCAGGCCGCCCTCTATGGCGTGGCCATTGAGGGGGCGACGCTCTACTGCACCCATCAGCCGTGCTCGGGCTGTACCAAGATGATCATTAACGCCGGTATCAGACGGATTGTTTACCTTTTGCCGTACCCGGACGAACTGGCGATGGAGCTGCTGGCCGGCACGGATATAGAGTGTATTTGTTTTAAGGACGACAAATGAAAAAGGCGCTGCCCTTGGGCAGCGCCTTTTCTAATGAAATGCTCTATTTGCGCCGCAAAGCGTTATAAGCCTTCGCCGCCGTTCTGGCGATATAATCGCTGGCGTAAGCTTCGGGGCGGTCGGTCAAGGTGTAGACGCTGATGAGGATTTGGTCGCGGCCGTCGTCGACGATGCCGACGTCGCAGAGGAGGTTGTCGAGGGCGCCGACTTTGTGCATCACCGGGGTTTCCATGAAACGGGGAATCTCGTCGCGGAAGATGGTGTTGGCGAGCTTGTATTTCAGTTCGGCCGACTTCTGCCTGCCGAGGTAGCGGTCGCGGTAGATGTTCTCGAATACCAGCGCCATCTCGTACGGCGTGGTGACGCTGTGGTATTTGTAGCGTTTATAGGCGTCGTCGCTATGCACCTGCGTTTGGCGCAGACGGAGATCGCGCGTCACTTTCCTGAGAGCGTCGGGGCGGAGGGCGTCAATCTCGTCGAGCATCGCGCGGTAAGAGTCGTTGCCGCTGACGACGATCATGTCGTCGACATTCTCGTCATACAGCTCTTTTTTTGCCGGGCTGGCGGCGGGATATATGTACTTGTAGAGCGCCATCGCTACCACCAGCTTTGCGGTCGAGGCGGCGGGAAAAACGGCGTCCTGGTTGTAAGAGAGGGCCTTGCCGGTTTTGAGGTTTTTGGCGTAAACGCCGACCCGGCCGTCGAATTTCTTGGCGTCGCCGACGATTTCCTTGTAGGAATTTGCCGAGGCGACAGCGGTGACAAGGAGGAGAGCGGCAAGGAGAAGGGCGACTTTTCTGATCAATCCTACCACCTCTTGTTCGCGGGTTTGGTTCAATTATAACCGACGCTGACTGGTCAGTCCATAGGTGTAAAGGACTAATTATGTCGCTATTTGCCGCTGAACTTCTTGAGCTTGCGCCACAGCGTCGACCGGCTCATCCCCAGCATCTTAGCCGCTTCGCCATATTTTCCGCGGGTGGCGGCGAGGGCTTTTTTTATCTCCTCGTGCTCGCTTTCCTGCACAAAAATCTGGATGCCGGATTCCTGTTCGTCGGCGAGCATTTCGGCCACCGCGCCGGCCGTGATCTTGCCCCCGCGGCAGACGACGGCTACGCGTTCGACGGTGTTCTCCAGTTCGCGGATGTTCCCGGGCCATGGGTAGCCGGCCAGAAAGGCCAACGCGTCGTCGGCGAAGGCAAGACTGCGACCGGCGGCCGCGGCATAGCGGGACAGGAAATGGCGGGCGTATAGTGGTATGTCGGCGACCCGTTCGCGCAGCGGCGGGATGCGCAGGCGAAGGACATTGAGGCGGTAGTAGAGATCGGCGCGGAAGTCATTCTGGGCAACCATCTGTTTAAGGGTGCGGTTAGTGGCGGCGATGACGCGCACATCCACGGGGATGACCTTGTCGCTGCCCAGCCGCATCACTTTTTTCTCCTGGAGGACGCGCAGCAGCTTGCCCTGGGTGGCAATGTCCATCTCGGCGATTTCGTCAAGGAAGATGGTGCCACGATGGGCGACTTCGAACAGCCCAGGACGACCTCCCTTGACGGCGCCGGTGAAAGCGCCGCCGACATAGCCGAACAGCTCGCTTTCCAGTATCTGGCTGGGGAGGGCGGCGCAGTTGACAGCCACGAAGGGCCCGCCGGCCCGCGGACTGTAATTGTGGATGCTCTGGGCAAAGACTTCTTTGCCGGTGCCGGTTTCGCCGAGGATGAGGACGGCGGACTGGGTCGCGGCAAAGTCCTGGGCCATGCGTACTGTGTTTTCGATTACGGGCGTATTGCCGAGGACATCGTCGAAGGCGAAAGCGGCGACGTGCCCGGAGGCGTATATTTCGCGGCGGATGCGTTCTTCCATCTGCTGGATTTTGCTGACATCCTGGAAGTTGGCCACTGCCCCGGCAGCCTGGCCACTCACCATAATGGGGATTTTGTTGCAAAGAATGCGCTTGTCCTTGACGCGTAGCAGTTGGCCGAGGTCGTCGCGGCCGGTTCTGAGGACGTCGGCGAGTCTGAGTTGCGGCCAGATTTCGGCGATGGGGCGGCCGACGGCCCTTGCTTCGTCGATGCCGGTAGTGCGCTGGGCGACCGGGTTGAAGACGGTCACGCGACCGTCATGGTCGACCGATATGACGCCCTCGTAGGCGTTGTCGAGCACCGTCTTGAACAGGCCGGCCTTGACCTTTTCGAGTTTGCGGGCGTGGGCAAGGCGCTTGGCTTCCTGGGCGGCCTGGATTATCCCTTCGGCGCCGCTTTCGATGAAAACGGCCGGGAGGCTGTGACAGGCAGCGATTTTTGCAGTGATGACGCCGCCGACAACGACGTCGGCGCCGTCGGCGAAGGCACGTTGCACGTTAGCCTCGGCCTCGAATTCGCTGCTGATGATATAATTGCGGAGGTCGACGCCGAGGATGGGCCCTAAGCAGCCGATGCCGATGACCATGGAAGGGAAGGCGACGACGGCGATCCTGCCGCCGTAGGCACGGGCTTTCTCGACGGCGCGGATGAGGTCGAAACCGGTTATCGGCACCTCGACAATGCTCACCGCGAGGCCGGCGTCGCGGATAGCCGCCGCGGTGCCGCCGCGGGTGATGATGATCTCCGCGCCGTCGGCGACCAGTTCCGTGGCGACGGTAACACCGGCGCTCAGCAGGCCGAGGCGGACGGCGACGTCGCCGTGGTCGGGGGCGAGAACCGCCCGGGCGGTGGCGAGCATGCTTTCGTCGGGAGCGAGAAAGGCGATTTTCACGGCGTCACTTCCCTGCAACAATATAAGACGTTATAAAACAATATTAAGACATTGTCGCACTGTTTGCAACGCTTGTTTCTGCGGAGCCTTTAACTAGGCCTGCCCGCTCCTGGCACGACACTTGCATTGTATAGTGTCATTAACCTAATAATATAGAGATAATGAGGAGGGACATGATGAACAAGAACCTACGCAACGGATTGATCGCGGTAGCCGTCGGGGTGATTATCTGGTTTCTGCCCGTCCCAGCCGGCTTAAAACTGCCGGCCTGGCATCTGTTCGCCATCTTTGTCGCCACTATCATCGGTTTCATTCTTCAGCCCCTGCCGATCGGGGCCGTCGCCTTCATAAGCCTCGGTCTCGCCGGCCTGCTTGGCGTATTGAAGCCGGCCGAAATCCTCACCGGCTTCGGCAACACCACAATGTGGTTGATTGTCTCTGCGTTCCTGTTTGCCAAAGGATTTGTTAAAACCGGTCTCGGCCGCCGCATCGCCTATAAGATCATGGCCGCCATCGGCGACAGCTCGCTGAAGCTGGCCTACGCCATGGCGCTCAGCGACCTCGTCGTTTCGCCGGCCACACCTTCGAACACCGCTCGCGGCGGCGGCATCCTCTATCCCATCGTCCGCAGCCTGTCCTCGGCCTTCGGCTCGGAGCCGGGGGAAACCTCCCGCAAGATCGGCGCTTATCTGATGAAGAGCACCTTCCAGTGCAATACCATCACCTCGGCGATGTTCCTGACCTCGGTCGCCCCCAACTCGCTGGTCGCGGCGCTCGCCCTGCAGACTTCGAAGGTTTCGATCAGCTGGGGCACATGGGCGCTCGCCGGCGTGCTCCCCGGACTGATCGCGCTCGCTATCGCCCCCTATGTCATCTATAAACTCTACCCGCCGGAAATCACCAAGACACCGGAAGCCAAAGTCATCGCCAACCAGGAACTCGAGAAGATGGGTCCGACGACCTGGGGTGAAAAGGTGGTTGCCGGGACATTCATCCTCGCCCTCCTGCTCTGGAGCACCTCGTCCTTCACGAAGATCGACGCCACCGTCTCCGCGATTGTCTGTGTCGGCATCATGCTGCTTGGCCAGGCGATTGAATGGAAGGACGTCCTTGAAGAGAAAGGCGCCTGGGACACCCTCGTGTGGATGGGCGGCCTGATCAGTCTGGCCGGCGCTCTCGACAAAGTTGGCTTCATCGGCTGGTTTGCCAAGCTGATCGGCGGCTCGCTGACCGGGTTCTCCTGGGAGGCGGCTCTCGGCATCCTGCTGCTTGTTTATATGTACTCCCACTACGCTTTCGCGAGCTTGTCGGCCCACGTCACCGCGATGTACGCCGCTTTCCTGGCCGTGGCCGTCGCCGCCGGCGCGCCGCCTTTCCTGGCAGCTATGAGCCTGGGCGTCATCTCCGCTCTGTTTGGCGGCCTGACCCACTACGCCACCGGCCCGGCGCCGATCTTCTTCGGTGCGGGCTATATTTCCCAGGGCGACTGGTGGAAGATCGGTTTCATCGTGTCGGTCATCAACCTCATCATCTTCATCGGCTTCGGCAGCATGTGGTGGAAAATCGCCGGCCTCTGGTAACAAACGTTTGAATGAGGAGTGATATTCCGGTATGGCAACGAAAGAATACAGCCTGAAGTACGGCAAGGGGTATGTGAAGTTCTCCCTCGACCCTTCGCTCGTCGCAGGTGAACTGAAAATCAGGGAGGCCCCTGTCCTGCCAGACCCCGCGGCCGCCATCCGCAAGGCTATCCGCACCCCGATCGCCTCTCCGCCGCTGCGCGAGGTCGCCAACTCTGGCGAAACGGTGTGTTTCATCGTCAACGACCCCACCCGCGTAGCCAACAGCGACGTCTTCATGCCCATCCTGCTCGACGAGCTAAACGCCGCCGGCGTGCCTGACAAGGACATGTTTATCGTCTTTGCCCTCGGCACCCACCGCGACATGACCGCCGAGGAGATGGAAGAGGCCGTGGGCCCGGAAGTGGCCAAGCGGGTGAGGATGTACAACAGCAACGCCAAGAAGGACGAATTCGTCTCCTTCGGCACCACCTCCCGCGGCACGCCGGTTTCGTTCAACAAGCTGGTCGCCGACGCCGATCGCATAATCTGCACTGGCAGCGTCGTCCATCATTTCTTTTCCGGTTTCGGCGGCGGCCGTAAGGCGATGCTCCCCGGAGTGGCCAAACACGAGACAATCCGCAAGAATCATAGCATGATGTTCGACGAGAACGCCGTAATCGGTAGATTGGAGGGCAACCCCGTCTATCACGACCAGGTCGAAGGGGCGGAGATGTGCCGGCCGGACTTCCTCATCAACGTCGTCCTCAACGAGAAGTTCGAATTCCTGGGTGTGTTCGCCGGCGACTACGTCAAGGCTCACCTGGACGCGTGCGAGTTCGTCGACAGCGTGTACGGCACGCCCGTATCCGCGCCGGCCGACCTCGTCATCGCGACCTGCGGCGGCTATCCCAAGGACATCAATGTTTACCAGCTCCAGAAGACGATGGACAACGCCTGGGGGGCGGTGCGCCAGGGCGGGATCGTCATCATCCTCGGCGAGTGCATCGAAGGCTCGGGTTCGGCGATATACGAAGAAACGATGCGCAAATTCAGAACGCCCGACGAAGTGGAGGCGGAGCTGAGGGCCAACTTCGAGATTGGCGCTCACAAGGCGTACGCCGTCACCAGGCTGATGAAGAAAGCCGAATTCATCCTCGTCTCCGGCCTGAAGCCGGATCTCGCCAAGACACTGCTATTCACCCCGGCGGCCGATATCGAAGCAGCTCTCAAGATGGCGTTTGCCAAGCTGGGGCCGGCGCCGCGGATAATTCTCATGCCGCAGGGCAGCATCACAGTACCGATCAACAGGTAAGAGGGGAGCACGCCATGCACGCAATCGAAAAAATTCTCGCCAAGGCGGCCGGCAAAGCCGCGGTGGCGACCGGAGAAATTATCAACTGCAGGGTGGACCTTGCCGGTATCAACGACCTCTACCTGCAGACCATCCGTTCATTTTACGAGATGGGCGGCAAGAGGGTTCACGACCCGAAAAAGGTGGTCGTATTCCTCGATCACTACGCCCCTGCCTCGACAATCACCCAGGCCGACAACCAGAAACAGTTCCGCGAGTTTTGCTGGGACCAGGGCATCGACCTCTTGATGGACGTCGACACCGGCGTCTGCCACCAGGTGCTGGCCGACAACGGCCTTGTATATCCCGGCATGGTGCTGGTTGTGACCGACTCCCACACCACCACCCACGGCGCGTTCGGCGCGTTCGGCACCGGCGTGGGCGCGACCGACCTGGCGATCATTATGATGACCGGCCAGCTGTGGTTTCGGGTGCCGGAAGTTATCCGCATCAACCTCGAAGGCAAGCTGCCCAGGGGCGTGTTCGCCAAGGACGTCATTCTCAAGGTCATCGGCAGCCTGGGCGCCGACTACGGCGTCTACCGGGCGGTGGAATTCACCGGGCCGGTGCTGAAGGAGTTCAGCGTCTCCGAGCGCATGGCGCTGTGTAATATGACAACCGAGATGGGCGCCAAGACGGCCTACATCCAGCCGGACGAGATCACCATGGCTTTTCTCAAGGGCAAAGCCAAACAGGACTACGAGATATTCGCCACCGATCCCGGCTACAAGTACGCGGCCGAGCATACCTTTGACGTCTCGGACCTCAAGCCGCAGGTGGCCGCTCCCCACAGCGTCGACAACGTCTCCGACATCACCGAGTATGTCGGCAAGCCCGTCAACCAGGCTTTCCTCGGCACCTGCACCGGCGGCCGGGTCGAAGATCTGGCGGTCGCGGCCGGCATCCTCAAGGGCAAGCGCATAAACCCCAGAACTCGTTTCCTGGTAGTGCCGGCGTCGAAGGGGGTTTTTCTCGAGGCGATGGCCAAGGGGTATATTCAGACCCTCGTCGAAGCCGGGGCGACCTTCGTGACGCCGGGCTGCGCCGCATGTTTAGGCACCCACCAGGGGATGCTGGCTTCCGGCGAGACGTGTATTACGGCGTCGAGCCGCAACTTCCCCGGCCGCATGGGCCACAGCAAGGCGGAGATCTTCGTCGGCTCGCCGGCCGCCGTCGCCGCCGCCGCCCTGGAGGGCAAAATCGTCAATCCGGCAGACTACCTGGATTAGGGGGGAGAGCAATGAAAAACGTCATCAGCGGCAAGTGCTTCGTCTACGGGGCCAACATCGACACCGACCAGATTTACCCCGGACGGTTCCTCGACCTCACCGACCCAGACAAGGTGGCGGAGCACGCCATGGAAGGGGCCGACCCCTCATTCGTCAAGGAAGTAAAGCCGGGCGACATTATCGTCGCCGCCGCCAATTTCGGCTGCGGCTCAAGCCGCGAGCACGCGGCCGTAACCCTTAAGACGGCGGGGGTGGGAGCCATCCTGGCCGATTCCTTCGGGAGGATATTCTACCGCAACGCCATCAACCTCGGCGTGCCCCTGCTGGTCTGCCCCGGCATCGCCGGCATGGTAAAGCGCGGCGACATGCTGAGCGTCGACCTGGCGACCGGCGAGGTGACCAACGGGACGACCGGTGCGACTTCCCAGGCCCAGCCGCTCTCGGGGTATGTGATGGACATTCTGGCCAGCGGCGGGATTAAGCCGATGATAAAAGAAAAGTACGGACAATAGCGGTTATTCGATACCGGCCGGCGTGGCAGCGCCGGCCGGTTTTCTTGCGGCGATTGACTGTGTACCGCCGGCAGTTTTTGGCAACATCCACCGGCAGGGATTTTTGGTAGACATAAAAGGAAATTGACCGGGCGGGGCGAATGATATATAATGTTTGCAACCCGACAGCTGCCGGGGACAGCCTGGCCGGGCGGCGCGCGGCGGATATAAGGACGCCGGCGGGCATATGGCGAACTCCGCAGCAAGGGCTTGTATGCCTGAGGGTTCGCGTGAGCTTGACATATTGTTGTAATCAGTGCATATCCTGTGTGATGTGGAAAATACTAAAGATAGCACGGGTTTTGGCCGTTTCTCGCGTTTGACAAGTTTTGTCTGCTGAGATAAAATAGCTAGTGACGTTTGCGTATTGATATCAATTAATAAAACGTCTCCCGCGGAAATGAGGTGATCTTAGCGTGCAAGTATATGTTTTTGCCTTTACTGTAGCCTTGATCGTGGCTTATTTCCTCACGCCGCATGTCAAGGATTTCGCGATAAAAGCAGGAGCGCTGGATGCGCCCGACGCCCGCAAGGTCCACACCAGCCCTATCCCCCGGATGGGCGGTCTGGCGATTTACTTCGGTTTCGTCCTGGCAGTGCTGGCCAGTCTCCATATCAATCACGAGATCGCCGGGCTGCTCGTCGGCGGCACGGTAATCCTGATCGTCGGCATAATCGACGATCTCAAGCATCTTTCGGCAAAAACCAAGCTGCTCGGCCAGATAGCCGCTGCGCTTGTGCTGGTAATGTTCAACGTGCGCATCGAATGGCTCACCAACCCGTTCGGGGAAATGATCTATCTCAACTACCTCTCCATCCCCCTTACTGTATTGTGGGTTGTGGGCCTTACCAATACCGTCAACCTGATCGACGGGCTCGACGGTCTGGCGGCGGGGGTTTCCACCATCGCTTCCATCACCATCCTGCTCGTGGCTTTGCAGCAAAACTTCTGGACGGTGGCCATCCTTACCGCGGCCCTGGCCGGCAGCGCACTCGGCTTTTTGCAGCATAACTTCAATCCGGCGAAGATCTTCATGGGCGACACAGGCAGCATGTTCCTGGGCTATATGCTTGCTGCCGTCTCCATCCTCGGCACGGTGAAAAGCGCGGCGACCATCGCCCTTGTGGTGCCGATCGTGGCCCTCGGCCTGCCGATCATGGACACCGCTTTCGCGATTATCCGCCGCTACACCAACGGCCGGCCGATCTTTAAGCCCGACAAGGGGCACCTCCATCACCGGCTGCTGGAGATGGGCCTGACCCAGAAACAGGCGGTGCTGCTGATGTACGTGATCAGCGGCTGCCTGGGACTGAGCGCCATTGCTCTGACTGAGGTCAACAAAGGCTATGGGGCGCTGATAATTTTACTTCTGCTGGGACTAGCTTTCTTCGGGGCCAGGAAGGTCGGCGTTCTCAAGGACACCGGTTCGGTGGAAAGCAACTAAGGGGATATGGGCAGGCCGGAGGGCCTGCCCTCTGATTATTCTTAGGTTGCTTTATAATTTTTATAAACCGACCCTCAGGAGGATTTTTGCATGGCGGCTCCCATCAAAGTCATGACCGTGTTCGGCACGCGTCCCGAGGCAATCAAAATGGCGCCGGTGGTCCTGGAGCTGGCGAAATACCCGGCTCTTATAACACCGGTGGTTGCCGTCACTGCCCAGCACCGTGAGATGCTGGACCAAGTGCTGCAGCTTTTTCGCATCGTGCCCGACCACGATCTCGATATCATGTCTCAGGGGCAGACGTTGTTCGACATTACCTGCCGCTCGCTACAGGGCCTGAACGATGTGCTAACGAGGGAAAGGCCTGACGTCGTCCTCGTCCACGGCGACACAACGACGACCTTCGCCGGCTCGCTGGCGGCCTTCTATCACCAGATTGCCGTCGGCCACGTCGAAGCCGGCCTCAGGACGAGGAACAAGTTTTCGCCCTTTCCCGAAGAGATGAATCGCAAGCTTACCGGCTCGTTGACCGACCTGCACTTCGCGCCCACCGCCACCGCCCGCGACAACCTGCTCGCTGAAGCGATCGAACCGGCGGCCGTGTTCGTCACCGGCAACACCGTTATCGACGCCCTGCTTGCCACCGTCGACGACAGGTACGAATTCACCGAGCCGCTGCTGGCCGGTATCGACTACTGCTCCCGGCGGGTTATTCTGGTGACGACCCACCGCCGCGAGAACCTCGGCGAACCGCTCCGTCACGTCTACCAGGCGCTGCGCGACATCGTCGGCGAGTTCGCCGACGTCGAAGTCGTTTTCCCTGTACATAAAAATCCGCGCGTGCGGGAGGTTGTCCAGGCAGAGCTGGGCGGACTGGCGAGAGTCCATCTCATCGATCCGCTCGACTACCAGCCGTTCGCCAACCTTATCGCCCGCTCCTACCTGGTGCTCACCGACTCGGGCGGCATTCAGGAAGAAGCTCCGTCGCTCGGCAAGCCGGTGCTCGTGCTCCGGGACACGACCGAACGGCCGGAAGCGATCGGCGCCGGGACGGTCAAACTGGTCGGTACAGACCGGGAGATTGTGTATGCGCAAACCCGCAGGTTGCTTGTCGATCAGGAAGAGTACCGACGGATGGCCAGCGCCTGCAACCCTTACGGCGACGGTCGGGCGGCCAGCCGCATCGTGTCGTTCATTCTCTGGAAACACGGCCTCGCCGAACGGCCGGAACCGTATTACGCCCGCGGATGACCGCGAACAGCGACACTGTTTTTGCGAATGTCCTGATTTCTAGACGGTTCCGTCGGTTTTGGCGCCCGTAAAATTAGCAGATTCGCAGGGTGTCGGTTGGCATGATTCATGCATTATAATAATTAGAACATTATAAAACCTGATAACGACCGCTCACGGGGGAAAACGAAAGAATAATAAAGAAAATTACGAAAATTTACCGCTTTTTGCACGAATTTCAATTTTTTATCCTAAATTTCCCCACTGAAGCAGGATTTTACCGGTTGTTTGCGGAACAGACATAAAAGTTGTTTATGGCGCCTGGCCTATATCTTTTGCTCGCATCTAGCGCGGTCTCGCCGGGGATAATATCTGCGTAGGAAGCGGGGGTGGGGCTGGTGAAACAGGATGACAAGCGCCAGCTTCTGGCGGCGCTCGGTATGGTGGGCAATGTCGGCATCGGCATGGTCGCGGCGGCTGCCGTGGGCTTGTTCGGCGGCCGCCTCATCGACAACTGGCTTGATTCCAGTCCCTGGGGGACGGTTGTCGGTACACTGCTCGGCCTGATCGCCGGCCTATGGTCCGCATACAAAAGAGTCGCCCGTGATGAATAGCGCCGGTTTTGCCGATTCCCGGCAGGATTTGACCGGTGTGGCGAAAATACTTTTGCTGCAGTTGGCGGCGTGGACCGCGGTTATCGTCGCCGTCCTTTACTTCGCTGGCCACGGCGACAAAATTGCCGGGTTTCTGACAGGTACAGCCATCAGCGCCGTTTACGGGTTGCTCGTCTGCTACCGGGTGCGGCGAAGCGCGTCGCTGCCGCCGCAAAAAGCGGTGGCCTACATGCGGACAGGCTGGCTGATACGGCTCTCGTTTATCGTCTTGGCGCTGGCCTGGTCGCTTAAGGTGCCGTCGCTTCACTTCGGCGCCGTGGTTGCGGGGCTGCTGTCCTTGCAGATAATAATTTCCCTCAACGGTTTCTATCTGGTTGTCAGGCATTCCGTTACCAAGTAATTACACGAAGAAAGGGGTGAAACATATGGGACATGGGGGACATGAGATCGGCTCGCATAAAATAGCCCACTTCTTCGGCTATACCTTTAATATGGACACGCTGTACATGACCTGGCTGGTCATGGCCATCGTTATCGTTCTTTCAATGCTCGCGGTCAGGCGCCTGGAGACCGTGCCGCGCGGCATGCAGAACATCTTCGAAATGGCGATTGAGGCGATCGGCAGTCAGGTTGACGCGACCATCGGGCCTAACAGCAAGAAAGTTGCGCCGCTTTTAATCACGCTGTTCATCTTTCTGCTGACTTCTAACTGGCTGGGTCTGGTGCCGGGCTTCACTTCCCCGACCAACGACCTTAATACTACCCTTGGCCTGGCGCTGATGATCATCGGTTTTGTCCACGTGCTGGGGGTTGGGCATCACGGGCTGAGCCATTTCAAGCATTTTATCCAGCCGCACCCCCTGTTTTTGCCGATCAACCTCATCGAGGAAATCGCCCGGCCGATTACGCTGTCCTTCCGTCTATTCGGCAATATTATGGCCGGCGAGATTCTGATAATCCTGATTGCGGCTTTGCCTCTATACTACCTCGAGCCCGTCTGGGGTACGATCTGGCTGGTTTTCAGCGTGGTTGTAGGCATAATCCAAGCCTTTATTTTTACCATGCTGTCAACATCTTACCTGAGCAACTCGCTCAAAGAAGATCATCACTAGAAAAGAAAATCCCCAAATTAGCCTAAATATAAGGAGGAAACCACTGTGGAACACGCAATCATCGTAGCCGCATCGGTTATCGCCGCTGCGCTGGCAATCGGACTGGCCGCTTTCGGCGCCGCCATGGGCGACGGACAGGTGACCGCCAAAGCAATCGAAGGGATGGCCAGGCAGCCGGAAGCCAAGGGCACCATTCTGGTCAACATGTTCATCTCCGTCGGTCTGATCGAGTCCATCCCCATTATCGCGGCGGTTATCGCCCTGGTGCTGGTGTTTGCCAATCCGTTCATCAAGTAATTGATTTTGCCGGGCGACGGGATTTTTCCCGTCGCCTCCTTAAGCCTTGCAGAGGAGGGGCAACGATTTGGTTGAGTTGAATGCTACGCTGATAGCGCAAATCATAAATTTTCTTCTTTTGGCCTATATCCTGAAGAAATTCGTCTTCGGCAAGGTCCTCCAGGCGATGAGCGACCGTCAGGCCCGCATCGTCGGCAACCTGGAATCGGCCGACCGCGAACGGGCGGCGGCGGAGGAACTGAAGCGCGAATACCAGGAACAACTGGCCCAGGCCAGGACCCAGGCCCAGGTGATTGTCGAGAAGGCCACCAAACTCGCCGAACAGGCGAAGGATGACATTCTCAAGGAAGCGCGGGCCGAGCACGCCCGCCTGTTGAAGGAAGCCCAGGAGGAGATCGCCCGCGAGCGCGAACGGGCCGTGGCCGAGCTCAGGAATGAGGTCGTGTCCTTGTCCATCGCCGCCGCCGGCAAGATCATCGGGCAGAACCTGGACGCCAACGCCAACGCCAAACTGGTCAGCGACTTCATCAATAATCTCGACGGACAGAAAATAGGTGGTGTCCAATGATTGCCAGCCAACTCGCCCTGAGGTACGCCGAGGCCCTGTACGAGATCGCGGCCGAGAAAGAGGCACTCGACGGCGTGGAGAAAGAACTGGGCATCGTGGAAGAGACGCTCGCCAAATTCGGCGAGCTGGCCACGCTTCTGTATCATCCGCAGGTGCCGCTTGCGGCCAAGAAGGAAACGGTCGTGAGGGTCTTCGGACCGCAGGTTGCCGACTATGTCCGCAACTTCCTGCTCCTGCTCGTCGACAAGCGCCGCGAAACGGCTCTCCCGGCGATTATCAGGGAGTACAGGCAACTGGCCAACAAGGCCCGCAACATAGCCGAGGCCGAGGTTACGACCGCCAGGCCGCTGGCCGAGGGCGACAGGCAAGCCCTGGCAGCCAAGCTTAGCGCCGTCACCGGCAAGACGGTCGTGCTCAATACCCGCGTGGACGAAAGCATCGTCGGTGGCGTGGTTGTGAAAATCGGCGACAAACTGATCGACGGCAGCGTGGTCCGTCAGCTCGAAACGCTGAAGGCGGCGTTGCTCAAGACCGAAGTGAGTAAGATTGGGGTGACTTACTGAGTATGAAACTGAGGCCTGAAGAAATCACGGCAATCATCAAGCAACAGATAGAGCGCTATCAGGTCGACCTCAACGTGGACGACGTCGGCACGGTCATCGAGGTCGGCGACGGCATCGCCCGCATCCACGGCCTTGAGAAGGCCATGGCCGGCGAACTGCTGGAGTTCCCCGGCGGCGTGTACGGCATGGTTCTCAACCTTGAGGAAGACAACGTCGGCGCCGTTCTTCTGGGCGGCGAGCTGCTGATAAAAGAAGGCGACACCGTCCGCCGCACCGGCCGCATCATGCAGGTGCCGGTCGGCGACGCCATGGTCGGCCGGGTTGTCAACGCTCTCGGCCAGCCGGTCGACGGCAAGGGGCCCATCAATACGACCGAGTTCCGTCCGGTCGAGTACCGCGCCCCCGGCATTGCCGATCGCCAGTCGGTCAAAGAGCCGCTCCAGACCGGTATCAAGGCCATCGACGCCATGATTCCCATCGGCCGCGGCCAGCGCGAGCTCATCATCGGCGACCGCGGCACCGGCAAGACGGCCATCGCCATCGACACGATCATCAACCAGAAGGGTCAGGGCGTCATCTGCATCTATGTGGCCATCGGCCAGAAATCTTCGACCGTCGCCCGCGTCGTGCATACCCTCGAAGAAGCCGGAGCGATGGAATACACCATCGTCGTGGCCGCCAGCGCTTCCGACAGCGCTCCGTTGCAGTACCTTGCGCCCTACGCCGGGGTAACAATGGGCGAGTACTTCATGTACAAGGGCGGCGCCGTGCTGTGCGTATACGACGACCTGTCCAAGCACGCCACCGCGTACCGCGCCATGTCGCTGCTTCTGCGCCGGCCGCCGGGCCGCGAGGCTTATCCCGGCGACGTCTTCTACTTACACTCCCGGCTTTTAGAGCGCGCTGCCAAGCTTTCCGACGAACTGGGCGGCGGTTCGATAACCGCGCTGCCGGTAATCGAGACGCTGGCCGGCGACGTTTCCGCCTATATTCCCACCAACGTCATCTCGATCACCGACGGGCAGATATTCCTGGAGAGCGAGCTGTTCTACTCCGGCACCCGCCCGGCCATCAACGCCGGCATATCCGTTTCCCGCGTCGGCGGCTCCGCCCAGATCAAGGCCATGAAGCAGGTCGCCGGCCGGTTGCGTCTCGACCTTGCCCAGTATCGCGAAATGGCGGCGTTCGCCCAGTTCGGCTCCGACCTCGACAAAGCGACCAAAGCGCTTCTCGACCGCGGCCAGCGCATGACCGAGATCCTCAAGCAGCCGCAGTACGAGCCGGTGCCGGTCGAAGAACAGATACTGACCATCTACGCCGGCGTCAACGGCTATCTCGACAACATCCCGGCCAACGAGGTCGTCCATTTCGAGCAGGACTTCATCAAGTTCATGAAGGCCAACTACGCTGAAATCAGCAAGACCATCCGCGAGAAAAAGGTCATCGACAAAGAAACCGAAGCCGCGCTCAAGGAAGCCGTAAAAGAGTTCAAAGATACTTTCGCGGCCTACGACAAGACCGGCGCGCAAGCGGGGTGATGACCAATGGCCAGTACGCGGGATATACGGCGCCGCATTAAGAGCGTCAAGAACATCCAGCAGATTACCAAGGCCATGAAGATGGTGGCTGCGGCCAGACTGCGCCGGGCCCAGGAACGGGCCAACGCCAGCCGCCCCTACACCGACAAAATCCGCGAGATACTGGCGGGTGTAGCTTCCGGGGCCAAGGATTCCGGGCATCCGCTCCTGGCGGTGCGCGAGGTCAGCCGTACGGCGTACCTCATCCTCGGCGCCGACAAGGGCCTGGCGGGGGCGTACACTTCCAACCTTCTGCGCGAGGTGCTGCCCCAGGTCGGCGGCCGGGACAACGTCCACCTGCTGACCGTCGGCCGCAAAGTCAGGGATTATTTCCGGCGGCGGGGCTATACCATCGATCAGCAATACACCGGGTTTTCGGAACGGCCGACTTACGACCAAGCCGTCAAGATGTCGCGCGATGTGGCCTCGGCTTATGCCCGCGGCGAGTACGACGAGGTGTATCTGGTTTACACCCGCTTCTTCTCGCCCATCAACCACAAGCCCGCCACCGTCAAATTGCTGCCGGTCGACACCGATACGGCTCAAGGCGAAGAGCAGCCGCGGGAATACATCTTCGAGCCGTCGGCGGAAGAAGTGCTGGGCTTGCTGCTGCCGAAGTATTTGGAAACGGTCGTTTACGGCGCCCTCCTCCAATCGGCGGCTAGCGAACTGGGCGCCAGGATGACAGCCATGGGTTCGGCCACCGACAACGCCCAGGAACTTATTTCCAAGCTGGTTTTAAACTACAACAAGGTACGCCAGGCGAATATCACCCGCGAGATTTCCGAGATCGTGGGCGGCGCCGAGGCCCTCAAATAGTGAGGAGGGGAAAGAGTGAACACTGGTAGAGTAATTCAGGTCATCGGTCCTGTCGTTGACGTCGAATTCCCCCCGGAACAGTTGCCACCGATCTATAATGCCGTGGTGATAGACGAACAAAGCGGCGAGATCCGCGTCAAACTGACGGCGGAAGTGATGCAGCACCTCGGCGACAACGTCGTCCGCTGCGTGGCCATGTCGTCCACCGACGGTCTGACCCGCGGCATGAAGGCTGTGGACATCGGCTCGCCGATCAAAGTACCGGTTGGCAAGGCGACACTGGGCCGGGTTTTCAACGTGCTGGGCGAGACGGTCGACAACGACGCGCGGCCGGTCGAAGCCGAAGATTTTTGGCCTATCCACCGTCCGGCGCCATCCTTCGAAGATCAGGAGACGTCGACCACCATCCTCGAAACAGGCATCAAGGTCGTCGACCTCATCGCCCCCTATTCCAAGGGCGGCAAAATCGGTCTGTTCGGCGGCGCAGGCGTCGGCAAAACCGTTATCATCATGGAACTCATCCGCAACATCGCCACCGAGCACGGCGGTTTTTCGGTCTTCTCCGGCGTCGGCGAGCGCACCCGCGAAGGCAATGACCTGTGGACGGAAATGAAAGAGTCGGGCGTTATCGACAAGACCGCCCTGGTGTACGGCCAGATGAACGAACCGCCGGGAGCGAGGATGCGCGTCGGCCTCACCGGACTGACGATGGCCGAATACTTCCGCGACAAAGGCGGCCAAGACGTACTGCTGTTCATCGACAACATATTCCGTTTCATCCAGGCCGGGTCCGAGGTTTCCGCCCTTCTCGGCCGCATGCCGTCCGCGGTCGGCTATCAGCCCACACTGGGCACCGACGTTGGCGCCCTGCAGGAACGCATCACCTCGACAAAGAAGGGTTCGATCACCTCGGTGCAGGCTGTTTACGTGCCGGCCGACGACCTGACCGACCCGGCGCCGGCGGCAACCTTTGCCCACCTCGACGCCACCACCGTTCTTTCGCGGCAGATCGCCGAGCTGGGTATCTATCCGGCGGTCGACCCGCTCGATTCCACCTCGAGGATTCTCGACCCCCACGTCATCGGCCAGGAGCACTACGAAGTGGCCCGCGGCGTGCAGGAAGTGCTGCAGCGTTATAAAGAGCTGCAGGATATCATCGCCATCCTCGGCATGGAAGAGCTGTCCGACGACGACAAGCTCACCGTGTCCCGGGCCCGCAAAATACAGCGCTTCCTGAGTCAGCCTTTCTTCGTGGCCGAGGCGTTTACCGGCACGCCGGGCAAATACGTGCCCCTCAAGGAAACGATCCGCGGTTTCAAGGAGATTCTGGCCGGCAAGCACGACGACCTGACCGAGCAAGCCTTCTTCATGGTCGGCACAATCGAGGAAGCGGTGGAAAAGGCGCGCCAGATCAAGGGGGAATAGGCTGTGGCCAATACCATAAGGCTCGATATTGTCACCCCTGAACGCATCGTCTATTCCGACAGCGTCAACATGGTCATCGCCCGGGCTACCGACGGCGACCTTGGCATCTTGCCCGGGCACGCCCCGCTGGTGGCCGGCATGGCTGTCTGGCCGCTAAGGGTGCTCAAGGATGAAGGCGAGCGCCAGATTTCCGTCTGCGGCGGGTTCATCGAGGTGCGGCCCGACAAGGTTACCATCCTTGCCTCCTGCGCCGAACTGCCCGACGAGATCGACGTCAAACGGGCCGAGTCGGCGCGCGAGAGAGCCGAGCGACGCCTCAAGGACGCCGGCCCCGATATTGACATGGCCCGGGCCGAAGCCGCCCTGCTACGGGCGATTATCCGTCTGCGGGTGGCCGAAGGCAGGGCAAGAGATATTTGATTTGCGAAAAGGCCGGGAGAACTCCCGGCCTTTTAACTATTTCGCCATCATCGCACCGGCAAAAATTGCTTGCATAACTCCCCTAAAAACTGGCAAGAATAAGCTCAGAGAAGGATGGGGAGTAGTATGCGCAGAAGTATTTGCTATGCGTTGATGGCCGGCCTCCTTTTTTTGTCGCTGCTCGCCTGGGGCCAGGCTAAAGACGGCGCCGAAGCGGCGCGGGTCGAGCTGCTGGGCGAGGCCATGGAGGCCGCCGGGGCGGTGACGGAGACGGTTGCTTTTAACGCGTGGACCAAGTTGCCTGATGCCGAACTGACCGACGACAGGCTAAAACGCGTTGCCCAGGCGGCGATGGCCAGACTTGGCTACCCGCAGGACCAGTACGACCTCAAGCTTACCCGCAGCGAACGGCATCGCCTCGTCAGAGCGGAAGCGGTCGGCGACGGTTGCCAGGCCGTCGTCATGGTCCAGGTAGTCTATCCCGTCTGGGACAAGAAAAGCGCCGAGGCGTTCTTGGTGGTAAACACCGAGACTAAGGCCGCGGCGGCCGATATCGAGCTGCTCCGCGGCCGGGTGGCGGAGGCTGCCGACTGCGGCGGCGGGGCAGCGCGTATATCTACTTGCCTGGTGGGTAGGCTTGATGGTAAACTAGAAAAAGAAATGTGGCCAGAAAAGCTGCAAATGGCCGGACAAGTCTTAGGCGCCACTGATGCCGAGCTGACTGTCCAGCCTGGTTACGCCGGTATGACGGGGTTTTCCCCCAAACTGCCGGAAGGCATCGTCGTCGGGGACAAGCGGATCAACATCAACTTGGCCATCCGTTACAGCCCGTACGACAACCGCACCTATGTAGTCATCGCCTCGCCGGTGATAACAGGCGAATATTAGCAGCAAGCGGTGGGAGGAAAGTACGTGGAAAGACTGATTGTCAGCGGGGGAAAAAGACTGTCTGGCAGCATTAAGATCAGCGGCGCCAAAAACGCCGTATTGCCGATTATCGCGGCCTCGCTTCTGGGGACGACGACTAGCCGGCTGGAGGAGATTCCCGCCCTCGAGGACGTCGGCACCATAAGCGAAGTGCTTGGCTATCTCGGGGTAACAGTCGCGAAAGAGGAGGCGGGCACGCTGATCGTCAACAGCGCCGACCTCTCCTGCTGCGAAGCCCCCTACGAGCTTGTCCGCAAGATGCGGGCCTCCTTCCTCGTCATGGGGCCGCTTCTCGCCAGAGCCGGCCAGGCGCGCATCTCCCTGCCCGGCGGCTGCGCGATCGGCACGAGGCCGATCGATCTCCACCTCAAAGGTTTTGAGGCCTTGGGTGCGGAAATTGTCCTCGGCCACGGCTATATCGAGGCACGGACAAAGCAGCGGCTTAAAGGCGCGCGGATCTACCTCGACTTTCCCAGCGTCGGCGCTACCGAGAATATCATGATGGCTGCGTCTCTGGCCGAAGGCCAAACTATCCTCGAAAATCCCGCCGAAGAGCCGGAGATCGTCGATCTGGCCAACTACCTAAACGCCATGGGGGCGCGGATCCGCGGCGCAGGAACCAACGTCATCCGCATCGAAGGGGTCAAAGAGCTCAAAGGCACCACTCACGCCGTAATCCCCGACAGGATCGAAGCCGGCACTTACATGGTGGCGGCGGCGATCACCGGCGGCGACGTCTGGCTGGAGAACGCCCTGTCCGAACATCTTAAGCCGGTCACCGCCAAACTCAAGGAAGCGGGTGTGGCGATCGAAGAGAAGATAGACGGGGTGAGGGTCCGCGGCACGGGAGCGGTCAAGGCGGTGGATGTCAAAACGCTGCCCTATCCCGGATTTCCCACCGACATGCAGTCCCAGTTCATGGCGCTGATGACGGTGGCCAACGGCACGAGCGTCGTCACCGAAACGGTATTCGAGAACCGCTTCATGCACGTGGACGAGCTCAAGCGCATGGGGGCGAGCATCAAAATCGAAGGCCGCAGCGCCATCGTGGAAGGGGTGCCCAACCTGACCGGCTGCCCGGTCAAGGCCACCGACCTCCGGGCCGGCGCGGCGCTGGTGCTGGCGGGACTGGTGGCTGAGGGCAAAACCGAGATAAGCTGCATTCATCATATTGATCGCGGGTATGAAGATATCGTCGGTAAACTGGCAAGCCTGGGCGCGGAGATCGTCCGGGTCGGATAAAGGATTATTAAAGGAGCGGCCTTAGGGTCGCTCCTTTATGCTTGTCATATAGTCGCCGCTCTGCGCATATGATTGGATACATAAGCGCGGGAGGGGCGGGCGTGAAAAAGGTGTTGGCGCTGACCATTCTGCTTGTCATCGCCGTTGTCATCGTTGTTCCCACTGTAGTGCTCTACAGCCTGGGGGGGCCTGCGGGAACGCGGCCGGCAGCCATGAAGAAAGGCGAAGACATCCCGATCAAGGTCTATCTCCACGATCAGGACCGGATCGTGGAAATGAGCCTGGAAGAGTACGTTAAAGGCATGGTAGCTGCCGAGATGCCGGCCGAGTTCGAGCTTGAGGCCCTCAAGGCACAGGCGGTGGCGGGACGGACATACGCGGTCAAACAGATGGCGCTATTCGGCGGCGGCGGCCTGACTGACAGGCCGGGCGCCGATGTCAGCTCAGACCCGGCCAGGAGCCAGGCGTGGCTGAGCACCCTTCAGCTCAGGGATCGCTGGGGGCCGTTCGCTTTCGACCGCTACTGGGGCAAGATAAGCCGGGCGGTCGAAGAGACGCGCGGGCTGGTCGCCACCCATAACGGCGAAACCATCAATGCCGTTTTCCACTCCACCAGCGGCGAGCGCACGGCCGCCGCCAAGGAGGTATGGGGCTTCGACTACCCCTATCTGCAGAGCGTCGTCTGTACCTGGGACAAAAATTCGCCCCGCTACAGCGACAGCCGGGAGTACAGCTTCGCCGAGCTGGAGCAGCGTCTGGGGGCCGAGGCCGGGGTGGTGGCGGCAGCCCAGGGAGGCGGCGCGGTGGCCCAAGTCATCGACAGAACCGAGTCCGGCCGGGTGGCCAAGGCCAGGGTAGGCAGCAAAACGTTTACCGGGTTCGACCTCCGTCAGAAGCTGGAGCTGCGTTCGGCTAACTTCGCCCTGGAAACCAAAGGCGGCAAGGTGGTGTTCAAAACCACCGGCTACGGGCACGGGGTGGGCATGTGCCAATACGGCGCGAACGGCATGGCCAAGGAGGGCAAAGACTTCCGCGCCATTCTGTCCTATTACTACACCGGTATCAAGATCACCAGCATCCACGAATCGTAGAGCCGCTGCTATGCCCCGGGCGGGTGTTATCAGCGGCTTCTTTTTGGGGAATAATGGTCATGAGAGGTGATCATTATGCCCTGGACGAACAACCTGTTTCAAGAGCTGAAGCGCCTTAGGACACGGCAGACGTGGACGGAGCCCCGGCCAGTATACGTAGCCACAGGACTGGTCGTCATGGCGGCTGTCCTTATGCTGGTTATAGTCAGCGGTATCCGGCAGCCGGCTGTACCGGTGCCTATCGTCCCCCAGGCGCGCCTGGAGGCGCCGTCCGCCACGGCGATCCGTCACGAGACGCCGCCTGTAAGCATGGCGGCCGTGCGGGCGGCGGACATGCCCCTGACCGCCGCGCCCGCACAACAGGCGGCAAGTGTAGGAAAGTCAGGCGATAGGCCACGTCGGCCGGTTGTCGGGGCAGCCTCAGCGGCGTTCGGCTGGCAGCCGCATCCGCTCTACGGCGACTGGCGCTATCACCCCGGCGTCGATGTCGTTGCTCCTGCGGGCGCCGCAGTGAGGGCGATGTGGGGAGGACGGGTGACGGAAATTTACGAGGACAGGCAGTACGGGCTGACGGTGGCGGTGGCCGGAGGCGGCTACACCGTACACTACGGTTCACTGGCCGCCGTCGTCGTGGCCAGAGACCAGCACCTTCCAGCCGGCGCCAGCGTCGGCACCGTCGGGGAGGCGCCCGGCGAACGGTACCCCCATCTCCACCTGGCAGTCAAAGGCGGCGACAAGTATGTCGACCCACAGGAACTGCTGGCGAAAAGCGAATAGCGGCTTCCCGCCCTCCGTCCCGACGGCGGCCGAAAATGCGTGACATGTCACGCATTTTTTTGTTTTGTCCGCATATACATGGTAGCAAACGGAGGGCGAGGGGGAAATTGGGATATGAAGGACTATATCCGCAAGCGGGTGCTGGACATCTGTAACCACATACTCGAAAGCAAGCACACGGTAAGACAGACGGCAACCGTTTTCGGGGTAAGCAAAAGTACCGTACATAAAGATATGATCGAGCGACTTCCCACAATCAACAAACGGCTGGCAAACAAGGTGCGTCATATCCTGGAGATCAACAAGGCTGAACGCCACATCCGCGGCGGCGAGGCGACCAGGAAGAAGTATAAAGACGGCAAAGAAAATAGTGAGAAATAAAAGGAATTGCTGTCATAAGATAGAATTAATAGTATTATTTATTGCAAAGAGTGACACTGTTCGAGTTAGCTCTTTTTTTTGGCCTCAAAGGGACAAGCTTTAGAGATTGCAGTAGGGGAAAGGAGTTTCGGAATGTTCGGAATGTCTATGGATATCGGGGTGGACTTGGGAACAGCTACCGTACTGGTATATATAAAAGGCAAGGGGATCGTTCTGCGTGAGCCGTCGGTCGTGGCTATCGACCGCGACACCAACCGCATCATCGCGATCGGCGAGGAAGCCCGCCGGATGCTGGGGAGGACGCCGGGCAACATCGTGGCCATCCGTCCTTTGCGTGAAGGCGTTATCGCCGACTACGACACGACGGAAAGCATGCTCCGCCATTTCATCGAGAAGGTGGCCGGCCGGAGTATGTTCTTCAAGCCGCGCATCATGGTGTGCGTGCCGTCCGGTGTCACGACCGTGGAGAAACGGGCGGTGCTGGAGGCGGCCATGCAGGCCGGGGCCCGCAAGACATACCTTATCGAAGAACCGCTGGCGGCCGCCCTCGGCGCCGGTCTGGTGATATCCGAGCCGTGCGGATCGATGGTCGTCGATATCGGCGGCGGCACCACCGACGTAGCGGTGCTGAGCCTCGGCGGCATCGTCGTAAGCGAGTCGCTCAGGGTCGGCGGCGACAAGTTTGACGAAGCGCTGGTACGTTACATCAAGAAGGAATATAATATCATGATCGGCGAACGCACTGCAGAGGAAATCAAGGTCAATGTCGGCACCGCGTTCCCGTCCGGCCGCAACGAATCGATGGAGATTCGCGGCCGCGATCTGGTGTCCGGCCTGCCGAAAACAATGCGGATCGGCTCCACGGAAACGCGTGAGGCTTTGGCGGAACCGATTTCCCTCATAATCGAATGCGTCAAGACAGTGCTGGAGAAAACCCCGCCAGAACTGGCGGCCGACATCGTCGATCGCGGCATCGTCATGACCGGCGGCGGCTCACTCCTCCACGGGCTGGACAGACTTATCAGCCAGGAAACCGGCATACCCACCTATCTGGCCGACGACCCGCTGTCCTGCGTGGCGCTGGGCACCGGCAAGGCGCTGGAGTCGCTCGAGACTATCCAGGATTCGTTGACGACAATAAAAAAAGGCAGCATAGCGTAAAAGCTCGGCCGTCTGAGGATAGGAACCTCGGACGGCCGCTTATTTTTGGCTTTTTCCACAACTTTCCTGGGCGGAAAAGCTTAAGAAATAGCTTTTTTCATCGATAAATAGAATAGGAGGTGAATGGATGATAAGGGGAATTTATGTCGCCGGGTCGGGGATGATGACCGAGGCGGCGAGGACCGACATCATCGCCAATAACCTCGCCAACGCGAGCACGGCGGGCTATCGCAAAGATATCGCCGTCGGCAAGGACTTCCGCAACATGCTCATCCAGCGGATCAACGACGGGCCGAATCGCCCGGCCATCGGCAGCATGGGGGTCGGCTCGGTTATCGACGAGGTTGCTACCATCCACACCCAGGGAATGATGAGGCAGACCGGCAACAAGTACGATCTGGCCATCGAAGGCCGCGGCTTTTTCGCGGTGGAAACGCCGGCCGGAGTTCGTTACACCCGCAACGGCAGCTTTACCCGCAGCGCCCAGGGCGAACTGGTTACCCAGGACGGATACCGGGTACTCGGCCAGGGTGGGGCCATTCAGCTGGGCGACCCTCAAAGCAAGGTCGACATCGTCGAAGACGGCCGGATCATGGTGGACGACGCGGACGCCGACACGCTGAGGATTGCAGGCTTCGCCGACGAGAAGCGGCTTGTCAAAGAGGGCGCCACGCTGTTTGCCGCCGGACCTGGCCAGCAGGAAGAACCGGCTGAGGGCATCCTGATACGCGAGGGCTACCTCGAACTCTCCAACGTCAATGTGGTGGCCGAGATGGTCAATCTTATCACCGGCTACCGGGCCTACGAGATCAACAGCAAAGCCGTGCAGGCCCATGATTCGCTGCTTGACAAAGCCGTCAATGATGTAGGCAGAGTGTAAAACTAGTTTTTTGGGGCTGGACTTTACAAGAAGCCCCGGGGGGTCGCCGACCGACTGAGGCGGCCTGAAATCGGAAAACCGGGAGGTAAACTCAATATGATGCGCGCGTTATGGACGGCCGGCACGGGTATGGTAGCCCAGCAGGCCAATATTGACGTTATTTCCAATAACCTGGCGAACGTCAATACCACCGGCTTCAAGAAAAGCCGCGCCGATTTCCAGGACCTGATGTACCAGACCGTCCGCCAGGCTGGGGCGACGACCGGCCCCGACACGCAATTGCCCACAGGCATTCAGATCGGCCACGGCGTCCGCCAGGTGGCGACACAGAAAATTTACACCATGGGCAATCTTCAGAGTACCGGCAATCAACTCGATATCGCCATCGAGGGCGACGGCTTCTTCAGGATAACAATGCCGGACGGGACGCTCAATTACACCCGGGACGGCGCCTTCAAAAAGGACAGCGCCGGACGGATAGTGACGTCCGAAGGTTATCCGCTCGAGCCGCTGATCACCATCCCCGAAGGTACCACCGAGATTACGATTTCTTCCGACGGCCGCGTGACGGCCACCATCCCCACCCAGACCAATCCGCAAGAACTCGGCCAGATTCAGTTGGCCCGGTTTACCAACCCGGCCGGCCTGGAGAGCGTCGGCCGCAACCTGCTCAAGGAGACGGCGGCTTCCGGGGCGCCGGTCGATAGCAATCCGGGCTCGGACGGCGCCGGTACGCTGGTGCAGAAATACGTCGAGATGTCCAACGTCCAGGTTGTGGAAGAGATGGTCAACATGATCGTCGCCGAGCGGGCGTATCAGATGAACTCCAAAGCGATCACGACCAGCGACTCAATGCTCGAGATTGCCGCCAACCTCAAGCGATAGGTGAAGGTCATGGCTAGGATACTGGTGATGCTGGCGCTTTTGTGCCTTTGCGCCGTACCCGCGTCGGCCGCTCCGGTGACGGTCGCGGTGAACGCCGAGGTCACCGTCGTCGGTCCGATTATCACCCTCGGCGAACTGGCGACAATCACCGGTGAGGACAAGGAAAGAATAAAAGCGCTGGCCGCCACCAAACTCGGCAATGCGCCATCGCCCGGACATCGCCTGTCCTTGACCAGCGATACGCTTGGTACGCGGCTGGCAGCTTCAGGCGCGGATCTGGGGGAAATAAACTGGCTGGTGCCGCCGACGATTGTCGTAACCACCGCCGCCCAGACGATCAGCGGCGAAAGGCTGCAGGCCGCAGCCTCCGAAGCTCTTCAGACCCAGCTGGCTGGCGACGGCGACACCGAACTGTCGGTAACGCCGCTCGGCGCTGCGCCCGACGTTATGGCCCCTCTCGGCAGCGTCGACATCAAAGCCGAATTCCCGGCCGGCATCCGCTACAACGCACCCACCGCCGCGGTCGTCGCCATCAGCGCCGACGGGCGACCGTTTACGACCGTGAGCCTCCGCTTCAACATCAAAGCTTACCAGCAGGTTGTGGTCGCGGCGCGCAACATCGCCGCCCGCGAGGCGATAACGGCCGACAGCGTGCGCACCGAGAGGCGCGAGGTCGGCAAGATAGCCGGGTATATCACCGATATCGGCAAAGTCATGGGTCTGGCCGCCCGACGCCCGATTACCGCCGGCACGCCGCTGACCGAATCAGCCGTCGACAAACCGCTGATGATCAGACGGGGAACGGTGGTGACCATCCTGGTGAAGACAGGCGGCATGATTATAGCCGCCGGCGGTCAGACGATGCAGGACGGCCGCGAAGGGGAAATCATCCGGGTGCAAAACGTGACCTCCAAGCGCATCGTCAGCGCCCGGGTTGTCGATATGAATACCGTCCAGGTAATAATTTACGGTGGAAGGTGAAGCTATCATGATGTCGAATATTTACATAAAAGCAACAATCCTGTCGATGGTGCTGGCTCTCGCGCTGCTCGTTCCGCTGCAGCATCAGGCCGAGGCTACGTCGCTGTGGGCTGAACAGACCAGCCTGTTCGGCGACCGCAAGGCCCGCGCCGTGGGCGACAGCCTGACGATCGTCATCAGCGAGTCATCGACCGCCAGCCGCTCCGGCACTGCTAACAATTCAAAATCGGCCAGCAATAGCATGGCAGCCGGCACCGGCGTATTCAAGTGGCTCGCCGCTGCCGAGGCAAGCGGCAAAGACAGCTTTAAGGCCGATGGCAAAATAACCAACACTAATGCCGTAACCGGCCGGATTACCGTTCAAGTGACGGGGGTCAAGCCGAACGGCAACCTCTTAGTCTCCGGGACGCAGAGCATCAATCAGAACGGCGAGGAACAGAAAATAACCATCACCGGCGAGGTTCGTCCCGAAGATATCAGCGCCGACAACGCCGTCCTGTCGTCAAACGTCGCCAACGCCCAGCTCAAGATCGACGGCAAAGGGCCGATCGCGAACAAGCAGCGGCAGGGAATCCTCACCCAGATATTCAATCTCCTGTTCTAGCCGGAAAGGGATAATGTGATGCGCAGACTAATCGCTTTAATCCTGATAACGATACTGTTGGCCGCGAGCGCCGCTCCGGCCCTGGCCTACGGCCCCCGCATCAAGGATGTCGCCAAGCTTCAGGGGGTGCGCAGCAACCAGATTTACGGCTATGGACTTGTCGTCGGCCTTGCCGGCACTGGCGACTCCGACAAGAGCACCTTCACCATCCAATCGATCGTCAATATGCTGAAAACCTTCGGTATCACTATCTCCACCGCCCAGCTCAAGCCAAAGAACGTGGGGGCGGTGATGGTGACGGCGCAGTTGCCGCCGTTTGTCAAACCGGGCGATACCATCGACATAACAGTTTCGTCCATGGGCGACGCCAAGAGCCTCCAGGGAGGCACGCTGCTGCAAACGCCGCTCAAGGCGGCTAACGGGGCGGTCTACGCTGTTGGCCAGGGGCCTCTTTCGATCGGCGGATTCTCCGCCGGCGGCGGCGGCGCCAGCCAGCAGAAAAATCATGTCACCGTTGGCTCCATTCCCAGCGGCGCCATTGTCGAACGCGACGTTCCCACCCAGTTCGAGGACGGCGGCAGCGTCGTCTTCGTCCTCAACAAACCGGATTTCACTACCGCCAGCCGCATCTCCGAAGCTGTCGACCGCCGCTTCGGCCCCATCTCCAAGGCCCGCGACGCCGGCTCGGTGGCAATATTCGTACCGCTCGAATACACCGGCAACCTGGTCGGCTTCGTAGCCGCCCTGGAAGAGCTGCCGGTAACCCCGGACAACGCCGCAAAGGTCGTCGTCAACGAGCGGACCGGTACCGTCGTAATGGGCGGCCATGTCACCATCGACACAGTGGCCGTGGCTCAGGGCGGCCTGACGGTGAAGATCGCCAAATCGAACGAGGTGTCGCAGCCGCCGCCCCTGTCCGGCGGTTCGACTGTGGTCACCCCGACAACCTCTGTAGACGTAAAAGATCAGCCCGCGCCGCTCGTCGTTCTCCCGGCCACGGCCAGCGTCAGCGACCTTGTCAGCGCCCTCAACGCGGTCGGCGCCACGCCCCGCGAAGTGATATCCATCCTCCAGGCCATCAAAGCGGCCGGCGCTCTTCACGCCGAGCTGCAGCTCATATAGGCGGTGAAGGCCATGCAGATTAAAGGACCGTCCGCCGCCGTCGCGGCCGCGGGCACAAAGGCTGCCGCCGGCAGGGACGCCAAGGAGGACGCTAAACTCAAGGCGGCCTGTACCGAAATGGAAGCAGTCTTCCTGAACCTCTTGATGAAGGAGATGCGCAAATCGGTGCCGAAAGGCGGCCTCGTTGGCAACAGCTCTCAGGAAGACATCATGCGCTCGCTCCTCGACAGCGAGATGACCAAGAATATGGCGCAATCCGGAGGGGTTGGCCTGGCAGAGATGCTCTACCGCCAGCTCAGCGCCCACGACGCACCGTCCGACAACAAAGGCCAGGCACCCAGTTAGTGCTTGGCTTTTTACCATCAAAGGGAGGGACTGTTTTGACCAAGTTTCGACGCAGCATCAGCCTTCTGCTGGCGGTATGGATCGTCGCGGCCCTGGCACTGGTCCAGGCGGCGCCCCCCGTCGTTCAGAAGGTCCGTTTCCATCAGACGGCGGAGAAGGTGCGGCTGGTCTTTGATATGAGCGCCGTGCCGGATTTCAACGTCACGCTTGAGCAGGACCCGCTTCGCCTCCTTATTGACATGCCTGCGACCGCCGCCAAGGGTGTACCCCGCCAATTCGTGCTCAACGATCCCTTCGTCGCCGCGGTGGAAATCCAGGATGCCGGTCCCGGACAGGTCAGGGTAGCCATCAACCTCAACATGAATGTCAGCCACAAGGTATTCAAGCTTGCCAAACCCGAACGCCTGGTGGTGGATCTGTCAAAGGTCTACGAACAGAAAATTGAGCAGCAGGTGAAGCCGGGTATAAATTATACATTCTGGCAGCGGAGCCAGCCGTTCGGGCCGGTCAGCGCCCATATACTCCTCGTTGACCCTAAGGCCGGATTCACGCTGCAGCCGGTGCTGTCCAACGGGGCGGTGCAGGGACTGGAGACGCTGTCCGCGATGAGCGCGGGCGCAAGGGCGGCGGCGGCCGTCAACGGCTCATACTTCGCGCTGAACGGCGAGATCATCGGCTTACTGAAAATTAACGGCGAGATTATCAGCTCGCCAAACATCGCGCGGACGGCTGTGGGGATATTCCCCGACGGCCGGATAGTCTTCGACCAGGTGAACTGGCACGGCTATGCCGAACTGCCGGGCGGGCGGGCCGACCTCAGCGGCGTCAACCGCGCCCGCGGCGACGACGAGCTCATCTTGTACACAGGCTACTACGGTCCAGCCACTGGCACAAACCCCTACGGCGCCGAATATGTCATCGGCCCGGATGGACGGGTAACCGCCGTGGGCCGGGGGAATATGCCGATTGGCGCCGGCAGCGTGGTGTTGTCGGCTCACGGGGCCCCGGCCAAACAACTGGCCGGCCTCAAGGTGGGTGACACCGTCACCGTCCGCCAAAGCCTCGGCCCGCATTGGGACGCCGCCGTCCATGCCCTCGGCGCCGGTCCGATGCTTATCAAGGAAGGCACCATCTACCTGACGACCAAAACGGAGGAATTCGGCAGTGACGTCGCCGGTGGCCGCGCTCCCCGCACCGCTCTCGGCTTGACCAAAGCAGGACAGATCCTTCTGGTGGTGGTCGACGGCCGCCAGGCTGCAAGCGCCGGCCTGACCCTGTTGGAGCTTGCTCTGTTCATGCAGGAGCTTGGGGCGGTAGAAGCTATGAACCTGGACGGCGGCGGCTCAAGCGAGATGGTTATCAACGACAAAATCGTCAACCACCCCTCGGACGGGCGCGAGCGCAAGGTCGCGGATGCCCTGGCGGTCGTTGCCGGCAGCCTTGCCAAATAGCCGCGATAATGTATAATGAGTAGTAAGAAACGGAGGTGGGGAGAAATGTTCCGACCCAAGAGTGTAGCCATTTTGACCGTTGTGCTGGTATTGGCGGCGGTAGCCTGGGCGATGGCGGCCGGGCCGCTTGTCGACCAGAAAAGCGTGCTGTCAGGCCGAGTGATCGCCGACGGTTTGGCCGTGCCCGGCGCAGGCGTCCGCGAAGGCAACGTCCTGGTGCGGGTCGAGGGCCTCACCGGCCCGGCGATCGCCGTCAGGGCGAATGTCGACGGGCAAGTACGGGAAGTGCTGGTTAAACCCGGTGACACGGTCCGTACCGGCGATGTGCTGGTCAGGATCGAGCCTCGCAAATAAGGAAAGGGTTGATTGAATGGCATTAGTGTTCAGGTTATGCCGGGTGGTGCTGCTGGCGATGCTGCTGTCGCTCCCGGCGGCGGTGGCCTGGGCTGCGCCCGAGACCATGCCGCTGGAGGAAGTGCGCGCCGGCATGCAGGGCATCGCCAAGACGGTGGTGTCCGGCACCGATATCGAAGAATTCGGCATTGAAGTACTAGGGATTATGAAGAATAAGGGGCCCTCCGGCGACCTGATTCTTATCCGCACATACGGCGACCTTATCGACCGTACCGGCGGCATCGCCCAGGGAATGAGCGGCAGTCCGGTATATATCGGCGGCCGCCTCGTCGGCGCCGTCGCCTACGGATGGACGTTTACCGACCACAAGATCGGCATGGTCACACCCATCGCCGACATGCTAAAACTCTGGGAACTTCCCGCCCCCAAAGTCCGCGTGCCCGAGGAAGAAGCGATAAAGCTTGAAGAATCGGAAACCAAGACCGACGGGAAGCCGGGCGATAATAAGCCTGACGATGGCAAACCGCCGGTCAAAGATGGCGTGAAAAAGGATGGGCAAGGCCTGGAAGATGTGTCAACGCCGCTAATGGCCGCCGGGTTTGGCGAGCGCGCCCTCGCGCTTCTCACCGAAAAACTGCGGCCCTTCAAGCTTATGCCGTATGCCGTCGGCGATACTCCTGACGGCGCCGAATTCGGGCCGCTCGAACCCGGCAGCGCCGTGGGCGTGCAGCTTGTCCGCGGCGACGTCAGCCTGGGCGCCATGGGTACGGTTACCTACACGGAAGGCAACAAAGTGCTGGCCTTTGGCCATCCCTTCCTTAAAAAGGGCAGCGCCGGGTATTTCCTGACGAACGCCTATGTATTCACGACCGTGAAAGGGATGGAGAATTCCTTTAAGGTCGGCGCCATCGGTCCAGCATTGGGGACAATCGACCAGGACCGGGGCGCTGGCGTTGCCGGCCAGTTGGGCGTATTTCCGAGCGTCGTCCCGCTGAGGATCAACGTCACCGACCGCGCGCTCGGCGCCTCCCGCGACGCCACAATCCAGGTAGTGCAGGACGAACAGCTCTTCCCCGTGCTGACGGCCGCTTCGGTCCTCAGCGTCCTCGAAAAGACAGCCGACCGGATAGGCGCCGGCACCGCCAAGATAACCTTCGAGATTTCCGCCCGCAACATGCCGGGCGATGTGTTCAAACGGGAAAACATGTTCTACAGCGCGGCCAATATCGGCGAAATGGCCATCAGCGAGCTGTATGAACTCATGGCTCTCCTGGCCGCCAATCAGTTCCAGGCTGTCGACGTCATTGACGTGCAGGTGGATGCGACTGTCGACCCTGAGCGGCGCACGGCCATCATTATGGAAGCCCGCCCCAACGTCGCCTCGGCCAAGCCGGGTGACAAGATCGAGATAGCGGTAAGTCTCAAACCATTCCGGGGCGAGACGATAACCGTCAAGGTCCCCTTTACCATCCCCCGGGATCAGCAACCCGGCCCGCTGACCCTCGAAGTCCGCGGCGGGGGCATGGTGCCGCTCCTCGAACTGCTGGCCAAGCGGCAGAAGGGCGACGAAGAACTGCTGCAAACCTTCGGAAAGCTTAAGACCAAGACCTTCGACGACATGATCAAGGAAATGGCCGAGCGCGACCGCAACAACGACATCGTCGTCGAAATTCTCAGCGGCGAGGCTGGCGAACTGCTCGGCGGCATGGGGGCGGCGAAAGCGCCGTCCACGAAACTCGACCCTGTTCCCAAGCCCAACGCCGCGGACGGCCAGAACCAGAAGACTCCGTGGTCGGGAAAGGGCGCGGAAGGACTCAAGAAACCGAATACCAAGAGCACCGTCAGTACAGAGTATATCATTGACAGTGACACCCAGGTGCTCATCAACGTGGAAAAGAGCGATACACCCGCCGGCAAAGCCGTGCTGTACGAATGGAAAGTTGTTAAAAGCGACGACACCGAACAGCCTCTGTAGGGCTCTGTAAACAATTCCCCGGACAGATTGCGTTGCCCGGGGAATTTTCTTGTCCTGGGGGCGCGTAGAGCTTTAGGCGCGCGGCGGACTATTTTCATCCCTCCTGCCCGGTTCGTCGGCGTTCCTTTGTGCTGCCGCCCGCCGCGGGAGAAGCAGGCATGGGCTTGAAAAGGGGGAGTATGGGGCTGCGCCTGCCGAAGGCTATACTAATGAGCCGACTTGTTTTTGTAATTACGGTATACTTTGTAATTACTATAATTACAATTTTACCAAACGGAGGCTCTGGGCGGGGGGACAGACATTTTGGCGAAGCGTGTCGGCACCCAGTAAATACCCGCCGGCGTGGGCGGGCAATAAGCAGGGAAAAAGCTGCTAAGCATTGAATATACTCAGAATATAGGTAGAAATTACGTTAACCGGAACAACGGTTTGGCAATAGCCAAAAAATGGTATTAAACCTCCCGGATGCACGTACAATGTACCAAATGTGTTTCGACTAATTTGCGCCGGCTTGGAGCCACGGGGCCGCCGGCAATGTGAGGTCGGCCCAATGTTTATATCACTGCTGGAACGGATAGGCCGCCAAATGATCGATTTTCTTGAACATACCGGCCAGGTTGTGATGCTGGTCGGCCAGACGCTCGCGAGCCTTAGGCGTTCGCCGAACCCAGGCCACGCCTTACGCCAGATGGCTCACCTGGGGGTTGACTCCTTGCCGATTGTCGCCCTCACCATGCTGTTCACCGGTATGGTAATGACAATGCAGATCGCCCACGAGTTCATCAAGTACGGCGCGCAGGCCTCGGTGGGCGGGGTGGTGGCGATCGCGGTCGGACGGGAACTCTCTCCGGTGCTAACGGGCGTAGTGGCGGCTGGCAGGGTGGGCGCGGCCATCACGGCCGAAATCGGTTCGATGAAGGTGACCGAGCAGATCGACGCCCTGCGGGTGATGGCGACCAACCCCGTCGCCTACCTGATTGTTCCCCGGCTGATTGCCTGTGTGCTGATGCTGCCAATTCTGGTTATCTTCGCCGACATGATCGGCACGGTCGGCGGCTATCTAGTTGCGATCCTGTATGCTGACATTAATTCTTTTACCTTCCTTAATTCGATTAAAGTGTTCGCGGTGGTGAACGATGTAACCGGCGGGCTTATCAAGAGCATGTTTTTCGGCGCCATCATCGCCATCATCGGCTGCTATAAAGGGCTGACGACCGCCGAAGGGGCCGAAGGAGTAGGCAAGGCCACCACCGGCTCGGTAGTCACCTCGATGATTCTGATTTTCATCAGCAATTATTTCCTGTCACTGATACTGTACCGCTAGGGGTGGAGCCATGATAAAGCTTGACAACGTAAGCATGGCGTTCCGCAACAAGCGGGTGCTGGACAACATCAGCCTGGACATCGCCCAGGGCGAAATTATGGTGATCATCGGCCCCAGCGGCTCGGGCAAGAGCACAATCCTGCGGCTGATGATCGGCCTGCTGAGACCGTCGGCCGGCGAGATATGGATCAACGGCCAAGAGATCTCCGGCGCCAGCGAGGAAGAACTTAACGTCATCCGCCGCAAGATGGGGATGGTATTCCAATATTCCGCCCTGTTCGACTCGATGACGGTGGGTGAAAATGTGGCTTTCGGCCTGCGGCAGCACACGGCGCTGTCCGAAGAGGAAATCGGCCGGACGGTGCGACGACGGCTGAGAATGGTCGGCCTCGCCGGTCAGGAGGACGTGATGCCCAGCGAGCTGTCGGGGGGCATGAAAAAACGCGTCAGCCTCGCCCGGGCGATCGCCATCAATCCGCAGATCGTGCTGTATGACGAGCCCACAGCAGGACTCGATCCGATAATGTCGACGACCATCGACCGCCTCATCTGCAGCACCCGCCGCATCCTCAACGTGACCTCGGTCGTCGTCACCCACCATATGCCGAGCGCCTTCAACATCGCCGACCGGATCGCCATGATCTACGATGGACGGATAATCGAGATCGGGACGGTAAGCGAGATCAAAAAGTCGTCCAATCCCATCGTACAGCAATTCATCCACGGCTGGGCAAGACCCGGCGAGTTTGTCAAAAGGAGGTCGAGAAAAAGTGAATCTTAGCACCGAAGCCAAGGTGGGCGCGATATCGCTGATCGGTCTGCTGCTGCTAGGGTATATGATCGTTTATCTCGGCGGCATCTCCTTTGGCGAAAAGGGATACCCAGTCCAGGTGGTTTTCAGCGAGGTCGGCGGCCTCAAAGAAGGCAACGTCGTTCGCTACGCCGGCGTCGATGTTGGCCGGGTGGCAGGGGTGCATGCCGGCGACAAGGGGGTAGAAGTGCAGCTTCGGATCAATCCGGGCATCAAAATCCCCGAAGGGGCCAAATTCACCATCGGCACCGACGGACTGTTGGGCGAAAAATTCATCAATATAGTGCCGCCGCGCCAGAGTTCCGGCTACCTCAAGCCGGGCGCCACCGTGGCCGGAGAGGATCCCCGCGGAATCGACCATCTGGTGAACTCGGCCGACAAGACGCTCGCCGACGTCCAGAAACTCATCCAATCCCTCAACGAAGTGCTCGGCGACGACAAAGTCAAGGCCGCCATGAAGGCCACCGCCCTCAACGCCCGCGATATAACCGAACGCCTCAACGAGTTCAGCGCCTCCCTGGCACGGATGGCCAACAATAACGAACATGACGTAAACGCCTTGGTCGGTAACCTGCGCGACATGTCCGCCAACCTCAAGGACGTAGCCGCCAGGGTCGACAAAATGGTGACCGCCGTCGACAACAACGGCCAGACGGCCAAAGACCTCAAGGAAACCATCCAGAATCTGAAAAAGACCAGTGTGCGGGTGGAGAAGATCGCCGCGTCGGTGGAAGACATCGCGACCGATCCGGAAACGACTAAAAACATCAAAGAAACGCTCCGCAACGCCCGCTCGGTCAGCGAGAAAGCCAACAAGATGCTGACCAAGATAGAGAACGTCAGCGTCGAAACCGGCTTCGAAGTGATGTATAACAGTCATACCGACAAGTACAGAAGCAACGCCGACGTCCGCATCAACACCTCGCCGCGCGATTTTGCCGTTATCGGCGTGAGCGGGATCGGCGACAACCAGAAGACCAACTTCCAGATCGGCAAGGGTAACGCGCACTTCGCCGGCCGGGCAGGCGTCGTCGAAGGCAAAGCCGGCATCGGGGCCGATACCATGCTGGGCAAACAGCTGCGCCTCTCGCTCGATGTCTACGACCCCAACGACGTACGGGTCAAACTGCGTACCCAGTACGAAATAGCGCCCCACACCTTCATCGTCGGCCAGACCGACAGCCTCAACAAGCAATCGAACCAGAACACATATTTCGGTGTGCGCCATTCCTTCTAGATTTTGTATTGACAGCCCCCTGTTTAAAACACTATAATGAGAATTGGAACTGACTAACCAGTCAATTGCCTAAAAAAAGGAAACCGGCCTGCGGCAGCGTCCGCAGCTACATACGGTTCGGGAGGAATTACCATGAGGCATCAGCAAGTAGGGAAGAAAACTTTGGCGCTGGCGGTGGCGTGTGGCTACATGCTGGTTAACGCCGTCGCGTTCGCGGCGCCTACCGAGCTTACGCTCGAGGAGAGCATCGCTCTGGCGCTCAAAAACAATCCGACGATAAAAATCGCCGAGTCAGACAGAGAAAAGGCTTCGTGGGTGGTAAGGGAAGCCCAGGCCGGACAGGGCCCAACCCTCACCTACAATCATAAAGATGCGCGCTACAGGTCGGCGCCGTCGACCCTCACGCCCAACCCAACTCCTACCAACGATTTTGACAACACTGTCAGCCTGTCGGTGTCGCTCTACAGCGGCGGGAAGGTCGACGGCACTATCGGCAAGGCTAAATACGACTACAAGGTGGCCGATCTCGGCCTGGCCGAGACCAAGCAGCAGCTGAAGCTGGACGCGACCAGCGCCTACTTCAAGGTACTGCAGTCCCGTAATATGCTGCAGGTCAGGCAGGAATCGGTGGACAACCTGACCGCCCACTTGCGCAACGTCCAGGCCCAGTACGACGTAGGTACGGTCGCCAAGTCGGATGTGCTGCGGTCCGAAGTTGAACTGGCCAACGCCCAGCAAAACCTCATCATAGCCCAAAACGATTACGACCTGGCAATGGCCAGCCTCAACAATGTCGTCGGATTGCCCCTCGACACCGAGATCAAACTCAAGGAAGAGCTGAAATACGAGCAGGCGAAACTGACCCTCGACGACGGTGTCAAATTTGCGATGCAGTACCGGCCGGACGTTCTCCAGGCCGACTATACCCTGCAGGGCGCCAAGGAAATCGTCAAGGTGGCCCGCAGCGGTTTTCTCCCGTCAGTAACGCTCAGCGGCTCCAACAACTGGTCTGACGAAAAATTCCCCGGCAGCAAAAACAGCAATTGGTCGGTATATCTCTCGACCTCGCTGACGCTGTTCGATACAAATCTCACCCTTTCCAAGGTCAAGGAAGCGGAAGCCGGCGTGGTCAAGGCCAATGAGCAGTTCCGCCAGACCAAGGACAGCGTTTCTCTCGAGGTGCGCCAGGCTTATCTCAGCATGAAGGAAGCCGAAAAACGCATCGAAACCAGCCAGGTTGCGGTGGCCAAGGCTGATGAGGACTTCAAGATTGCGCAGGTCCGCTATAACGCCGGCGTAGGCACAAACCTCGACGTCATTGACGCCCAACTGGCGCTGGCCCAGGCCAAAACAAATTATATCCAGGCGCTGTACGACTACAACACCAGCAAGGCCAAGCTCGACAAGGCCATGGGTATAGCCGTCAAACAGTGAATGAACAAAGGGCCGGGGCGACAGCTCCGGCCTTTTTCGGCCTTGAGTCAGGTATAAATTTCTGGCGAATAATCCACAATTTTCCGGAGAAACTAGGAGGCAGCATTGTCTGAATATTATTACCAGCGTCTATTTAAAAGGAAGGCTTTCGCCCGCGTCGAAAATATACTAAGATCGAGACTATGATGCGGGAGGCGCATATGCGGCAAAAAGCCATAGTACTGGCTGTAGTGGCTTTGGTTGTTGTCAGTGTGGCCGGCGCTTTTATAATCAACAAGAGCCAAACCGTAATGGCCGGAATGAGCGACAAGCTGGAGACGGAGCTGACCAAAGCGCTTGGTGGCCCCGTTTCGGTTAAGAGCCTGGAGATCTCCTGGCTCAACAAGGTGCTGCTCAGCGACGTAGCCGTCCGCGACGACCGCGGCCAACTTATAGCCGAAGCGGCAAAGGTGACGGTGGTATACGACCCGCTCGCCCTTTTGCGCGGCGTCGCCGCCGTGGAAGCGGTCAGCGAATTGTCTTTGGACGAGCCGCAAATTTACCTCGACCGACGTGCGGACGGCAAATGGAATATTGAAGACCTGCTCGACAAGACCAGGTCGGGCGACTCGCCCTTTAGCGGGAAAATAGCCATAATCAAGGGCACGGTGACAGTCACCATGCCGGAAGGCCGCTGGCAGCTGAGTGACATCGGGGCTAAATTCGACTTTGCCGGTAAACCTGACGTAGCTCTTCAGCTCACCGCGACCTATAACGGGGCGCCGCTGGAGGTGGCGGGGCGCGTGAGCCGGGACGGCGCCAGCATGCTGGCTGCCGGCGCAGCCAACCTCGATCTGAGCGGGCTGGAAGCCTTAATTCCGGCCGGTATGGCTGTAAAGCCGGCCGGCGGCCGCCTCGCTCAGGCGCAAATCATCCTGCGGCGCGACAAAGGCGAACTTACCTACGCCGGCGAGGCAAAACTCGACGGTGTCAACGTAGGCGTCGCCGGCCTTACGGTAAGCGACGCGCGCGGCAGTGTGGCGTTCAGTGACAAGCAGGTTTTTCTGTTTCCGATCACCGCCAAGGTTTACGGGCAAGATATCGAACTTAGGGGCAAAATAGCGACCGACGCCGCCGAACCGGTGCTCGGCCTGACGGTGAGCGCCCGTGGCTTTGATCCCGCGGCCTTGGGCCGGGATATCCCTCTCAAGGGACCGCTGTCGTTCACGGCCATTATCGGTGGCGCGCCGAGTCGGCCGGTGGTCAGCGGCGAGGTCCGTTTGGACAAGGGCGAGGTAAGCGGCTGGGCGGTCAACGGCGCGGTGGCCAAATTCGCGTTGGTCGAATCGGCCCTGACGGTCAATAAACTGGACGCCGACATGTTCGGGGGCCGGATAAGCGGAGCAGGAACCATCCTGCTTGACAAACAAGATTACAACTTGGCGGTCAGCGGCCGCGGGCTAGATCTGGCGGCCCTTCCCAGCCTCGGAGTAAATATATCGGGGCGGGGTGATATCGACCTGCGCCTGGAAGGGGCAGGTACCCTGGCGTCCGCCAAGATGGCCGGCTCGGCGCAGGCTGTGAGCGGCAGTCTTGACGGCATACCCTTCGCCAACCTGTCTGCAGGCTTTTTCAAGGCCGGCGACAGCATGTCGGTCGATTACATAACCATTGGCTTCCCAGGTGCCGGAGTGTTGACCGCCCAAGGAACGGTCGACAACGGCCGGTTGGCCCTGACCTTCTTCGGCCAGGGCGTGCCGCTGTCCCTGTTCGCCGAGCAGGCTGGCGGCATTGATCTGGCCGGCACAGCCGATGCCGAAGGCAAGGTGGAAGGCACGATCGAATCGCCCCGGGTAACGGCCCGATTCACAGCCTACAACGGTCGGGCGCTTTACCAGCCCTTCGCGCTCGCCCAAGGCGGCCTGACCGTGACCCGCAGTGCTATCACTCTCGAAGAAGTGGTGGCGCAAAGCGGCGTCACCCGGCACGTGGTCAACGGCAGCGTCGGTCTAACCGGCGGACAGGAAATGAATATTACCGTCGCCACCCGCCAGGCAAGGGCGGAAAATCTCGTCAAACTCATCATGCCTGGGGAAAGACTGACCGGCAACGTCGACAACGAGCTGACGATAACCGGCCCCTTGGCGTCACTGTCCGCCGCAGGACACGTCAAGCTGACTGAAGGGAGTTTTCGCGACCAGCTCATCGCGCGGGCCGAGGGTCATTACCGCCGGCAGGGCGGCGTCATCGAACTGCGCGATTTTGTCGTGAATTCGCTGGGAGCAGAGGTCCGTTTCGCCGGTACGATCGGCGCCGGCAACAGCCTTAATCTCGACGTGACGGCGAAAGACATCGACCTTGCCGCCGTCCATGTCAAATTTCCCTATCCGGTCGCCGGGCAGGCTCACTTCGCCGGCCGGCTGACCGGCACCCCGGCCGCGCCGGTCTTCAGCGGCGGTATAACCGCCGTTAGTCTGAAGCTTAACGGCCAGGAGCTGACCGACATCGCCGGTGAAATCAGCGTCGACAGCGAACAGCTTGCCGTGCCGAGCTTCGGGTTTTCCCAGGGGGAAGGCAAATTTGCTTTCTCCGGCGGGATAGGCTTCGCAGCCGGGAATATTTACGGCGACCTTAGCGCTAGCAACGGCGGAGTAGCAGGGCTGATGGCCATTTTCAACATCCCGACGAAAGATATCGACGGCCGTCTTGATGGCCATGTAACTCTCGGCGGCACGGTAGCCAAGCCCGACATGTGGCTGACAGGCACGCTCACCAAAGGAAAGATCAAGAACTATCCGCTCGATAGCATCGAAGCCGACATCGCCCTCAGGAACAATGTGGTGACTATCAATCACTTTTTTGCCAAGCAAGGCGATGGCGTGCTTGCGGCACGCGGCACAGCCGCGCTGGGCGGGCCGCTCGACCTTGAGATCGGCGGTCGTTCTATCGACGCCGGCCTCCTGACCACCTGGCTTGATTCGACGGTCGACACCCGCGGCAAACTCACCTTTACCGCCCAGATAACGGGAACGTCCTATAGCCCCCATGCGGCCGTTTCGCTGGAAATTAACGGCGGCGGCGTTGCCAACGCCACCTTCGACGCCTTGTACGGCTTGTTCGTACTCGACAAGGGAAGCATCTATGTCAACCAGCTGATGTTCACCAAAGGAGCATATCGGGCGAGCGCGTACGGAACCGTCCCCCTGGCCGCCCTGAACCCTCAGGGGCGGGCCCAGGCTACCGTCGCCGACCAGATGGACCTCAAAGTGCGCCTGGAGCAGGCCAATCTTAGCATCCTGCCGCTTCTGAGCAAAGAAGTTGCCTGGGCCACCGGCGAAACCAAGGGCGAGCTGACAATCGGCGGCACTCTGGCCCAGCCGCTCCTTACCGGCAGCATCGTCGTCAGGGATGGAGCCGTGAAACTGAAATCGCTGGCCGACCCTATTCAGAAAGTGGGGGTTGATATTCAGTTCGAAGGTGATAAAATTAATATAATAACCTTCGACGGCAGCCTCGGCACGGGGGCATACCGCCTGACCGGGTCGGCCGCGATCAACGGCCTTGCCCTTGCGGATTACCGCATTCTCCTCGTGCTGGACAAGCTGGGTGTCAACCACAAATATTTCAAAGGGCCGCTGGAAGGGACCCTTACCCTCAATTCCAGCGGCGGGAAGCCTGTTCTGGGCGGCCAGCTGATTTTTGAAAATACGACAATCAACGTGCCCATCGTGCCGGAGATCTCGCCTTCCGGGCTCGACATAGGCCTCGACCTCGAAATTGTCGCCGCTAAGAAAGTCAGGCTGTATAATCCTTATTTCTATGACCTGCAGGTGGAAGGAAAAGCTAAATTCACCGGCTCGACCACCGAACCCGTGGCCTCCGGCCACTTCGAAACGGTGCGCGGAACGGTAAACTACCTGCGCACCCAGTTCAGGGTAGACAACGGCCGCGCCGACTTTACCAAGTTCGGGTCGCTGCTGCCGGTTATCAAGCTCACGGCCGAGACCAAACTGGAGTACACGCGAGTCAAACTGGCGGTGAGCGGCCCGCTCGACACGTTGGAATTCCGCCTGAGTTCCGAGCCGGCGATGAACCAGCAGCAGATACTGTCGCTCCTCACGCTGCGCAACCGTTATTCGGATCGGCAGAATACGGTGGGCGGCAGCCGGGACTCGGGGCTGGGCCGGGAAGAACTGATGGGACTCCTTGACGCGGGACTGCACGTAGCCTTCGTGGCCGAAGCCGAGACCGCCTTCCGCAATTCCTTCGGTCTCGACGACTTCCGCCTCGTCCGCAGCACCATGCCCAGTGAGACCTCGACTACAAACGGCAAGACATCGGGCTTCACAAACGGCACGGCGACGTCGGTCAACGACCGGGAGGTATACAACATCGAACTCGGCAAGTACGTCACCGACCGCCTGTATATAAGCTACACGCTGGGTGTCGACCATAAAGAAACAAGCGCTTTCATCCGTTACGACCTTAGCCGCCGGTTCAGCGTGACCGGAGCGGTGGACGAATATCACCGCCGGCGGGTGGGCGTGGAGGCCCGGTTTACTTTCTAAGCGGGGATGATCAAATTGTTGAGCCAGTATCTGGCGGAACTGAGAAAAATACGTCTGCTCGACGCCGCCGAAGAAAAGCAGCTGTGGGAGGCTTATAAGGGAACCGGCGACCTCGACAGCCGCCGGCGTCTCATTGAGCATTACCAGCCGTTGGTCTTCAAGGCCGCCCTCCGCTGGAAAGCCGATGACGCGGCGATCATGGACATCATCCAGGAAGGCACCGTCGGGCTTATCGAGGCTGTGGAAAGCTACGATCACACCCGGGGGGTGGCGTTTAGCCTGTACGCCTTCCACCGCATTCGCGGCCGCATCGTCAACTTTATCACCCGCGAGGGCAAGGCCAACTGTCTGTACATCGACAGCCCCCTGGAGGAAGAAGGAACCCTGACCCTGGGGGATGCACTGGTGGACGGCGCGCCAGCGGTAGCTGTTCAGGCCGAGCGCAATTTCCTCGTCGAGCAGGTCCGCGGCGCCCTCGGGCGCCTGCCGGCCAACGAACAGCTGGTGCTGTCCGGCATGTATCTGGAAGAGCGCGAACCGAGGCAATTGGCCGAATCTCTCGACATGAGCCTTTCGCACGTCTACAGGCTTCACAAGCAAGGCATCCGCAGGGCCCGCGGCCTGTTATCCAGACTTATGCAGGACATGAAGAATTCATTGTAGAGTAAAGTGGCTGAAAGAGGGAGAAAACGAGAGGTAATTCCTTCTGTTTCCGCAAAAACGCCCTAATTTACCCGCGTAAGAGCGACCAGAATCTGGCCTCTTCCCATGACTATATATTGTAGCTATAATAGGAGTGGTGGAAATGGCGGATTTCAAACGGCATATGTTCCGGCACCTGCGTTCCGCCAAAGTTTGGCTCACGCGGGCGGAAGAGTCATTCGACAATAACAGCAAAATTCGCGGCGAACTCGACCTTTTCTTAGCTCAGGCCGAGCTTCAGCACGCGAAGGAGGCAAGCCTCTTCCGGCAAGAGCGGCATCATTCCCCGCTCCTGCGCCAGGCGGCGCCCTTCGTACTCGCCGCCGCCATAGTTGCCGCCGGATTCGGGGCATACTGGGGGCTTAGCGAACGCCACGCCGCCGTGCCAATTCCACTCGCCGCGCAAGAAGCCAAGATAACGCCGGTGGTCCAAAAAGCCAGCGATACCTCAGCCCCGCACCGGGTTGAGGAGCAGCGGCCGGCGATATCCAAGGCGACAAGCAATACTCCACCGGAAATCAGTTTGCCGGTCAACCGCCCGGAAAGCACCGTGCGGACACAGCCGACAGAAAAGGAGAACCTGCTTTCCCCGGATGAGATGAAAAATGTCATCCGGGCTGCCGGCAAATCGCTGCGCGGCCAATAAACTTAATAAAGGAGGTTATGCATGAAAGCGAGGAGGCACTTCGGGCACCTGTTACTTTCAGCTGTCATTGCGCTAGGAATCGTGCTCGGCTCCGCCGCCCCAAGCCATGCTGCCGACCTTACCGGGAAACGGGTCACCGCCGTAAGCGTCTCCGGCAACACCAGCGTGCCGGATGGCGATATCATGGCGGTGGTCAAGCTTAAACCCGGCGACACGCTCAGTGCCGACAAGGTCCAGCAAGATCTGCGGGCGATTTACGAGCTTGGCAACTTTTTTGACGTAGTATCCAACTTCACCGAAGTACCGGAAGGCGTAAAAGTGGTCTATACGGTAATGGAAAACCCTGCCCTGAAAGACATCGTCGTCAAGGGCAATTCCAAGGTATCTACCGCCAAGATCAAGAGTATGCTGACGGTAAACACGGGCAAGGTGCTCAACACCAAGGCCTTGAACGAAAATGCCCGTATTATCGAGACCTACTACCACGACCAGGGCTATGTGCTGGCGCGGGTAAGCGACGTAGCCATGACCCCCGGTGGGGTGCTGACCATCACCATCAACGAAGGGATGCTCGAAGGGATCACGGTCAAAGGCAATGAAAAGACCAAAACCTACGTCATCACCCGCGAGATGAAGGTCAAGCCCGGCGACACTTTCAACGTCAAGGACGCCCGCCGGAGTATGCAGAAAGTGTACAACCTCGGCTACTTCGAGGACGTCAACATGAAGCTCAACCCTGGCAAGCAGCCTAACTCCGTCATCCTCGAGACCAACGTCGTCGAGCAGAAAACCGGCGTGTTTTCCATCGGCGGCGGCTACAGCCAGAGCGACGGACTTGTCGGAATTATTGAGCTCGGCGACAACAACTTCCGTGGCACCGGCGACAAGGCCAAGATCCACTGGGAGTTCGGCGGCAGCGGCAATGACGGCAGGAACTACGAACTGTCCTACACCCGCCCCTGGCTGGACAGCAAGCAGACATCGGCCGGCATCTCCCTGTACAACATGACCAACGAGTACAGCGATTACGGTGGTACAGGGTACAGCTACAATCAAGTCCGGTCGACCTACGACCGCAAGCGCAGGGGCTTCGACCTCACGCTGGGTCGGCCGCAGGGTGAGTATGTGACGAACTACATCACCCTGAGAAACCGCCGCGACGATTACGTCAAATTCGTCTCCGGCCCGGTCGACTACAAGGCGGCTGCTGGCGGGTCCAACTATGACGCCAACTACAATGACCAGTATCTCAGGGACAACTTCGGCCTGACCCGCAGCATCACGCTGTCGCGCGTTCTCGATTCCCGCGACAACGTCTTCAACCCCACCGAAGGGACGAGGTTCCTGGTGATGGCCGAGTTCGCCGGCAAGGGTCTCGGCGGCGATTTCAGCTTCAACAAGTACACCGTCGAAGACCGCAACTACTTCAAGGTCGGCCGTGAACAGGTCATCGCCGTCCGCCTGATGGCAGGCTACGCCGACGGCCGGATGCCCGACAGCGGCAAATTCTACGTCGGCGGTTCCGACACCCTCCGCGGCTACAACGACGAGCAGTTCAAAGGCAACAAGATGCTGGCGGCTACGGCCGAATACCGTTTCCCGGTTGTCAAGAAAGTTGAAGGCGTAGTCTTCGGCGATCTCGGCAACGCCTGGGACGGCGAAGGCTATAAGCTCGACGATCTCAAAACCAGCATCGGCGTCGGTGTTCGCGTCACTACCCCCCTCGGCCCGATCAGGCTCGATTATGCCCGGGGTAAGGATGGCGGCAAGGCGCACTTCAGCTTCGGCGGCCAATTCTAAAGAAGACAAGAGTCAGGTCTAGCACCTGGCTCTTGCTTTAACCCGGTGTATCCACCCCGGCAACGGAGCCTCATCAGGGAAACCTCTGTCCAGGAAGGTGGCGGCAATAACGGTGCGATATTTCCTTGCCATAACGATGGCGGCGTCAATAATCATGGCGAGCTGGAGCGGTGTCGCCGCAGCCGAGAACGTGGCCGTCGAAGCGGTCACGGTCAGCGTGCTGGCCGGCGACGCTCCGCCGCCCAGCCGCGTCATCAAGCGCATGGAACAAAGCATCGCCACTGTGGGCGACCACGTCCTGACCGGGCGCAAGGTGACCGATGTCGTGAGCGGCAGGGCATCATACGAAAAACTTATCAAAGAGATTTTCGACCGTGTACTTGTCGGCTACTCGGTGCAGGAGGTCAACATCACTCCCGGTCCGACCGCGCATGTCGCCGTGCGCATCCTGCCGTGGGGAGACGTAGTGCGCAGAGTCGTGCTGGAGACCGATCTAGGCGGCATCTCGCCGCAATTGACCGACCTCTTCCGGCGTGACCTTGGCAACGTCGAGGACAAGATCGGCCAGGTACTTATCGGGATGCCGGTAGACTCGGTGGATTGGGCGAGCAGCGTTTCCAAGTCGGTCATCCGCGAATACCTTGCCGCCCAGCTGCCGGAATTTCGGGTCAACATGGAGATAATCGCCGGACAGACAACGACAGTCAAGCTCTCGCTCGCGCCGGCGGGGCCGCTGGTCAAAGACGTGCGGGTCACCCTGCGCTCGAAGACCATCCCCAACTTCCTCCTTCTCGAAGCGCGACCGGTTGTCGAAGACGCGGCCAACCCCCTGCGCGGCCTGCCGGTGGCTTTTGTCGAGCGGCACAGCGGCTACTTCAAAGACATGCTTACAAAGGTTGCAACCGCCCAGCCGGTAACCAGGCGCTACGGTCTCAACCTGACGTCGACGCTGCGGCCGGGTGAGGCAACCGATATGGAGATTAGCGCGGAAACCACCAAGTACAACGTAACGCTCGAAGGCTACCTCGACATGGGTCGCAAGGAGAACGACACTTCGGCCCGCCTTCATGTAGGACAATACCTCGGCCGGCAGGACGAGCTATTCATGGAAGTGACCTTCATCCCCGCTTCGGTTACATGGGAATTCGTGCCTGGGTGGGGGCACCGTTTGGGGCCCACGACCGAAGCCGGCGTCAAATATAACCTCAGCAGCAAGCAGGGGCTTTTTTGGCTAAAGCAGAATCTTGACGAGCGGTGGTCGCTGCGCCTTGAGCGCACCCCGGTGACGGGGATCTATGAGGCGGGGCTGCGCTTCAAACTGCATGAATTCCTGAGTGCCGAATATATCGTCACCACCAATAACCGCTGGCTGCGGCTGGTGGGGAATCTGTAGAATTTTTGTCCTTGAATGCCGCCCCCGTCCCTGCTATAATGAAGGAGTATAAATTCTGCCAAGAAGCGGAAAGAGGGGTAAGAAAATTGCTCAAAATCGAGAAAAAACAGGTTAAGATCATCTCCGTAGCTATCGCCGCGGTGTTTATGCTTAGTGTCTTTGGCATAGCGGTGTCCCAGACCGGCACCACGCAGGCAGCAGCAGCCTCCAACGTCGGCAAGGTAAATTACGATGATCTCGTAAGATCCCATCCCGACTTTGCGAAATTCGCCGAAACCATGAAATCCGAACAGGAACTTGCCCAGAAGGATTTCGACGCCAAAGCGCCCTCGCTGGCCAACGACAAAGAAAGACAAGAATACTTCGTGCAGCTCCAGCAGCGCCTGGGCATGAAACAGGCCGAACTCCTGAAACCGATTGAAGAAAAGGTTATGGCCACCATCAAAGAAGTGGCCGACACAAGGGGACTCGCGGTCGTTATGCCGGTCGGCATGGTGGTCTACGGCGGCCAGGACATCACCGACGACGTCAAGAAGAAGCTCGGCGGCAAATAACCAATACTTGTTTATTTCCGAGCCGGTCTTACTGTGCTCGGTTCTTTATTCCGAAAGGGAGGTGGTTTTGTGCCGGTAAATTGCGCCAGACTCCTTCTTATTGCCGCGGTTACCGCCTCTCTGGTCATAGCTGGCTGCGGTTCGCAGCAGGCGAAGACTACCCCGCCCGCTCAGTCCAAAATCGGCCTGATCGTCATGGAAAAGGCAATTAAGGCCCACCCCAAATACGCGGACGTCCAACGCCTCCAGAAAGACTACGCCGCCCTCGCGGCCCGAATCGACGCCGAGCGGGCCCAGGGCCTTGCGGCAGGAGCGGGACTGCCGGCGGCGGGAAGCCCGGCCGGCCTTGAGCAGGCAGCCGCCAAGGAGTTTGAAGCCCGCATGACGGCTAAGGAAGCCGAGGTCAAGACACGCCTGCAGGCGGCCGCCGAACAGGCCAGCCGCGGCATGGAGGCCGAACTTGACGCCTATGCCCGCGAACTCGATCAAGAATACCAGCCACAGATATTTTCTCTCCAGCTCAAACTGAAGACCGTCCAGCTTTCGAAAGAAGAGGCGGCGCCGCTTCAGGCGGAAATGGACAGGCTCCAGAAGGAACGGGCGGGCAAAATCTCCGTCCGCCAGCAGGAACTTTTTGCCAAGACTGACGCCGTCATGAAGGGCAAACAAAGCGAGGCTGAGAAAGAACTGGCCGCTTACGCCCAGAGCCTTAACGGCGAGCTGGCCGGCAAACTCACGGACCGGCAAGCCGAGATGGCGAACCGCATCGCCCCGCCCGGAACGACCGGCGGGACGGCGGCCGCCGAGAAGCTGGCCGCGACCGACCGCGAAATTGCCACTCTCCAGGAGGCGATAATCCTCGACATCCGCGACAAGGCGGCTAAAGTCGCCGTTCAGTCGGGGCTCGACACGGTGCTCGCCGAAGTCAAGGTCAACGTCAGCGCCACCGATATCACCGACGCGGTGATTGTCGAGTTTAAGAAGTAAATGCCCGGTGCATAATAGACTCGGGCAAGTATCGATAACGGGGGGATTCATATGCGAAATAGAAAAAGTCTGCTTTTGGCGGTCGCAGTAATCGTCGCTGCGGCCCTGATGCTCGGCGGTTGCTCCAGCGGACCGGGCGCCGTCGGCATCCTCGACGTCAACAAGGTAATGAGCGACAGCCCCAAGGTCAAACAGTTTCAGGAACAACTCAACACCAAAGCCAAGGAACTCAGCGACCAACTGGAGAAAGACAAAGCCAGCCTCAGCGCCGACGAGTTCCAGAAAAAGCAAGAAGCCGCCTACGGTGACTTCCTGAAGATCAAGCAGGATCTCGAAGGCCAGGTTGACGCCGCCATCAAGCAGTCCGTCGACGCGGTCGCCAAGGAGAAGAAGCTGGGAGTAATTCTGTACAAAAACAGCGTCGCTCAGGGCGGCACCGACATCACCGACGAAGTAATCAAACGGATGCAATAATCGATTAAGCCAAAGGGTAAAGCCTTTGGCTTAACCTCTAATATGAGTGGGAGTGTTTCCGTTGGCTAAAAGGCTGAGTGAAATCGCCGCCCTGGTAGAGGGTATGGTGCTGGGGGAATCCGATCCCGAAATCGCCGGCGTCACCAACATCGAGGACGCCGGACCCCGCGACATCACCTTCGCCGTACCGCCCCATATGGACAAGGCCGCAGCGTCCAAGGCGGCAGCGGTCATAGTGCCGGGCGACACAGCAACGTATCCCAAGCCGGCTATCCGGGTGGCGAACCCCCGGGTAGCCTTTACTAAGGTATTGGAACTTTTTACCCCGCCCACGGTAGTGCCGCGGGGCGTTCACCCCAGCGCCGTCGTCGGCCGGGGCGTACAGCTCGGGGCCAACGTCGCCGTCATGGCCCAGGTCGTCGTCGCCGACGGCGCCGTCATCGGCGACAACACCGTCCTCTATCCCCACACCTATGTAGGCGAGGCCGCCAGAATCGGCGGCGACAGCATCCTCTATCCGGGGGTGACCGTCTACGCCGGCTGCCGCCTGGGAGAGCGGGCGATCGTTCACAGCGGCGCGGTCATCGGCTCCGACGGCTTCGGGTTTGTCACCATCGAAGGCCGCCACCACAAAGTGCCGCAGGTCGGCAACGTCATCATCGAAGATGACGTCGAGATCGGCGCCAACGTAACCATCGACCGGGCCACGACCGGCTCGACGGTCGTCAGGCGCGGCACCAAGATCGACAACCTTGTCCATCTGGCGCATAACGTCGTCATCGGCGAAAACTGCTTCCTGGTCGCCTTCACCGGCATCGCCGGCAGCACCAAGGTCGGCAACAACGTTATTTTCGCCGGTCAGAGCGGCGCGGTCGGACATATCACCATCGGCGACAACTGCATCTTCGCCGGCAAGTCAGGGGCCGCCGGCGACGTCCCGCCCAACTCCTTCTACGCCGGCTTCCCCGCAAGGCCCCACAAGGAATGGCTGCGGGCTGAAGCGGCCGTGCGCAGGCTGCCGGAGCTGGCGAAGCAGGTGCAGGCGCTGGAGAAACGCCTCGCAGAACTGGAAAAACAAGGGAAATAATTGCCGGGAACAGATATTACCTGCGGCAAAAGGGCAGGATTGACGGCCTGGGCGCAGAATACTTTACTCGATGTTCTTCCCCCACTCTATTCAAACTTAGGAGGACATATGAGGAAAATAGTATTCGGCGTCCTGTGCGCCCTTATCGTCTCCACCGCCACAGCCTTAGCTGCGCCTTCGGTCAACGGCTCCACCGGCCAAATCAACAACCCGTCGGCCGACGTACTCCGCGAAGGCCAATTCGCGGCGGGGTACTACCATCTCAAAGACGGCGGAGTCGGCGTTTTCAACATCGGCCTGCTGCCCAACCTCGAAATGGGTGTGGCCGGCTTCCGCTACGACGACAGCAGCTTCAACAAGACGCACGTCAACGCCAAACTCGGCCTGCTGCCCGAGACAATCCTCACACCAGGGGTGTCGGTCGGCGTCGAAGACATAGCCGGCTCACGCTCGCGCTCTTACTACGCTGTCGCCTCCAAGGCACTGCCGTTAGGCTTCCGCATTCACGCCGGCGTAGGCAACGGCCGTTTCGACGGCACCTTCGCCGCCCTCGAGAAAACCATCAACCCGATCAGCGTGCTCACCGGCAACAACGCCTTCCCGGCCACAACCCTTATCGCCGAATTCGACGGCCGCCGCATGAACTACGGTGCCAGGATGTCGATCGTCCCGGGGCTCAAGGTCGACGCCGGCTGGCGGGACCATTCAGCCTACTTCGGCGTAAGCTTCACCAACTAGAGACCCAGCAAACCCAAGAGGCTGCCAAGGAAGCGCCCGGCGAACGCCGCGGACCGGCTTCAGGCAGCCTTTCCCTGATGGAGGTTAGCCCGCCATGCAGTACTACATCGTCAAGCTGATATGCCGGCTGCTCTGCCTGCTGCCCGCCGGAGTGCGCAACAGAATAGGCGACCTCATCGGCGAAGCCCTGTGGCCGCTAGTGCCCGGTAAGCGCCGCAAAATGGCCGTCGCCAACGTCATGGCCAGCCTGGGGCTGGACGCTCAGGGCGCCCTCGCCATCGTCAAAAGCAGTTCCGTCCGTTTCGGCCGCATGTTCATGGAAATACTGGCTGTCCCCAAACTGACCAGGGAAAATATCGGCACCTTCGTAACCCTTCGCGGCCGGGAACACTTCGACCAGGCTTTCGCCCACGGCAAGGGAGTCATCATAGCCGCCGCCCACAGCGGCAACTGGGAACTCATCGGCCCGGCGCTCGCCCTTTACGGCTACCCGCTCGTCGGTGTCGCCCAGCGGCAGACCAACGCCGCCATGGACAAGCTGATCAACGAAATCCGCACCTCTACCGGCATGCATATCACCTATAAAAGCGGCGTCCGCGAAATGATCGCCTTCCTCAGCGAAGGAAAGGCCATCGGCCTGATAATGGACCAGGACGCCCGAGAACAGGGAGTGTTCGCCGAATTTTTCGGACGCATCGCCTCCACGCCCCAGGGACCGGCCGCGCTGAGCCGGATGAAAGGCTCGATGATCGTGCCCACCTTCATCACCGCCAACGCCGACGGCACCCACACCGTCATCTTCCACCCGCCACTGGCAACAGAAAAGACTGACGACCGCGACCGCGACTTCCTCGCCATCACCCGCAAGCTCAACGCCATCCTCGAAGACCACATCCGCGCTCATCCCCACGAATGGTTCTGGCTCCACAACCGCTGGAAAACCAAGCCGCCGGCCGAGAACGCGTCCCAAGAATCATAGCCACAGTGTTTTTGCGCCCGTCCCCGCAAGGGGGCGGGCCTTTTCATCCTTACCAATATATACAAATAGGCAATAAACGTATATACTTATGGACACAAAAATGATATACGTGCTATAATTAAGCCCGGAAAAGAGGTGGTTACGCATGGCTTTCGCCAAGAATATTTTACGGGATTCCTTTCAGCGCGACATTTTCATCCTGGTTATTGTAAGTGTTCTGGTGGGGTCGATGCTGGCCAGCGTCGTATCGTTGGGAGCCAACACTTATTTCTCCAAAACCCTCGCCAGCTTCGTCGGCGATTACGGAGAATTCGACCTCATCATCAATGTGCGGGAGGAAATGAAAACCGACGCCGCCCAGCAGATTGACAAGATAATCAGCGACGTCTTCCCAGGAGCGGTGCTGAAAGAAGGGCCGACTCTTACCGGCAAAACCAGCTTCTTCATCACCTTGCCCGAACAGTACCAGACCAAGCAGGTCTACGAAGACCTCGGCAAAATCTTCGGCAGCATCCCCGGCGGCGCCGGCGTAGGCGTAATGACCGACCCGCGCCTTACCATCCGCGGCGTACCGGAAGGCGCGAAGAACATGCTGATGGAGCGGATCATGCAGATGGACGGCGTACGCTTCGCATTCCGCGACGGCGCTTCGATCGGCGTGGTTTTGCTGTCTCTTGACAAGAGCGCCCCGGTCGAGAAGCAGATCAACGCTCTCCTGAAACAGTACCAGGTCATCGAAATCAGCTTCCCGGTCGGCAGCGAACCGTCCAACCCCATCCGCCTCGGTGAGGCGATCGCCGGCGACATCAGGCAAGACCTCAAAATCCAGTATGCGCAAAACGTATCGGTTGATGGCAAAAACGACGACATGACCTATGCCGTCAGCACGATGATGGAAATGAGGAGATTTCTCAGCGCCTACGCCTCGCAGGTCACCCTCACCCCGCTCGGCGGCGCCAAGCTAGCCAAAGGCGACACCCTCGTATTCCAGGGCGCTGCGCCTGCGGCGCCTGCGGCGGGCAACCCGCCCGACAAGAGCAACATCCTGGTGCAGGTCACCGCTATCAAAGGCAACGGCGTAGCCGAAGGCATGGTTGTTCAGGGCGACGCCGGCGGCCTCGTCAACCCGCAGGGCTACAAGCTGGACAAGAACCTCGTCGGTGCGGCCGTGGTCACGGCCAGCTACAAAAACCCGCGCCAGGAGCTGGCGGGCGCGCTCAACGAAACATCCAAGCTTGTCGGCCAGATACCGGGATTTGCCAAGGATGCCCGCGACATGAGCGGCATCGCCATCAGCGCCCTTGACAACTACGACAGCGGCATCGCCGCCGTCGAGCAGACCCTCAGCGGGGTCCAGTCGGCCGGCGCCACCATCCAGGCGGCGACCAGCGGCCTGGCCAACATCGACACCAGCTCGCTCCGCGCCCAGCTCGACACTTCGTCCAAAGGCCTCGGCGGCCTCATCAATACCCTCAAGGTATTGAAGCTGGTGCAAGCGGACGCAGGCAGCAGCATCGACAGCCTCGCCGGCACCCAGAGCAGCCTTGCCAGCCTCAGCAACACCCTCGGCGCCCTCGACAACGTGGCGGCCAACGCCCGCCAGGCGACGGCGGCCATCGACAGCGTCGTCAGCGGCAGCAGGAATACCCTCGCCACGCTGAAAGCCTTCGATGCGACCGGGGCCAAGACCAGCCTGCGCGACATGACCGGCCGTCTCGACAAGGTGCAGGAAATCAACGTGCCGCTGGTCACCGCCCAGCTCCAGTATATGGCGGCCAGCGCGCCCAACCTCAAGGACGAGGACATCAGCCATACTCTGGCGATCATCGACAAATTCATCGCCGGCCAGGTCATCCCCGGCGAGCGCATCCAGATCCTCACGACCAGCAGCGTCAGCGCCGACGCCGTGGCGCCCATCGTCGCGCGTCAGGCCGGCCACAGCAACGCCGCGCTCTACTCGACCGCCATGGGCATCATCGAGCCGGACGCCCGCGGCCAGCTATATCAGGTACTGCATGAGGTCAAAGCCATCCTGGCCGGCATCACCGCCATGGTGGCCACCATCCTCTTCCTGGTGTTCGACCACACCGCGGTCATGGCGGTCATCCGCCGCCGTCGCCTGGCCAACCGCACAAAACCTACCGGCTGGCGGGCGGTGGTGGCTCGATTCGCCGCCATCAGCGCCGCAGAGCGGGTATACGGCATGGCGTGCGGCGGGGTAATGCTCACCGCCATGTTCATCATTGCCGGCGGCGGCATCCCCTACCTCCCCTGGATCGGCGTCCCGCTGCTCGGCGCATCCCTCGGCCTATTGGTGGCCGGTTACGCCGAGAAGATCAGTCCGGTGGCCGGCGACGAGATCATGGCCGGTGAAGCGCTCGGGCTGTCCTTCGACGAAGTAATGCGCGAGATCGTCATCCCCTCCGCCCGGCCGGGACTATTGCAGAAATTAAACAATCGCAAGGTAAAATTCCGTTAATGAGGTGATACTATGCTCACTATAAATAATCTTCACAAACGGTTCGGCAAGGTTACAGCAGTAGCCGACGTCAGCCTGGAAGTGAAGAAAGGCGAGACGGTCGTGCTCATGGGCCCCTCGGGGTGCGGCAAGTCGACCACCATCCGTACCATCAACCGTCTCGTCGAGCCGGACGGAGGCCGGATCGTCTTCGCCGGCCGCGACATCACCGCTATCGCCGCCGAGGAAATGCGGGCGGTGCGCAAACGCATCGGCTTCGTCTTCCAGCAATTTAACCTCATCAGCCGTCTGACGGCCGAGGAGAACGTTATGCTGGGCCTGGTCATGGGCGGGATGCCGCGTGAGCTGGCCAGCGACAAGGCCGTGGCCGCGCTTGCCAAAGTCGGCCTTGATAACTGCCGCGACCAGAAGCCCGGGGAACTGTCGGGCGGCCAGCAGCAGCGGGTGGGCATCGCCCGCGCGCTGGCCTTCGAACCCGAGTTGATGCTCTGGGACGAACCCACCGCGTCCCTGGACCCCATCCTGGTCAGAGAAGTGCTCGTAGTTATGGAGGAACTCGCCAAATACCAGGCCAACACCATGGTGGTCGTCACCCACGAACTCCCCTTCGCTCTTCACGTCGCCGACCGGATCGTGCTCATGGACAAAGGGCGCGTCGTCGAAGAAGGCGTCCCGGACAGGGTCTTCGTCACCCCCGCCTCCGAGGTAGGGCAGCGCTACAAGGAACTCATCGAATACCAGATGAATACCAGCGCCCTTACCCTTGCCGGCAAACGTGTCGCCTGATTCCTCTCATTTGCCACTTGCAGGAAAAGTGAATCTTTTGTAGAATAAGTGATAGCTGTTTATCGGGAGGTTGCCCATGTCTTATCAGACCACTCTCGCCAAAAGCATCGCCTATACGGGAATCGGTCTCCACTCCGGCAAGGACGTCACCATCACCCTTCAGCCCGCCGCGGCGGACACCGGCATCGTCTTCGTCCGCACCGACCTCCCGGGCGCGCCGCGGGTGAAGGCGACCGCCGCCAACGTGACATCCACCATGCGGGCTACGACGCTCGAGGACGGGGCCGCCAAGGTCTTCACCGTAGAGCATCTTCTGGCCGTCTTCCTCGCCCTGGGGATCGACAACTGTCTTATCGAAATAACCGCCGCCGAGCCGCCGGTTGGCGACGGCAGCGCCCTTCCCTTCGTAAAGCTTGTGGAAGAAGCCGGCATCGCCGAGCTGCCGGCGCCGAGCCGTTACGTCCCGTTGCCGGCGGCGCAGGCGACCCGCTGCCCCGATAAATTCATCGCCATCCTGCCGTACGACGGCCTGCGGATCAGCTTCACGTCCGTCAATCCGCACCCCATGATCGGCATCCAGTACGGCGACTTCGAAATCACCGCCGACACGTTCATCCGCGAAATCGCCCCCGCGAGGACCATCGGCTTCATGCACGAGGTCGAGGCCCTCAAGGCGCAGGGCCTGGCGCTCGGCGGCAGCCTCGAAAACGCGGTAGTATACGACGACGATAGAATACTGACCCCGTTGCGCTTTCCCGACGAACTGGTCAGACACAAGATTCTCGACGTACTCGGCGATCTGGCGCTGGTCGGACGCATCCGCGGCCACGTTATCGCAGTGAAATCCAGCCACGCGCTCAACACCGCGCTGGCGAAGCAAATAGCGGCAAGTGCGCAAAAGTGACGAGGAGGACTGCTACCATGTTGACCGTGCCTCAGATTCAGGCAATCATCCCGCATCGTTACCCGTTCCTGTTGGTCGACCGCATCATCGAAATCGAGCCCATGAAAAGAGCTGTGGGCATTAAAAATGTAACCGCCAACGAGCAATTCTTCCAGGGCCATTTCCCCGGCAAGCCCATCATGCCCGGCGTCCTGCTCCTCGAAGCGATGGCCCAGGTCGGCGGCGTGGCGATGCTCTATGGCGAGGAATTCTCCGGCAAGCTGGCGGTTTTTGCCGGCATCGACCGGGTGAAATTCCGCAAGCCGGTGGTGCCGGGCGACCAAGTGCGGATGGTGGCCGAGATCATAAAAATGCGCGGGACCATGGGCAAAATATGGGCCGAAGCATATGTCGACGGCGAACTTGTCGCCGAGGGAGAATTCCTGTTTGCCCTCACCTGAAAAGAGAAGCAATAAGGATATAAATGGCATAGTTTATGTGTAAGATCGTCCTAAATAGCAATAGTTATATTTTTTGCCAGTATTCGCGCCGATAGCTCTTGCCACCATTCGACTGGTTAGTCGGATTATAAATAACAACGGTTGGCTACGGGCTGCGCCGCGACAACAGTAAGGAGATGAGCTGATGAAGCCGGAGACTGTCGTAATACCGATCCGTAAAATACACGAAACAGCTGTCATACATCCGGGCGCCCGCATCGGCAAAGAGGTGGAGATCGGCCCGTACGCGGTCATCGGCGAAAACGTCCTGATCGGCGACGGAACAAAGATCGGCGCCCATGCCGTAATCGACGGCTGGACCAGTATAGGCAAGAACTGCATCATTTATCCCAGCGCTTCCATCGGCACCGACCCGCAAGACCTCAAGTTCCGCGGCGAAAAAAGCTACGTTTTCATAGGCGACGAAACTCAGATCCGCGAATTCGCCACCGTCAACCGGGCAACAGGCGAGGGCGAGGAAACCCGCATCGGGTCGCATTGCCTGCTGCAGGCCTACACCCACGTCGCTCATAACTGCATCCTCGGCAACCATGTCATCATGTCCAACTGCGCCACGCTGGCCGGCCACGTAATCGTGGAAGACCGGGCAATCATCAGCGGGCTGACCGGGGTGCACCAGTTCGTCAAGATCGGCCGCAACGCCTTTGTCGGCGGCGCCTCCAAGGTTGTCCAGGACGTGCCCCCGTTCGTTATCGTTGACGGCCACCCGGCCAAAGTCTGCGGCCTCAACAGCGTGGGCATGGCCCGCGCCGGCATCAGCGAACTGGCTCGCCGCAACCTCAAGAAGGCTTACAAGATTCTGTACCGTTCCAATCTCACCCTTCCCCAGGCGATCGCCGTTATGGAGCAGGAGCTTGACTCCTGCGAGGAAGTCGAACACTTCCTCCGCTTCCTCCGCAACGCCGAACGCGGTATCTGCCGCGGCCGCAGGGACGAAGAGGAGTAGAAACCGGCAGCCGCCGGAGAACCGACCGGACGGCCGCGTAAGGAGTATCAGGATGAAGACAATAGGATTACTGGCCGGCGTTGGCAGACTGCCGGTAGAATTTGCCCGTGCCGCCTCCGGCATGGGCTTTACCGTGATTGCCGTCGGCGTTGTCCCGGGGGTCGACCCCGAGCTGGCCGCCGTGGCGAACAAATACCACGAAATCGGCGCCGGCGAACTGGGCCGCATCATTGCCACCCTAAAGGATTCGGGCGTGCGTGAAGTCACCATGCTCGGCAAGGTTACCAAAGAACTGCTGTTTACCGGCGCGGTGAAGCTCGACGACCGGGCCAGGCAACTTTTCGCCGGGCTGGCCGACAACAGCGACGACACCATAATGCTCGCCCTGGTCCGCGAACTGGCGCTCGAGGGGCTCGGCGTGCTCGACCAGACCGCCATGATCCGCGCCCTGATGCCGCCGCCGGGCCTTATAACCAGTCGGCCGCCCACAGCCGCCGAAGAAGCCGACATGGAATTCGGCTTCCGCATGGCCAAGGAGATCGGCGCTCTCGACATCGGTCAGACGGTCGTCGTCAAAAACAGGGCGGTGCTCGCCGTCGAGGCCATCGAAGGCACCGACGCCTGCATCCGCCGCGGCGGGCAGCTCGGACGGGGCGGGGCGGTTGTCGCCAAAGTCGCCAAACCCAGCCAGGACGCCCGCTTCGACGTACCGGCCGTAGGCGCCGACACAATCCGGGCCATGATCGAAGCGGGCGCAAGCGCCCTGGTGATCGAGGCGGGCCGGACGCTGCTGGTGGACCGCATCAAGGTCGCGGCGCTGGCCGACGAGAACAACATTACCATTATCGCCCGCTGATTTTTGCCACAGAGGCATAGAGACACTGTGAGAAGAGGGAAACTATCTCCGGGTCTCTGTCGTCCTGTGGCTCGTGTTTTAGCGTGGGTAATCTTGGACAACCGCGCGTATTTGGGATAAACTAGTATTATCCGAGGAGATTCGCCATGTACAAGATATTTATCTCCGCCGGAGAGGCGTCCGGCGACCTCAACGGCGCCAGCGTCGCCGCCGCCCTGAGGAATATTCGGCCCGATATCCGGATCTCCGGCATGGGCGGCGCAATGATGCGTGTCGCCGGAGTGGAGATCGTCTATGACATCGCCGACCTCGGCGTCATGGGGATCGTCGAGATTGCCAAGAGCCTGCCCAAGCTCTTCCGGCTGCGGGACTTCCTCGCCGACTGGCTGGCGCGGGAGCGCCCCGACGTCCTGGTGGTCATCGACTACCCCGGGTTCAACACCCGGCTGGCCAAAGTCGCCAAGCGGCTGGGCATCCCGGTAATCTCCTACATCAGCCCCTCAGCGTGGGCATGGGGGCGCGGCCGGGCCAAAGAGGTCGCGGCAACGGTGACCAAAGTCGCCGCCATCTTCCCCTTCGAAGCCGACGTTTACCGCCAAGCGGGCGCCGACGTAATCTTCGTCGGTCATCCCCTGCTCGACATCGTCAAGCCCTCGCTGCCCAAGGATGAAGCATACCGCCTGTTCGGCGCCGATCCGGCGCGGCCGGTGGTGCTGCTTATGCCGGGCAGCCGGCGCCAGGAAATCGACAAACTTCTGCCCGTCATGCTGGCGGCGATGGAAAAAGTCGTCGAAAAAGTGCCGGATTGTCAAATATTTTTGCCGGTAGCCTCGACAATTTCCCGGGAAATATTGCAAAATATAATAGATGGCTACAAATTAGAGGTGCGCCTCATCGCCGGCAACAACTACGACCTGATGAATATAGGCACCGTGGCGATCGCCGCCTCCGGCACCGCCACCCTCGAAACGGCCATCCTGGGCCTGCCGACGGTCATCGTCTACAAGGTCGCGGCCCTTACTTACCTGCTGGGCAAGATGCTTGTCAAAATCCCCCACATCGGCTTGCCAAATATCGTCGCCGGCCGCCGCATCGTACCCGAACTCCTGCAGGGCGAGGCCACCGCCGCCAACATCGCCCGCGAAACTCTGCCCATTGTCACCGATACGGCCGTTCGCGGCCGCATGGCCGCCGACCTGGCTGACGTCAGGCAGAAGCTGGGTGAGAGCGGCGCAGTGGGACGGGTAGCCCAAGTTATACTTGAAGTGGCCTCGCGCGGCCACGGAGGAGCGGCATGAATCTATACCTGCGCTTGCTGAAATACGTCCGGCCATATATGTTCCGCGTTGTGGTAGCCGTTATCTGCATTATAATGGCCGCGGCGGCCAACCTTTACGTGCCCTGGATCATAAAGGACGTTATCGACGACGTCCTGACCGCCAAGGACATGGCTATGCTCAACATCATCGCCGGCGGCATCATTGCGGTATTCCTGCTGCGCGGCGTCTTTTTCTACGGCCAGACCTACCTGATGGCGTTCGTCGGCCAACGGGTCATCATCGACATCCGCGAAGCCCTTTACCGCCATCTGCAGCGTCTGTCGCTGTCCTACTTCGAGACCCGGCGCACCGGCGCCATCATGAGCTATATCACCAACGACGTCGCCGCCCTCCAGTCCGCCCTGGTCGAGAGCGTCATCGAGATGCTGACCGAAAGCGTCGTGCTGGTGGGCTCGATGGCCGCCATGTTTTTCATCCACTGGAAGCTGTCCCTCCTGACCTTTATCACCCTGCCGCTCGTCTTCCAGGCTATCAACGTCTTCGGCAAAAAACTGCGGCGGGCCGGGGCGGTCATGCAGGAGCGCGCCGCCGACATAACCTCGGTGCTCCAGGAGACGGTCCTCGCCGTGCGGGTAATCAAATCGTTTGTCCGCGAAGACTACGAGATCGAGCGCTTCGGCCGCGAAAACTACCACAACTTCCGGGCCCAGATGAAGAGCGCCCAGCTAATGGCCACCCTTACCCCCCTCATCGAATTCCTCGCCGCCATCGGCGTAACCGTCATCATCTGGTACGGCGGCCACGAGGTCATCGGCGGCAACCTGACGACCGGAGCGCTCATGGCCTTCCTCATCTATGTCGTCAACCTGTCCAATCCCATCAAACGCCTAAGCCGCGTGTACGGCAACATCCAGAAGGCGCTGGCCGCGGCCGAGCGGGTCTTCGAAGTCCTCGACACCGAGCCCGACATCCAGGACAAGCCCGACGCCGCCGACCTGCCGTCCATCAACGGCGAAGTCGCCTTCCATAATGTCAGCTTCGAATACAAACCCGGGGAACCGGCCCTTGTAGATATATCGCTTACCGCCAGGCCCGGCCAGGTCGTTGCCATCGTCGGCCCCAGCGGCGCCGGCAAGACGACCATCGCCAATCTTATCCCCCGCTTTTACGATCCGTCCGCCGGCTACATCGCCATCGACGGCATCGACATAAAGGCAGTCACCCTCGCCTCCCTGCGTCGCCAGATCGGCATCGTACCCCAGGAAACCATGCTCTTCAACGGCACGGTGTACGAAAACATTCTCTACGGCGACCTGGACGCCCCGCGGGAGGCGGTCATCGCCGCCGCCAAGGCTGCCAACGCCGACAACTTCATCATGGAGATGCCCCAGGGCTACGAAACGCAGATCGGCGAGCGCGGCGCCAAGCTCTCCGGCGGCCAGCGCCAGCGCATCGCCATCGCCCGCGCCATTTTGAAAAACCCTCGCGTCCTCATCCTCGACGAAGCAACCTCGGCGCTTGACACCGAAAGCGAATCCCTCGTCCAGGAAGCGCTGGACAAGCTGATGGTCGGGCGAACGTCGTTCGTCATCGCCCATCGCCTTTCCACCGTGCAACGGGCCGACGTCATTCTCGTCATGGAACGGGGCCGGATAATCGAACAGGGCTCCCACGCGACCCTCATAAACACCGGCGGCCTCTACAGCAAGCTTTACCAGGTCCAATTCGAATCGCGGACAGAGGCTCCGTCCCAAGAGGTATAACCGATGAAATTCCTTTACGATATTCTGACGATCATCCTGGTGCTGGCGGCCATACCGGTGTTCATCTTCCGTCTCATCCGCGAAAAAGGCTTCGGCGAACGGCTCAAGCAAAGCTTCGGCTTCCTGCCCGCCGAGTCCCTGGCGCCGGTGGCCGGCAAGAATTGCCTGTGGCTGCACGCCGCCTCGGTCGGCGAAATAGTCGCCACCAGCCCGATCATCAGAGAAATACACCGCCAGCTCCCCGGCGTGCCGGTGCTGATCTCGGTCGTCACGGCCAACGGGTACGAAATGGCCAAGCGCATCATCCCCGAAGCGGACAGCATCATCTTCTTCCCGCTCGACCTGCCGCTATTGAGCCGGCGGGTGATAACCCGCATTAAGCCCACGCTGTTCGTCCTTGTCGAAACCGAGCTGTGGCCGAACTTCCTGCTCTCCTGCCGGGATCTCGCCATCCCGGTTATGATGGTCAACGGACGGATAAGCGACAAGAGCGTCGGCAACTACCGCTACCTGTTCACCATCCTCGACCGGATGCTCGAAACCGTCAACCGTTTCTGCATGCAGTCCACCATCGACGCGCAGTATATCATCCGCCTGGGAGCCAAGCCCCGCCGGGTATTCGTCACCGGCAACACCAAGTACGATCAGACGCACACCGAAGTCAGCGCCGCCGAACGGGAGCAACTCGCCAGCCTCCTGAAGCTGTCCGGGCAAGTGCCGGTCATCGTCGCTGGCAGCACCCACCGGGGCGAGGAGGAATTTGTCCTTGCCGCCTTTAACAAAGTAAGAGAAAACATCCCCGGCGCCCGCCTTATCCTCGCGCCGCGCGATAATCTGCGGGGCAGCGAGGTCGTCTCCCTGGCGGAGAAATACGGTCTGAACGCCGTGCGCCGCACCGACCTCCACAAGGCGGACGGCGGCCATGACGTCATCGTGCTCGACACAATCGGCGAACTCGGCAAAATATACAGCATCGGCGACGTCGTGTTCGTCGGCGGCAGCCTGGTGGCAACAGGCGGTCACAACATCCTCGAGCCGGCGGCTCACGGCAAGCCCATCCTCGTCGGCCCCAACATGTTCAACTTCAAGGACAGCTACGCCTTATTCAGCGGGCGGGGCGCCTGCGACACCGTTTACGACAGCGCCGATCTCGGCGACAAATTCGTCAGTCTGCTCAGCGACGCCTCTGCCAGGGCGGAGATGGGCGAAAAGGCGCTGGCCATCGTCCGGGAAAACCAGGGAGCTGCCATCCGCAGCGTTCAGCATATCAGCGAAGTACTGGCGACACTCCCCCAGCGATCGTGAGGGATATTGTATGATCCGACATGAACCCGTCCAAGTCTATCTTTACCAGTTGGTGCATGGCCATAAGCGGGGCCCGGTGGCCGCCGTTCTTCTCGGCGTGCTCCGGTTCATGTCGTTTGTCTACGGCCTGGGTGTCGACATCAAGCTCGGCCTCTACAAAGCCGGGATACTGAAACAGCATAAACTGGCCAGCCGGGTCATCAGCCTCGGCAACATCACCGTCGGCGGCACCGGCAAGACCCCCACCGCCCAGCGCCTTGCGGCCATCATCCGCGACCTGGGCTACCGGGTCGTCATCCTCAACCGCGGTTACCGGGCCAACTGGCGCGGCCAGGTCGGCCTGGTCTCCGACGGCCGGCGCATCTACATGTCGGTCAACGAGGCCGGCGACGAGGCTTACCTGCTGGCGAAGAACCTGCCGGGCGTGGCGGTCGTCATCGGCAAAAACCGCAACGTCACCGGCGATTACGCCGTCGCCAACCTCAAAGCCGACTTCATCATCCTCGACGACGGCTACCAACACTGGCAGCTGGCCCGCGACCTCGACATCGTCCTCATCGACAGCATCAATGTCTTCGGCAACAACTTCCTCCTGCCGCGGGGCACGCTCCGCGAACCCCTGACCCACCTAAACCGCGCCGACGTCTTTCTCCTTACCAAGGTAGACCAGGGCACCGACAATGCCCGCGACATAATCCGCGAGACCCTCGCCCGCTACAACGACCAGGCGCTGGTCGTCGAAAGCGTCCACAGCCCGCGCTGCTTCATCGAAATCGAAGACTGGTACAAAGGCATCAGGCCGGAAACGGTAGCGCTCGAAACCATCCACAAGAAAAAAGTCCTGGCATTTTCCGCCCTCGGCAACCCGACCTCCTTCGAGCAGTCGATCAACGACATCGGGGCCATAATCGTCGATTCGGTCCGCTACCCCGACCATCACGACTACACAATGGCCGAAATGCAGCATGTAATGCAGCGGGCAGTCGACAGTGGCGTATTCGCCCTCGTAACCACCGAAAAAGACGCGGTCAAAATTCCGTCCGAGTTCATTCACTCCGACCGGCCGCTGCCCCTATACGTATTAGGCATCGAAGTACGATTCGTCGACAACGGCTACCAGGAACTGATGAACCTTATCAAATCGGTGGCCGAGCGGGGAGGCAAGCAATGAGAACAATCTGCGTCATCCCGGCCCGCTACTCGTCCACCCGCCTGCCGGGCAAACCGCTGGCCCTGATCGCCGGCAAGCCGATGATCCAGCACGTCTACGAGCGGGCCAGCCAGGCCAAGCTGCCCTGCCGCGTGCTTGTCGCCACCGACCACGAGCAAGTCTTCGGCGCGGTCAAAGCCTTCGGCGGGGAAGTGATGATGACCTCGCCGCTGCATCCCACCGGCACCGACCGGCTGGCCGAAGTGGCCGCCCGCCATGAAGACGCCGACGTCATCATCAACGTCCAGGGGGACGAACCGCTCATCGAACCCGCGGTCATCGACCAACTGGCGGGAGAATTTCACCAGGCCCCCGGCCTGATGATGGCCACCCTCGCCGCGCCGCTAGCCGAGGCCGAATACCACGCCCCGAGCGTCGTCAAAGTAGTCACCGACCTGGCGGGCTACGCCCTGTACTTTTCCCGCTCCCTCATCCCCTACCCCCGCAACCCGGCCAACGGCTTGACATACTACAAACACATCGGCATCTACGCCTACCGGCGCGATTTTCTGCTTAAATTCGCCGCCCTGCCGCCCACGCCGCTGGAAAAAGCCGAATCGCTCGAACAACTCCGGGCGCTCGAGCACGGCTACCGCATCAAAGTCCTCAGCACCGGCTTCACCTCCGTGGGCGTGGACACGCCGGAGGATCTGGAAAGAGTGAACGCCATTATCGCCGCACAAGGAGGCTCAGCAAAATGAAAACAGTGCAAATAGGCTCCATCGCCATCGGCGGCAAAAATCCCCTCGCCCTCATCGCCGGGCCGTGCGTCCTCGAAAGCACAGACCGGGCGCGGATGATCGGCCGCGAAGTCAAGGCCATCGCCGACCGACTCGGTATCCCCTATATCTTTAAAGCATCGTACGACAAGGCCAACCGTTCGGCCTACAACTCCTTCCGCGGTCCGGGGCTTACGGAAGGACTGGCCGCACTGGCCGCCATCAAGGCCGACCTCAAAGTACCGGTCCTGAGCGACATCCACTGCACTACCCAGGTCGAGCCCGCGGCCGCCGTTCTCGACATTCTGCAGATACCCGCCTTCCTCTGCCGCCAGACCGACCTCGTCTACGCGGCGGCCGCCACCGGCAAGGCCGTCAACGTAAAAAAGGGCCAATTCCTGGCCCCCGGCGACATGAAAAATGTTGTTCAAAAAATCCTCGAAGCAGGCAACGAAAACATCCTCCTCACCGAGCGGGGCGCGACCTTCGGCTACAACAACCTCGTCGTCGACATGCGCTCGCTGCCCATCATGCGCTCGCTGGGCTACCCGGTCGTCTTCGACGCCACCCACAGCGTCCAGCTTCCCGGCGGAGCAGGCGTCACGTCCAGCGGCCAGCGGGAGTATGTCGCCTACCTGGCGCGGGCGGCGGTGGCGGCAGGCGTTGACGCGCTGTTCATGGAAGTGCACGACAACCCGGCGGAAGCCCTGTCGGACGGCCCCAACATGCTGTACATCGATCAACTCGCGCCGCTCCTCGAAGACCTGCTGGCCATCGACGCGGTTGTGCGCAAACATAAATAGGGAGGGACAGGCCGATGATCATCGAGCAGGCAAAAGAAGTGCTGGCAGTTGAAGCGGCGGCCATCCAGGCCCTCATCCCCCGCATCGACGGCCAGTTCACGGCAGCGGTAAACCTCATCCTCGCTTGTAGCGGCCGGGTAATCGTCACCGGTATGGGCAAATCAGGCCTTGTCGGCAGGAAGATCGCCGCCACCCTTGCCAGTACCGGCACACCGGCCTTTTTTCTGCATCCGGCCGAAGCCATCCACGGCGACCTCGGCATGGTAACAGGCGAAGACGTCGTCCTCGCCCTGTCCTATAGCGGCGAAACGGACGAAGTGCTCAGCATCCTGCCCATAATCCGCCGTATCGGCGCAAAGGTCATCGCCATGAGCGGCCGGGAAAAATCGACCCTTGGCAGCAACGCCGACGGCTTTCTCGACGTGGCGGTCGAAAGGGAGGCCTGCCCGCTGGGCCTGGCGCCAACCGCCAGCACCACCGCGTCTCTCGCCATGGGCGACGCCCTGGCGGTCGCACTCCTCACCGCCCGCCGTTTCACCCCCGAAGACTTTGCCCTCTTCCACCCTGGCGGCACACTTGGCCGGCGCCTGCTCCTCACCGTCGAGCAGGTCATGCACAGCGGTGAAGACAACCCGGTTACGCCGCTCGGCAGCAGCGTGAAAGAAGCGCTGTTCGTCATCACCGCCAAAGGCCTTGGCGTCACCTCGATCATCGACGGCGACGGACGCCTGCAGGGCATAATCACCGACGGCGACATCCGGCGCAGCCTCGAAAAGGGATTAGACTTCCTCAACAAGCGGGTAGAGGAAATAATGACCCGCACCCCACGGACGATAACCGCCGACAGGCTGGCCGCCCAGGCGCTCAACATGATGGAGAAGAACAAGCCGCGCCCCATCACGGTGCTGCCGGTCGTCGACGGCGACCAGCGGGCAATTGGTATGATTCACCTTACTGACTTATTGCGTCAAGGAGTGGTATAATGGATACTGAGGTTCGCGCCCGCCAGGTCAAACTACTGGTTTTCGACGTGGACGGGGTGCTGACCTCGGGCCAACTGCTCTTCGGTCCCGACGGCGAGGCCATGAAGATTTTCCACGCCCAGGACGGCCTCGGCATCAACGCCGCCCACCGGGCCGGACTAAAAACCGCCTTGATAACCGGCCGGGAAAGCGAAATGGTGCGCCGGCGGGGAACCGAACTGTCGATAACCGATATCTGCCAGGGGGCGCAGGACAAAATCGCCCGCCTCGAACAACTGCTCGCCAAGCACCACCTGACGGCCGACGAGGTCGCCTACACCGGCGACGACCTCAACGACCTCGCCGTCATGGCGCGGGCCGGTCTGGCCTTGGCGGTAGCCAACGCCGCGCCGGAAGTCAAGGCCGCCGCCCATTACGTCACCAGCCGCACCGGCGGGGACGGAGCGGTGCGGGAAATCGTCGAGCTCGTCCTTAAAGCCCAGGGAAAGTGGACCGCGGTTGTCGAAAGCTACCGCCGCCCCGGCGGGGACAAGCCCTGTCAGTGAAGTGTAGCTGATAAACCGCGCAACGAACGTTTATCTGCGTCACCGGGAGGAAAGCAGTGACGAATGCTTGGCAGTATTACCTGCTCAAAACAATCAGCCGCATAATCTGCCTGCTGCCGTATCCCTGGCTTCTGGCGCTGGGCCGGCTGCTGGGCCGCCTTTATTACCGCATCGCCGCTCGCCAGCGCGAGCGGGCCATCGACCAGATAAAACGGGGGCTGGGGCTTACCCGGCCCGAGGCCGAGCGGATCATCCGCAGCCTGTTCGTCAAGCTCGGCCAGACCTTCCTGGAAGTGATGTACCTGCCGGTTTTTCGTCCGGCGACAATCAACCGGTATATTACGATCGAAAACCGCCATTATCTCGACGAAGCCCTCGCCCAGGGCAAAGGCGTGGCCGTGCTGTCCGCCCACATGGGCAACTGGGAGTGGCTGGGGGCCGGGCTGTCCATGTACGGCTTCCCGGTGGCCAGCATCGTAAAAAGCCAGCCAAACGACCAGCACAACCGCATCATCAACGAATACCGCCAGCTTGTCGGCATCGAAATGTTTACGCGCGGCACAACCGACCTGGTCGCCGCCGCCAAAGCCCTCAAGAACGGACGGGTGCTGGGTTTTTTCTCCGATCAGGATGCCGGCAAGAACGGCGTTTTCATCGAGTTCCTCGGCAAAATGGCCTCCACCCCCGTCGGACTGGCCGTCTTCGCCCGGCGGCTGGCTGTGCCGGTCGTGCCGGCGTTCATCGTCCGCCGCGCCGAGGGCGGGCACCATATCATCGTCAAACCGCCGCTCAGCTTCACCTTCAGCGGCGACGACACGGCCGACGACTATAACTTCACCGTCCAGGCCACGAGATTAATTGAAGACATGATCAGGCAATATCCGGACGAGTGGCTCTGGTTTCAGAAACGGTGGAATACGAAATGGGCAGGTGAACAGGCTTGAAACTTAGTAAAAGCGCATACCGGGCGATAGCCTGCACACTGCTGATAATCGCTGGCGGGCTTTATTATTTCAACAAGGCGGAGCTTCCGCCCCCTCCCGTGGTCCAGGAGGCGAAAGCCGACGACGGGTCTGCCAACATCACCTTCTTCGGCAGCAAGATCGTCGAACAGCAGGACGGCAAGAAACAGTGGGAGGTCGAAGCCGAGTCGGTGCAGATGAACCCCGGTACGAACAGGGCCCAACTGATCAATTTCCAAGCGACGCTCTACCGCGCTGACGGCAGCAAGCTTCACCTTGTCGGCCGCCAGGCGGAACTTGATACCAAAACCAGGGATATTCATATGTCGGGCGATATCAAAGCCACCAACAGCGACGGCGCGGTATTCACCTCCGCCACCGCACGCTGGGCCGCCAAGGAGCGCAAGTTTTTCGGCGGCGGCGGCATAACCATGACGAGAGGGGACACCGTCGTAACCGGCGACCGCGTCGAAGGCGACGAGCAGCTCGAAAAAGTGAAAGTATTCGGCAATGCCCGTGCTGTAAAAGGAGGAACTCCCCAATGAAACGAAAATTCGCTGCCGCTGCGCTGACAGCACTGATAATGGTGCTGATCGCCGCGACCACAGCCGTATCCGCCCCGGCCGATAAACCTGTCGAACTCATCGCCGACACCATCGAATACGATGCCAAATCCGGCGTCATGAACGCCCAAGGCGCGGTAAAGCTTACCCGCGACAAAGCGGTGCTCACCGGCGCGAACGCCCAGTACAACACAAAGAGCAAAGAAGCTTACGTCTTCGGCAACGTGAAAGTAGTGCGGGAAGACACCACCCTGACCGCCAACGAGGTGCGTTCCTTCGAAGATAACTATCTCGTGGCCACCGGCAATGCCGTGCTGATCAAAGGGGAAAATACTCTGGCCGGTCCGAAAATCGAACACTGGGTGGACCGCCAGTACTCGCTGGTCCCGACCGCAGCCCGCCTGACCATGCCTGACGGCTGGATGACCGCAAACCGCGTCGAAGCCTTCCACACTGAAGACCGGGCGGTAGCCGACGGCGATGTCCATATCGTCAGCGACAAGCGCAGCCTGGACGCCACCTCCGACAAGGCGGTCTACTACGGCTCCAAGACCGAACAGGGCAAGGTGGTAATGAGCGGCAACGCCCGCGCCGTCCAGGAGGGCAACATCCTGACCGGCAAAACGCTCACCATCTATCTCGACGACAAAGCCATGGACTCCCAGGGACGCTCCAAGCTTGTCGTCAAGCCCCAATAACGGGGCCCGGCACGCGATGTACAATTTATTCGCAAAATATATTGAAACAGAAGACCTCGTCAAGACGTACAAAGGGCGCAACGTCGTCGACGGCGTAAGCCTGAGAGTCGACCAGGGCAGAGTCGTTGGCCTGCTCGGCCCTAACGGCGCCGGTAAAACCACCACCTTCTATATGATAGTGGGCCTGGAGCGGCCTAACAGCGGGCGGATTTTCATCAACGGCGAAGATGTAACCAGCCTGCCGATGTATCGCCGCTCGATGTTCGGGCTGGGCTACCTGCCCCAGGAACCGTCGGTCTTCCGCAAACTTACGGTCGAGGAGAACCTGCTCGCAATCCTGGAACTCAAGGAAGACCTAACCTTGGCCGAGCGTAAGGACAAGGCGGCAGCGCTGATGGAAGAACTGGGCGTCCTAGCCGTGCGCGACCGTCTGGGCTCGCAGCTCTCCGGCGGCGAACGGCGGCGGGTGGAAATCGCCCGGTCGCTGGCCACCGAGCCGGCCTTCATCTTGCTGGACGAACCCTTTGCCGGCGTTGACCCGATCGCCGTGGCCGATATCCAGGAAATCATCGGCTTCCTGCGCGACCGGGGCATCGGGGTGCTCATCACCGACCACAATGTCCGCGAAACGCTCAGCATCGTCGACTACGCCTATATCCTCAACGACGGCCAGACCCTCATCTGCGGCGACAGCGCCACCATCGCGGCCAGCGAGATAGCGCGGAAGTTCTATCTCGGCGACAAATTCAGCCTGTAACGTCGGCTGCCCCAAAACTTCGTCTAGCGTCGTTGCTCCTCGGTGCGCTTGCCAGCGTACGTTCGAGTACGCGTCGCGGCGCGCCCTTCCGGTGCGCCTAGCTATACTTGTTTTTGAACAGCCTCCGGTCATGTTGCATATACTTTTGGCCGCCAACGCTTTTTCCGCGGCCCGCTAGGAGCGTCACATGCGCATATTGGACAAGTACATCCTCAAAGAACTGCTGGGCCCCTTTATCTTCGGCGTTTGCGCCTTCTCCAGCGTCTTTATCGGCACCAGTACCCTCTTTAGGATCGCCCAATATATAACTAAATTCGGCGCCGGGTTCAGCCCGGTCGTCAGGTTGTTCATCTACAGTCTGCCCAGCATCATCGTGCTGACCTTCCCGATGTCGATGCTGCTGGCCTCGCTGCTGTCCTTCGGCCGGCTGTCAGGCTCGAGCGAAATCACGGCCATGAAGTCGGGCGGACTGAGCTTCTATCGCCTGGCGACGCCGGTATTCATCGTGGCCTTCTTTGTCAGCATTTTTTCGGTGGCGTTCAGCGAACTGGTCGTGCCGGCGTCTAACGAGGCATACAACCATATCGTGCGTTACGAGATCGAAAAAAATACCCGGCCCCGCTCCCAAGAGCACATCGTTATCAAGGACGTCAAAGGCGGCACCATCGAGCGCCTTACCTACGCCCGCAAATTCGACGAAGAGCACAGCACCATGAACGCCGTCACCGTGCAGGAATTCGAAAATGACAGACTGGTGCGGGTCGAGAACGCCGAAAGAGCGATCTGGGAAAAAAACCAGTGGATGATGTACAACGGGATCGTCCACGACCTCACCCCCGAAGGTCGCCTCGAACGGTCGATGCACTTCGTCCAGCAGCTCATGCCGGTGGAAAAAACGCCGGGAGCCATCGCCCGCGAGCAGAAAAAACCCGAGGAAATGTCCATCAAGGAACTCAAGATTCATATCAACACCCTCAAACGCGAATTCGTCAAAACCAGCGTCTATGAAACAGAACTCCACCAACGTCTGGCAATTCCCATGGCCTGCTTAGTCTTCGCGCTTATCGGCACGCCCCTCGGCCTCCAGCCTCATCGCTCCAGCTCCTCCATCGGCCTGGGGCTGAGCATAATCATCATCTTCATCTACTACACCATCATGACGATAACGACCGCGCTCGGCCAGGGGGGCGCTATCCCGCCGGTTCTGGGCGCGTGGTTCCCGAATATAGTCGGCATCGTTGCCGGCCTTTACCTGGTGCGCAAAGCCTCGCAGTAAGCGGCTACAATCTGAGTATCCGGGAGAGGAGGTTCAGCCTATGTTCGGTCTCACCCTCATAGCCGTCCTCGCCATCATGGGCGGAATTATCGCCTATATCGGCGATTGGCTAGGCAGCAAAGTGGGCAAACGCAAACTTACCGTTTTCGGCCTGAGGCCCAAACACACATCGATTCTGTTCACGATAGTGACCGGTATCATCATCGCGGGTATGACGCTGGGCGTACTGAGCGTCTCTTCCCGTGACGTACGGACCGCCCTGTTCGGCATGGAGGCGCTCAAGGCAGAACTGACCGGCCTTTCCCGCGAAGTTGCCGCCAAAAGCGTCGAGCTTGACGCCAGCCGCTCCGCCCTTGAGGCGAAGACCAAGGAATACTCGACCCTTACCGTCAAAATCAACGAAACGATGGCCAATCTTGCCAGCGTCACCGAACAGCTCGCCACTGTCAACGCCGAGCGCGACCGCACCGCGGCGGCCCTGGAGAAGGTGCAGCGGGATTACTCCCATGCCAAGGGCGACCTGACAAAGGCCCAGCAGGAAATCGACGTCCTGCAGGCGACCAAAACCGAACTCGACGCCCGCGTGGCGTCGCTCAACGAAGCCAAAACCGCACTCCAGAGCGACGTCGACCGGCTGAACGAACTCACCGCCAACCTCCGGCAGGGCATTCAGACTGTCCGCGAAGGCGTGGTCGTCTTCCGCGCCAGCGAGGTGTTGACAACCGCCGTTACCAAGGGCGGCCAACCGGTTAAGGAAACCGAGGAGATTCTCGGGGGCATCATCAACTCCACCAACCGGGCCGTTCTGAGCCGGCTGGGCGTACAGGACAAGAATATCGAAGTACTGTGGATCGCCAAGGCCGATTTCGACCAGGCGGTGCAGCTTGTCGCCTCGACGCCGGAAGACGTCATCGTCCGCATTCTCGCCATGGGCAACACCATTTACGGCGAGCCGGTCATCGGCCGCATCGAGCTCTTCCCCAACAGACTGGTCTACACAGCCGGGCAGACGGTCTTCGCCGAAACGGCGGACGCCGGCGACAACGGCAAACAGGCCGAAGACGTCGTCCTCCTCTTCCTGCAGAAGGTCAACGCCCAGGCGATCGTCAAAGGCATCCTGCCCGACCCGCTGCAGGGGACGGTAGGGGTCATAAGCGGCTCGCAGCTCTTCGATACCGTCAACAAGGTCAAACGGGTCGGCGGCCGCGTGGAGCTGTCGGCCGTCACCAAGGCGGACATCCACACCTCCGGGCCGTTGCAGATCGAAATAAGGGTGCGGGAAGCAACCAATTGACATAATATACCGACCGTGAATCCTGCCAATTAGGCAGGATTCCTTTCGTTTGTGGCGAAACATTACTCATAACCAAATTAATTATGTTAATATCATAATTTTTTTGGCCAGATGTGACTGAGTAGTCAGCGCCTGGAAACCCGGTTATACCAACAATTACAACCTGGCGCCAGGCAGGATTACAAAAAGAAACATCGAATTATGTAAACTAAAGACTGCCGAAAGCGGCAGTGGCTCGCTCACGCGGATGCGGCGGGAAAAGGGGTATGAGGAAACACGGTCACTCATGACACCCTCCTTGCCAAATGCGCCGAGCCGGCCGGTGGTTCGCCACCTGCGCAAAACAATCAACGCAAGGGGGATTTCAAGTGCAGAAGAGACTTCTTAAAGTGGCTATCGCTACCGCTCTCACCGTGGCTTTCGCCGCTCCTGCTTTCGCCAATCCTTTCACCGACGTTCCCGCTAAGCACTGGGCTTACGGCGCGGTGAACAAACTCGCCCAGGCGGGCATCGTCGACGGTTACGGCGACGGCACCTTCCGCGGCGACAAGACCATCACCCGTTACGAAATGGCTCAGATCGTCGCCAAAGCTATGAACAAGGACCTCAACTCCGACCAGAAAGCCATCGTCGACAAACTGGCCAAGGAATACGCCGTCGAGCTCAACAACCTCGGCGTAAAAGTCGAAGGCCTGCAGAACCAGGTCGACAACATGGTCAAATTCTCCGGTGACGCCCGTGTACGTTACTACAACGCCGACAACGCCGACAACACCACCGACAAAGACTCCACCGAATACCGCGTCCGCCTCGGCGCCACCGCCAAGGTCAACGACGTCACCAGCCTCCACGCCCGCTTTACCAGCGGCTCGGCTTCCTTCGGCGCCGGCAACGCCAGCGCATCGATCGACAACGCTTATGTCAGCACCAAGCTGCTCGGCATCGGCGCCAAGATCGGCCGCCAGGACTACGACCTCGGCCAGGGCATGCTGGCCGGCGCCGGCTCAACCGCCATCCTCAACGGCGTAAGCGTGCGCGAAGGCGGATTCATGGCCTTCGGCGGCAAAGAAGACAACGGCACCGCACTGGTAAAAACCTACGGCGGCCAATACTCCTTCAACCTCGCCACCCTGCCGTTCTCCGTGTCCTACCTGAACCAGAACGACAACGACTACTACGCCGCCGGCACCAGCTTCAACCTCTTCTCCGGCCTGAAAGTGGCCGGCGAATACGCCAAGAACGAATCCGCCAACGCCCAGGCTTACCAGGTTAAGGCCATCCTCGGCAAAACCGGCCTGAGCGCCGCTTACAAGAGCGTCGAAGCCAACGCCGTACCGTTTGAATCGGCCCTCAACCTCAAATCGACCGGCGGCATCCTGAGCGACTTCCGCAGCGTGGCAAACGCCACCGGCAAGGCAACCGGCATGGAATACGAATACAACGCCGACCTGGCCAAGAACACCAACTTCAACGTTCTCTACCAGGACATCAAGAATGCCGGCAAGAACGTCCGCGCCACCGTCAACGTCAAATTCTAATTGAATCGGTCCTGACTAGTCTAGGCCGCAGGGGTATAACCCCTGCGGCTTCTTTATATTCTCGGCCGTTGATAAAGCCCCATCTGCGGCGTTGCTCCTCAGAGCGCTTGCTTGCGTACGTTCGAGTACGCAAGCAAGCGCTCTTCCGGTGCGCCTTGCATCTGGGGCTTTCTGAACGGCCTCATGCTTTGTCCTCGTCCCATAATTTTCAAAGAACGCCTTTTGCAGGAATAAACTTACTTAAAGAGAAATATCATACAAGCATAGGAGGTTGTACCATGACCGATGCCGTCATCGCCGTCGACCCAGGCCGCGACAAATGCGGCGTCGCCGTCGTCAGCCGCCTGGAGGGCGTGCAGTGGAAAAGCGTCGTGCCGGCGGGCGAGATGGCCGCGGTCGTTGCCGGGCTCGCCGAGCGGCACGCTATCGGCACCGTCGTCCTCGGCGACCGCACCGGGCGCAAGGACGCCATGGCCGCTATGGCCGCGCTCCGTCCCGGCGGCCGCGAACTGACCGTCAGGCTGGTCGACGAGCACCGCTCCACCGATGAGGCCCGCGCCCGCTATTGGCGCGATAATCCGCCGCGGGGTCTGGCCAGGCTGGTGCCGGTCACCTTGAGGGTGCCGCCGGTGCCGGTGGACGATTATGTCGCCGTCATCATCGCCGAAAGGTACTTCCGCCAGTGATTTTTGACAATTCAGCAAAATAATTTCTGTAATTTCCGTAAACTAGGCAGGAATATGGTGCTTGATATAGAATATCATGCATAGTCAACCAACGATTGGCACATACTATGGGCCGATCATCCATATGGTCCTCTCGCCGAAGAGAGCCGACGGGGAAGAAAGGGGGTGTACCTTAGGTTCCCGGGAGCGGTTTTTGAAGTAGGCGTAGGATATGAGCTCTCTGACAAGGGAATATTGAGGCAACAAGGATACTCAAGTTTCCCATCCTTAGGGCTCATCAAAAAAACAAAAAACCTAAGGAGGAAAACAAATGAAGAAAACTCTCGTTACTCTTCTCGCCCTCGTTTTCGTGCTCGGCATCGCCGGCACCGCGTTCGCCGCTCCGGCGAACCCCTTCGTTGACGTACCTGCTAAGCACTGGGCTTACGGCGCAGTTGCTAAGCTGGCGAAAGCCGGCGTAGTTGACGGCTATGGCGACGGCACCTTCCGCGGCGACCGCACCATGACCCGCTACGAAATGGCTCAGGTAGTTGCCAAGGCTATGGCCAAGTCCGAGAAGGCCGATGCTGAGACCAAGGCCCTCATCGACAAACTGGCCGTCGAGTTCGCCGCCGAACTGAACAACCTCGGCGTCCGCGTTGCGAAACTCGAGAAAAACGCCTCCACCATCAAGATGAGCGGCGACGCTCGCCTGCGTTACATCCACCAGGACAAAGGCGCTGCCAACCCGTCCTTCGCCCAGCGTTTCCGCCTGGTTGCCCAAGCTGACGTCAACGACACCACCAGCTTCTATGGCCGTTGGATGGTCCTCAACCACAACACCATGGGCACCTACAACACCGCTGCCAGCAACGTCATCACCGACGCCAACCTGACCATGAAAGGCTTCATGCCGAACTTTGACCTCAAAGCCGGCCGCTACAGCCTGAACCTTGGCGAAACCACGTACTACGCCGGCACCACCGGCGGCTTCGACGGCGTCGAGCTGACCTGGAAGCAAGGCAAAGCCGCTTTCAATTTCGGCTATGCTGACGTCAATGCCACCAACTACTACTCCGCGTTCAATACCTGGGCCGTAGGCACTGGCCCTGGCAACGTTATGTACGCCAACCTGGCCTACAAATTCGACAGCCAGGTTAAAGCCCAGACTTGGTTCATGAAAAACCAAGACAACCAGAACGGCGCTAACGATTGGGTCAACGTCTTCGGCGTGGGCACCACCGTTAACCTCGGCAAAGACTGGGCCTTCGTAGCCGACTACTGGAAGAACACCGCTGCTCAGGCCAAAGCTATGAACAACGGCTCTGCTCCGAAAGGCGTAGTCTACCGTCTGCAGTACGGCCAGATGAAAGCCGCCGTTCCCGGCACCTGGCAGGCTCACATCGAGTACACCAAGATGGAAAATGGCGCTAACGACCTCGCCTTCACCGGCGGCTACCTCGTTATCACCAACGTTAAATCCTATGACGTTTCCTACTACTACACCCTGGCCAAGAACGTCACCATGGAAGCCATCTACCAGTGGGATATGAAGAATGCTCTTACCGGAGCAAAATACTTCAACGGCGAAGGCTCCAGCCGTACCCGCATCCAGTTCAACTACATCTTCTAATTACCCTGATAGACCGTGCCGCGAGGCACGGTCTATTTTTTTTATGCGTCACTGGTTGGATCGCGACAATTTTTTGCCTTTTTGGCAGGAACAGGACAGACGACGGCGAAATAAATATATAACAAAATCGGGAAGGTGTGTGACAAAAATGAAAAAACGTATTATAGTTAGCTTGCTCGTGTTCTGTCTCATGTCGGTCGCGGCCGTCCCCGTCACCCAGGCCATCAACCTCGGCGACATCCTCAAAGTGGGCGGCGTCGCCTTCATCGTAGACCGCTTCGCCGGCCCGCTCAACAACTTCATCAACGCCCTGACCGCCAAGCACAATGCCAACAGCAACTACGCCACCAAGGTGGTGCCCATCATCACCCTCGGCAGCGGCGGCTATGTCGGGGCCGCTCAGATAACCGGCCCGCAGGACCTAGTGGATAAAACCCAGGCCGCCGTTCAGGTCGAGGCCGACTTCAACAGCCAGCTCCGCGTCAAGGCCCTCATCCCCATCGACAGCAAAAATCCGCTCAACTTCTCAAGGGTGCAAGGAGTGGGCGTGTCGGCGATGATTGACGTCCGCATCTAAAAAATCCATATCCTGTCGCCACGCGGCAGGATATTTCCTTTTCCGCCACGAAATATTGTGGCAGTACAAGTGAGGAGGAAGACTGATGCGCAAGATATTGATCTGCACCCTAATCGTGATGCTGGCCCTCTCCGGCCTTGTTTCCGCCCAAAGCGGCGCCGAGCTGACGGTGCTCGACAAGGCGGCTACGGTGGAGAAGCTCCTCTACGGGGCGGAGCAGACCGGCTCGCTCGTCGAGCGGGCGGCCAAGATCGAGAGAGATATGTACGGCCGGGAGACCAACGACGCCCTGATTACCAAGATGGACCGCGTCTACGGGTACATGAAGGAGAATTCGGCGGTGATGCCGTCTTTTACCATCAAGCTTAACGCCGTGGAATGGATGCTGTCCCATGATATCACCAGCCAGCCCGCCAAAGCCCGGCTCGAAAATCTGGAGCGGGTGATGTTCGGCAGCGTGGCTCAAGGCTCGTTTGACGGCAGGCTGACCAAACTGGTCCAATTGGCCTTCCCCGCCGGTCAGGTCGCAGTCGAAAATGCCAGCCTTGTCAAGGACAGCCTGGTGCAGATCAAGCTTGTCACGCCGCTCGACACCAAGAGCAGCCGCACTGGCGACGCGGTCGCCTTCCAGGCGGCCGAAGACGTCTATGTAGGCGGAGTGCTGGTGATCGGCAAAGGCGCTCCCGGCGCCGGCAAGGTGACCAAGGTCGAGCCGGCGAAGAATTTCGGCCGCGACGCCAAGCTGGAGATCGCGTTCGACAGCATCGTGGCGATTGACGGCACTAACCTTGAAACACTGCTGGGCGAGAAGGCCAAGGAAGAGACCAAATCGATGGCCAAAGCCGCCGGGGCGACGGTCGCCGGCCTCGTGGTCCTCGGCCCGATCGGCATCGTGGGCGGCGCCTTTGTCCAGGGCCAGGACATCACAATACCGGCCGGGACGATGCTCTACATCCAAACCAAAGCCGACGACGAAGTTTACGGTATAAAGGCAAAATAAGGAAGCATGGACGGGAAAAGGCCGCAGAGCGGCCTTTTCCCGTTTCTGCCTGGTATTGCCTGGCCCCGATGGGCAGGAGATAGAGGACATTTGTAGAATAATCTTTAAGATTGGAGATAATATAGACAACATTTGGAATATAGGAGAAAAACATGCCAAAAATGAAAAAATTCCTAGGCGGCGTTCTCCTAGCGGCGCTGATTATTGTGCCGCCGCTGACGGCCGCCGCCGCCGAGACCGCCGGAAATCTGTATCAATACCTGCCCAATAGCGATATTCTGGCTACCGCGAACAAGGAACCGGAAGCCAAGGTCGCGAAAAAAAAGGAAAATGGCCCAATTGTTATCGAGGCGGAGGAAATATACTTCAGCGACCTGACGGGCGCCATGTTCGCCAAGGGTGCGGTAACCATCACCCAGGACAAGACGAAGCTAAAGGGCGACTTGATCCGCGGCAACGCCAAGCAAAACCAGATATGGATCGACGACAAGGCTAATTACAACGAACCGGGGGTTGCGCTCGACGGTTCGCAGATAAACTACAATTACGGCAAACAGACAGGGACGATGCAAAAAACCACCGGAAAAATCGGCCGCGATTTTGTGGTCGGAGAAACGGTAGAGTTTCTCCCCGGGGAATACATCATCACAAATGGCACGATGACAATGTGCCCCGCCAAAGTGCCGGATTATCACGTCAGCGCTACTAAGGTAGAGATATGGCCTGGCGATAAAATGGTCGCCTATAACGCTAAATTTTGGATTAAGAACACGCTAATATATTCCACCCCCAAGTATCAGAAATCGCTCAAAGACGACAAGAGCGAGTTCCCGCGGATAGGTTACTCCAGCAAGGACGGTGTCTGGATCGCCCAGAACCTGGAGTACCCGATATACAACTCCGATACCAGCAGCGTGGGTGCGTTCGTAGACTTAGCCTATTACAGCAAGCGCGGCTTTAAACCAACCTTCGGCGTCTTCGACCGCGAGCCCCGCTATGCTATATCCGTGATCCAGGGCGAATTCCGGGACGGTAACAGTTATTTGATCAAGAAAGAGCCGGAGTTCCGTTTCGATTATTATAATCGTCGCCTTGGCAAGCTACCGGTGAGCTACAATTTTTACGCCATCTACGGCAAGTGGACCGATTCAAGCAAGACGAGCTGGCATCAGGATTACTACCTGTATTTCACCGGCGATCCCATCAAGTTCAGCCAAAAACACCAACTTATCCTCGGGACTGGTCTTGAGCGGGTCAATGAAAGCTACAACAGCAGCACTTCAAATATCCAGAGATACGACGCGACGCTTTACCAGTTCTGGTCCCCCAAGCTGACCACCTGGGAAGCATACCACTATATAAGGAACAACTACTCGTTGTTCGATTACGGCAGCAACGCGCTGGGGCGCCAACTCGACCTCGGCTTCAGCTATACGTTCGACCGCCTGAATACAATTTCTTTTGTGCAAACCTATGATGTGAAAAACAACAGCGTCTACGACCAGGACGTCACCTGGTACCGCAACCTCCACTGCTGGCAGGCGACAATAACCTACCGCATCAAACGCAGCGAATGGATTTGGCTGGTAAACCTGGCGAAGTTTTAACATAAGGAGAGCGGATCCTTTGGAAGCAGATGCCCTTTCCCTCATCGACAACCTGTCTGGCCATAGGATCATGGTCATCGGCGACATGGTGGCCGACGTCTACCTGGAGGGCAAGATCTCCCGCATCTCGCGGGAAGCGCCGGTGTTGGTCCTCGAGCACGGCGGCGAAACGGTTGTACCGGGCGGAGCCGCCAACGCCGTCCACAACGCCGCCACCCTCGGCGGCGACGTCTTCGCCGTCGGCGTGGTCGGCGACGACGCGGCCGGACGGGAGCTTGCCGCCATCCTGGCCGGCAAGAGCGTTCACACAGCCGGCCTCCTCATCGATCCCACCCGGCCGACGATAACAAAGACCAGGGTGATGGCTGGCGGCCTGGCCACGGTGAGGCAGCAGATTGTACGCATCGACCGCGAGTCTAAGGATAGCATGAGCTCCGTCATCGAGGGCCGCCTTCTCGAGTATATAGGCACCCACATAGAAGCCATGGCTACCGTCGTCATCAGCGACTACGGCAGCATGACGCTGTCACCGGCGGTGCGCGACCTGATTATAACGGCCTGCCGCCGCCGGGACATCCCCTGCATCGTCGACTCACGCTACAACATCCTCGCTTTTGCGGGAGCAACGGTAGTAAAACAAAACGAAGCCGAAGTAGCGGCCGCGCTTGGGTACAAGACACTTGACGCCGCAGGCGCCCTCGAAGAGGCGGGCAAACGGATGCTGGCGGAAATGCGTGCCGGCGCGATTCTCCTGACCCGCGGGCCGGACGGTATGAGTCTGTTCGAGGCCGGCGGCAAAGTAACCCATATCCCGGTCTCGAACGTGAGCGAAGTCTTCGACGTCACCGGCGCGGGCGACACGGCCGTCGTCACCGCCGCGCTGGCCCTGGCGGCGGGCGCTTCGTATGTCGAGGCAGCCAGGCTGGCCAACATCGCGGCCGGCATCGTCGTGAAGAAGCCGGGCACGGCGACGACGACCACGGCGGAACTGCGCGAGGCGGTGGGAGTATACCATGAAAATCATCGCTAGGGACGAAGCGAAAAATATTGCCGCCAGCCTTAAAGCATCCGGCCGCGCAGTCGTCTTCACCAACGGCTGCTTCGATATCCTCCACGCCGGCCACGTCCGTTACCTGGCCGCGGCCAAGGCGTTGGGCGACCGGCTGATTGTCGGCCTCAACAGCGATAGGTCGGTTAAGAGCTTCAAGGGCGCCGACCGGCCGATAAACTGCCAGGACGACCGGGCCGAAGTGCTGGCCGCGCTGGCCGCTGTTGACTATGTAGTTATTTTTGACGACCGGACGGCCGAGGATCTGGTGGCCGAAATCAAACCCGACATTTACGTCAAGGGCGGCGACTACCGCCTGGAGGATCTTCCCGAAGCCCGGATAGTATCGTCCTACGGCGGCCGTACCGTACTCGTCCCCGAAGTGCCGGGGAGGTCGTCGAGCAATATCATCGGCAAGATAAAGGAGACGGCTTCTCTTGGCTCCCAAAGCTGACCGCACCTATAAGAATATTCTCATCGTCAAGCTCAGCGCCATCGGCGACGTGGTTCACGCCCTGCCGGTGGCTTACGCATTGAAGCAGTGCTTTCCCGCCGCCCGCATAACCTGGGTGGTGGAGAAGCCCTCCTTCGACCTGCTCGCCAACAACCCCTGCATAGACGAAATAATCATTTTCGACAAGCCGCGGCTGAAAAAACTGTCCGGCTTCAGAGACTACGCCCCCGCCTTCGTTCGATTGCTGAGGTCACGACACTTCGATCTGGCCCTTGACCTGCAGGCGCTCTTCAAGAGCGGCGCCATCGCCTTTCTGAGCGGAGCGCCCGAGCGCTACGTATACTGCAACACCCGCGAACTCAGCGATCGTCTCAGCCGGCGGGTCTGCGGCCCCAACCAGCATGGGCATATCGTCGAACGCTACCTGGATGTCGCACGAGCGGTGGGCTGTGAAGTTAAACAGGTGGTATTCCCGATTAATATCACCGCCGAGGAAGAGCTGACCGCAGCGGCGACAGCCAGGAAAGCCGGCCTCGACCTCACCCAGCCCTACGTCGTCCTCTCTCCGGGGGCCAACTGGCCCAACAAACGCTGGCCGCCGTCCCTCTTCGCCGCCCTGGCGGACAAGCTGCGGCAGGACGGCCTTGTCCCCGTAGTCAGCGGCGGCCCGGGCGACGCCGCCCTGGCGGCGGAAATAGCCGCCGCGGCAACAACGCCGCCGGTCGACCTGACCGGCAAAACCTCCCTCAAACAGCTCGCCCACATCATCAAAAACGCCCGCGTCCTGGTCGGCGGCGACACCGGGCCGATGCACCTGGCCGCGGCTCTGGCTACACCCGTGGTCGCCCTCCACGGCCCTACCGACACCATCCGCAACGGCCCGTACGGCAACGGCCATAAAGCGCTGGTGACTGCGCAGGAATGCGCCGGCTGCTGGCGGCGGGCCTGCCCCAAAGGCCTCGACTGCCTTGCAGGCATAACCGTCGAGGCGGTCTACGAGGCGGCGGGAGGTCTGCTCAATGGCCGTTGACCCGCAGACCGTCAAACGCATTCTCATAATCAACCTGGCCTTCATCGGCGACGTACTGCTCTCGACGCCGGTGGCCCGCGCCCTCGGCGAAGCCTTCCCCGGCGCGGCCATCGACATGATGGTTATCCCCCTGACCGCGCCGTTGGCCCGCCACAATCCATACATAAACGACGTAATCGAATACGACAAGCGCGGGCAGCATAAGAAAATCGGCGAACTGTTGAAGCTCGTCGGCCAGGTGCGAGCCCGGCGCTACGATCTGGCGGTGACGACCAACTTCGCCCCCCGCGGGGCTATGCTGGCCTGGGCTGCCGGCATCCCGACCAGGGTCGGCTATGATGCCCAGCACGCCGGCTTGTTCCTCACCCACACCGCCAGCGCAAAAAGGGTGGTGATAAGGCATGAGGCCGAAAACTACCTCGACGTTCTCAAACCGCTCGGCGTAACCACCGCCGACACCAGTCTTGCGCTCGACATCGATCCGCGGGACACGGCCGCTCTCGGCGACAAGGTTCGCCGCCGACCGGGCAAGAAGTTAGTCCTAATCTGTCCGGCCGGCAGTTATCCGCATAAGAGTTGGACGACCCAAGGCTACGCTGCACTTATACAGGCGCTCACGCCCGAAGCGGACTGCTGCCTCGTCGGCGGCAAAGCCGAAGAGGCGCTGCTGGCGAAAATAAATCAGGAAACCGGCGAGGCAGCGCAGGTATTTCCCGGTGCCCTTACGTTAGGGGAACTGGCCGCCCTCACCAAAGAGGCCGATCTGATGGTCACCGTGGATACCGCGCCGCTGCATATCGCCCAGGCCGTAGGTACGCCGGTCGTCGCCCTGTTCGGCCCGACCGACCCCCACGTCTGGGGCCCACGCGGGCCGCGCGACATAGTGCTTCAAGCGCCCACGGACTGTTCGCCCTGCTGGGGCAGGGCCGCCTGCGGCGATAACAGATGTATCAATGCGCTGAGCGCCGACCGGGTCATTTCGGCTGCACAGGCGCTGTTGGGAGAGGTTCATTGTGCCGAAACTGGCTGTCCTCATCCTCACTTACAATGAAGAGGAAAACATTGTTCCCTGCATCGAAAGCGCCGTTTTTGCCGACGAAGTCGTCGTTGTCGACAGCGGCAGCACCGACAGGACGGTCGAGTTGGCCCGCCAACTGGGCGCCAAAGTCGTCACCAGGAAATTCGACGGCTTCGGGACGCAGCGCAACTTCGCCCTCACCCAGACCGACGCCGAATGGGTGATGTATCTCGACGCCGACGAACGGATAACGCCTGCCCTGGCGGTAGAGCTGCGCCGGACGGCGGACAGCGGCGAACCGGCGGCGTACGAGATCCTGCGCCACAATTACGCCTTCGGCCAGCGCGTCCTTCACGGCGGCTACCGGCCGGACTACTCCCTGCGCTTCTATCCCCGCTCCGCCGTTTCCTGGGAAGGGGTGGTGCACGAACAGGCCGCCGTCACCCTCCCCAAGCGCAGGCTGCGCGGCGTCATGACCCACCATACATACACCGACTGGGACCGCTACTTCGTCAAATTTAACAGCTACACCACCCTCATGGCCCGCAAAATGCACGAGCAGGGCAAGCGGGGCGGTATGTTCCACATCGTATTCCGCCCGTGGTGGGCCTTCCTGCGGGTCTATATCTTCCAGTCGGGCTGGCGGGACGGCAGTCTGGGCTTCATACTGGCCATGTGCCATTTTTTCTACACAATGACCAAATACGTCAAGCTTTACTATATGAAGAAAGCGCAGGGTAAAAGCATATGCGAATAGCGCTTTTCGAATCGATCATGACCCCCGGCGGCCACGAAATAGAATTCGACCGCATCTGTATCGAAGAATTCCGCGCCATGGGCCATGAAGTCGCGTTCTACGTTCCCCAAAAACACAAGTTCCAGTATGAATACGGCGTGCCGGTTCACTACCTTCCGGGAGAAGGAGTGACCTACGCCGGCGTCGGGCGGCTTGCCAAGATATGGTACGCGGCTAAGCGCGAGATCAACCGCCTCCGCTGGTACAACGCCCTCTATGACCTTGCCGAGCAAAAGGCCTTCGACGCTGTTATCGTGCCGACGGCCAGTTTCCGCTTCCTGCGTTCGTTGGTCAAGACAAGGCTGAAAAAGGCGCCGCTCAACGTCATCCTTATACTACACGGCATCATGCCTCGAGACGAAGAGAACTTTTTCAAATATACGGAAAGCCTGGCGGAATACCCGGCGGTGAAAATTGCCGTGCTCACTCCCGAGGATAACATCTTCGGCCGGCTGCCCGACAATGTTTACTGCGTTAAACCGCCGGTCTACATTCCGCGCGATGTGCCGGAATGGCGAAAAGGCCGGAGTGGTGACAAGTTAAGGCTGGGTTTCTTCGGCCAATACCGGCGGGAGAAAAACCTCGACGCTTTCCTGGAAATGTTTGTGGCCGCCAATTTCCCGCCCAACGTTGAACTGTTCGTGCAGGGAGCGACCGTCGAACCTTCCGACACCGCGGACTTCGACCGGATAATAGCCAAATACCGTGATAACAAGCAGATAGTCTTTTTGCACAAAGCGCTGATAGGCAGGGAGTGGCAGGAGGCGATTCTGGGAGTTGACGCCCTGATCCTGCCGTACGCCGCCGAGCGGTTCCGCTACCAGCCGTCGGCGATGCTGTACACCGCCATCGGCTTCCACAAGCCGGTGGTTGTTGCCGACAACATGTCCCCCGGCGTTTTCGACCGCTACGATATCGGCGTCCAGTTCGCCACCGGGGACAACGCCTCGCTGCTGGCGGCTCTGAAAAAATTCGTGACAACCTACGACGACAAATACCCGGTTTACCGTCAGGAGCTTGAGCGCATCAACGCCGACTACGGCCCGGGAAAGATGGCCGAAGACCTGATCAAAATAGCGAAGAGCAACCAGAGGTGAGCATAGTGGATGAAAATGCGATGAAAAAAGTTGCCGAAGCCGTTTTCGACGAACATGAACAGGCGATCGCGGCAACCCGCGGCCAACTGCTCGACGATATCGTACGACTGGGGACGCTGCTCGCGCGGGCGGTCAAAAACGGCAACTGCATCTTCTTCATGGGCAACGGCGGCAGCGCCGCCGACAGCCAGCACCTGGCGGCCGAATTCGTGGGCCGCTTCCAGAAGGAACGCCGTGGCCTGGCGGCCGTCGCCCTGACCACCGACACCTCCATCCTTACAGCGGTCGGCAACGACTACGGCTTCGACGCCGTGTTCGCCCGCCAAGTGGCAGCGCTGGCCAAGGCGGGCGATGTCGTTGTCGGCCTGTCCACCTCCGGCAACAGTCCCAATGTCATTAAAGCGCTGCAGGCGGCCAAAGAGGCCGGAGCGGTCGCCGTCGGCCTCGCCGGGCGCAGCGGCGGCAAAATGGCGGCGATCTGCGACCTGTGCATCAAAGTGCCGGCCGACGTCACCGCACGGGTCCAGGAGGTCCACGCCCTTATCGGCCATATCGCCTGCCAGCTTGTCGACGAGGAGGCCGGCGGTGTTTAACGACAACGGGAAGATTCTCGACCTCCTCAATAACGGCATCGGCGATATCGCCGTCCTCGTCGTCGGCGACGTGATGCTCGACCGCTACTATTTCGGCGAAGTCAAGCGTATCTCGCCCGAGGCTCCCGTGCCTGTCACCCGCGTCACCCACGAGCATGCCACCCTTGGCGGGGCGGGCAACGTGGCCAACAACCTCGCCAGGCTGGGCTGCAAAGTGCTGCTGGCCGGCCTGGCGGGCGAAGACGAAGCCCGCCGGCGACTTGACGGGCTGCTGACGGATGCCGGCATCGACGGCAGCGGCCTGCTGACCGACGGGCGACCGACCACGACCAAGCTAAGGGTACTGGGCGGTCACCAGCAGATGCTGCGGCTCGATTTCGAAGATAGCCACCCGGTCGGCGGCAAAGCGGAAACCGGCCTGAAAAATTTCATCAGCCAGGCGGTCAGCTCAGGGCGGGTCCAGGCCGTGATCGTATCAGATTACGCCAAGGGACTTTGCACCCAGCGGCTCTGCCAGCATATCGTCAGAGAATGCGCAGCCGGCGGTGTACCGCTGATCGTCGATCCCAAGGGCCTCAACTGGCGAAAGTACGCCGGAGCAAGGTACATAACCCCCAACCTCAAAGAACTGGGCGAAGCGGCCGGCGCCGAACCAGCCAACGACGACCGGGCGGTTAAAACCCTGGCCGACAAGGTAAGAAAACGGTATAACATCGCAAATGTCATCGTCACCCGGTCGGAGAAGGGGCTGAGCGTGCTCAGCGACGAACACGCCGTCCATATATCCACCACCGCCCAGGAAGTGTTCGACGTTTCGGGCGCCGGCGATACGGTAGCGGCGGTGCTGGGCGCGGCCCTGGCCGCCAAAATAGAACTTATCGACGCGGCGCACCTGGCCAACCTGGCGGCAGGCATCGTTGTCGGCAAACTCGGCACCTATGCCGTCAAGCGGGACGAACTGCTGGGCGCCGTAGAACGCGAAGGCGGGCGCCAGCGGAAGGAGGCGGGACAATGATCATTGTAACAGGCGGCGCAGGCTTCATCGGCAGCAACCTCGTAAAGGGGCTTAACGCCCGCGGACATGAAGAAATCTTGGTGGTCGACGACCTAAGCCAGGGAGAGAAGTTCAAAAATCTACTGGCGCTCGATATCAAGGACTATATCGACAAAGATGATTTTCTCGCGGCGCTCATGAACGGGAAATACGACAGCGAGACGGTCGAGGCCGTCTTCCACGACGGCGCCTGCTCAGATACGATGGAATACAACGGCAAGTACATGATGGATACCAACTACGTCTACAGCAAAGAATTGCTGCATTTCTGCCAGCGGCGGCGCATCCCCTTCATCTACGCCTCGTCGGCGTCGGTGTACGGCGGCGGCGAAAACGGCTTCAGCGAAAACCCCGCATGCGAGTGGGCGCTCAACGTGTACGCCTTTTCCAAACTCCAGTTCGACCGCTACGTGCGGCGGGTGATGGCGGGCGCGACGGCGCAGATCGTAGGCCTCAGGTACTTCAACGTCTACGGGCCGCAGGAAAACCACAAGGGGCGCATGGCCTCGGTAGCCTTCCACTTTTTCCACCAGCTCAAAAAAGACGGCGTGGTCAGGTTGTTCAAGGGCACCGAAGGCTACGGCGACGGCGAACAGAAGCGGGACTTCGTCTATGTAAAAGACGTCGTCGATGTCAACCTGTTTTTCTACGACAACCCAACCCAAAGCGGCATCTTCAACTGCGGCACCGGTCGGGCCAACACGTTCAACGCGGTTGCCAACGCCACGGTCAAAGCTCTCGGCGGCGGGAAGATCGAATACATCGATTTCCCCGAGACGCTCAAAGGAAAATACCAGAACTTCACCGAAGCCGATCTTACGCAGCTCAAAGCGGCCGGCTACGATAAGCTCTTCACCGACCTCGACGCAGCGGTGGCCGACTACTACCGGTACCTCGAAACCGGCGGCTACCTGAGCCGGTGACGGGGGCCGAAGCTGGGCGGCCGGCAGCTTTCCTCGACCGCGACGGCGTGCTCAACGTCGACAAGGGGTATCTGTTCCGCAGCGAGGAATTTGAATGGATACCGGGCGCGATCGAGGCGGTAAAACTTCTTAACGCCCGCGGTTATCTTGTATTCGTGGTGACGAATCAGAGCGGAGTCGCCCGCGGCTACTACGGCGAGGAAGACGTAATCCGCCTGCACGACTGGATGAACGGTGAGCTCGCCAGGCACGGCACCCGTATCGACAAGTTTTATTATTGCCCCCACTATACCGAGGGCACGGCCCTTGAATACGTCACGGCCTGCCAGTGCCGAAAGCCATTGCCGGGACTCATACTGGCCGCGTTCGCCGAATGGGCAATCGACCGGGAGAAGTCCTTCCTGATCGGGGACAAGGATTCGGATATCGCAGCAGCCGCGGCAGCGGGAATACAGGGCTATAAGTTCGCCGCCGGAAATCTGGCCGAATTTCTTCAGACATCGAATGCTATCCGGGAATAGGGTGAAAAAAACTTGTATCAGAAGATTCTCGTCATCAACCTCATGCACATCGGCGACCTGCTGCTCGTCACGCCGGTGCTGCGGACACTCAGGAGCAATTTCCCGGCGGCCCGCATCGCCCTGCTCGCCGACGCCAAAATCGCCGACCTGGTGAAATATAACAAGAACATCGATCAACTGATCGCCATCGACAAAAAAGGATATCACGACAAACTGTGGAATTACATAAAACTAATCCGGGAAATCAGACGGGAAAAGTTCGATCTGGTCATCAACCTGCATCGCAACGAGCGGGCGTCTTTCCTGGCCGGGCTGAGCGGGGCGGACAAGATCGTCGGCTACTCGACCCTCGGACCGCACGTCTTGTTCGACAAGGTGATGGAAAACCGCAAAAGGATCAAGCATCAGGTCGAGGCTCATTTCGACGTACTGCGGGAGGCTTTGGGAATTACGGCGATTGACGACCGGGGCATCGAGATGTGGCTGGACGAGCCCGCCGAAGCCGAGGCCGCGCGGCTGTGGACGGAGGAATTCGGGACAGACGGAACGCCGGTAGTAGGCCTGAACAGCGGAGCGAGCTGGCCGACCAAGCGGTGGCCGAAGGAATATTTCGCCGACCTGGCCGACAGGCTGCTCGACGCAGGCTACGGAGTTGCGTTCTTCGGCGGGCCGATGGATGTCGAGCTAGTCCGGGAAACGGTGGCGCTGATGAGCAATGCCGGCCATCCCAAGCTGACCGTCTTTACCGGCCGGGTCAACCTGCTGGTACTTGCGGCGCTGCTTAAAAAATGCGCCGCCCTCGTCACCAACGACTCAGGCCCGATGCACATCGCCGTGGCAATGGACGTGCCGCTGGTATCGATATTCGGCGCATCCCCGGTCACGGGCTTCTCACCTTACAACGACAAAAGCGTCGTCATCAAATCTGACGCCGACTGCCACCCGTGCTACGAGCACCACTGCGACACCCTCCACTGCATGACAGGCATCAGCGTCGACAAGATTCTCGCAGCGACCTTAGAAATTATCGAGAAAAACAAGTAATCGGTTGTGTATTGGGAGAGGTAAAATGCCAGCAATCGCCCGGTTGGATGCCATTATCAAATATCTGGTGCTTGCCTTCGCCGCCGTGATGGGCTTTACCCGCGGCGGCATTCATACTGTTGTCTGGCTGCTGACCGTGGCTGCGATAGTCCGTTACGCCTGGCGGCCTTTCCCCATATTGCCGGATAAAAACCTCCAGAGAGCGGTGCTGGTCTTCTTCGCCGCGCTTCTAGTGGCGGCGGCATTTTCCGGCGACAAAGCAGCCAGTTTCACATTTATAGGTTTAACCGCCGTAAAATTTTTGCCGCTGATTATTGTCGTGGCATTCGTCAGGGAACGGAAGCTTTGCGAACAGGCGACTCTCTTGATGGCTGGCTCAATGCTTCTCGGCTCAGCGATTGTCATCTGGCAGGGTTTACATGGTGTGGGGCGGGTTAATGGTTTGCGGGGTGTAATGGACTTCGCCGGCATCGTCGGGCTGATGATACCGGTGCTGCTGGTCAAGGGTCTTGAAGAAAACACGGCCAGCACGAAGCGCTTGCTTTTCCTCACAGCGGCGGCGGCGGCGATGGCAGCGATGATGTTCAACGGCACCCGGGCGGTATGGGTGACGGTGGTTGTCACATGTGTGTTGTATGTAATAATAAGTCTGATTATTAACGGCAAAAAAAGTATCAAAGCGACGTCAATTGTATGCGCAATGTTACTGACAATCGCGCTTGCTTTCGCATACACACCCAGCCTTAATGCCCGCCTGCATACGATAACAGATACCAACTTTAGATCAAATCGCGAGAGAATAGTGATGTGGCAGTACGCGGTTAATGTGTTCAAGGATCACACGCTACTGGGGGTTGGCCCGGCGACATTGCCGGCGCTGGCGATGTCGCCGGCGGAAGAGGAGAAACGCAAATATAAACCGTATGGGCACGTACACAACAATGTGCTGCAATTAGCTGCAGAGAGCGGGATTATCGGCGGAATAGCCTACTTCTTCCTGTTTTTTACGATCCTGAAGAACGCGGCTGTTAAGATGCGGCAAGTGGCGACGCGGAGCTGGGCGCTGATCGCCTTCCTGTGCACGACCGACTTCCTGCTTCACGGGATGTTCGACTATATTCTCGGCATCCCGACGATTATGTACAGCTATTGGTTCATTATCGGGCTGGCCGTGAGTAATTTGTTCCAGATAAAGTAAACACCTGGGGGATATTCGCTTGCTATGAATAAGAAGCTATGGCTTAATCGAAAGAAAGCCTGTAATTAGCTCGGCGGTTTAGATTGATCTCGCCAAGTATTAAGAATCCTTCTTCTTAGGGGCTCCACAGAACAAGTTGGAGGTTATTCTTAGTATATGTCGAATAAACTAGAATACTAATAGCTCGGTAGTAAAGAAACCAGGAGAGGAAAAGTAATATGGTTGAGAGTCCAGTTACGTGGATAATGCTACCCGCATTTAATGAGGAGGTAGCCTTAAAAAGCCTATTGCCCAAGATTCACCAAGTATTTAATGATCAAGGACGTAGATATCGCATTGTTGTTGTTAATGATGGAAGTACTGACAACTCTCAGGCAATACTCGATCAACTTGCCCAAAGTATTCACCTCGACGTAGTTACCCATTGTATCAATCGAGGTCTTGGCGAAACCGAAAGAGATGGTTTTGAGTATATTGCAGCGAGATGTAGCCCGATGGACAGTATTGTAAGATTGGATTGTGATGATACGCATGAACCGAGTTATATTTTTTGCTTGCTTGACAAACTGGATGAGGGATTTGATGTAGTTATTGCTTCTCGCTTTCAGGAAGGAGGCGGTCAAGTTGGTGTAAACGCGTACCGTGCCACCATTAGTTATTTGGCCAATTTATTTATGAAAGTATTGTTTAATATTCCGCAAATTCGCGAATATTCTTGCGGTTATCGTGCTTATCGGGCAAAAGCAATTCAGTCGGCAGTATTGGTGTTTGGTAATGGATTTATTCAATTGAAAGGGTTAGGTTTTACTTCGACTCTTGAAACAATTGTCAAGCTAAAGTTACTTGGTTGTAGCTTCGCAGAAGTACCTTTTGTATTACGATATGATAAGAAAACTAGCGTTAGTAAAATGATAAGTAGTGTCACAACACTAGGGTATTTTACAATGGCGATACTATATCACTGGCCTTGGGGTGGATGGCGTTATTTTTATGGTAATCTTGCCGAGACTTATCAAAAGAACCCGGAATATGCCGTTAATGCATACCGCCCCGGTATGTTGAAGCGCAGTAGTGTATGCCGGATTGGCGGAGGCTGAATATGTGCGGAGTATGCGGCATTGTTGGCGATTCTACGGGAATGCAGGGCGACGAAATCACTGTACGCAGAATGATGAATCGCTTGGCTCATCGCGGCCCTGACGGTGAGGGATTTATTTCCGGAAATGAATTCATGTTTGGCCATAAGCGGCTCGCTATAATTGATTTGGAATACGGTGCTCAGCCGATGCAAACGGAAGACGGCCTGATTACGATAGTATTTAACGGCGAAATCTATAATTATATTGAACTGCGACAAGAGCTTTCACGTAAAGGCTTCAAGTTCAAGACATTCTCCGATACCGAAGTGTTGCTACGCCTTTACGAAGCAGAACAGGAAGACTGTCTCAAACGCTTGACGGGAATGTTCGCCTTTGCCATTTTTGACAACAGGAGGAAGTGTTTTTTTGCAGCACGCGACCACTTTGGGATAAAGCCGTTTTATTATTCGTTTCTCCCAGATGGACGCTTGGTTTTTGCATCCGAGATCAAGGCTCTGTTTGAGTCAAAAGGCATAAATGCAAAACCGGATATGGAAGCGGTTTCGGAGTATCTAACATTCCAGTTCTGCTTTGGTGATAAGACATTATTTGCGGGAATTAGTAAACTAGAGCCCGGACAATACATGCTTTGGGACTTAGCGAGCTCCAGCAATCCGATTAAACGATTCTATTGGCAACAGAAATACGAGATAGATACTTATCATACCGAGGAGTATTTTTTTGACACGCTTCTGCTTTTGCTGCAAGACTCGATGCGCCAGCAATTACGGAGCGACGTACCTGTAGGCGTCTACCTTAGCGGTGGCCTAGATTCCAGCACGGTGGCGTCATTGGCATCAATTCATTACGGCAAGGGCTTGAAATGCTTTAACGGCAAATTTGCCGAAGGCCCGGCCTACGACGAAAGCTACTATGCAGGCATTGTAGCTGACTCTGTGCAGGGAACCCTTTACCAATCAATAATAACCGCAGAAAACCTCGTCGAATATTTGCCGCGACTTATCTACCACCTCGACGAACCGGTAGCCGGGCCAGGCTTGCTTCCGCAATATATCGTCTCTTCGCAGGCTGCCGGCGAAGTCAAAGTCGTCCTTGGCGGCCAAGGCGGCGACGAAGTGTTTGGCGGCTACGCTCGCTACTTAGTTGCTTACCTGGAGCAATGTATAAAGGGCTCGATTTATCAGACACAGGAAGAAGGCCGCCATGTAGTCACTCTTAGCAATATAATTGCCAGTTTGCCATTGCTGAAACAATATGTTCCGATGATAAAAAACTTCTGGGACGAAGGCCTCTTTGACTCGATGGATGCAAGGTATTTCCGGCTTATCAACCGCAGCCACGACTTGAAGGCGCTGCTTGCCGAAGAGGCGATCGCAGACTACAGAGAAGAGCAGATGTTTGAAAAGTTTTCCAACCACTTTAACTCTTCAAAGACCACGTCATACCTAAATAAAATGCTTCATTTTGACCAGACCACTTTATTACCGGCCCTTCTGCAAATCGAAGATAGAGTCAGTATGGCCGTATCATTGGAATCGCGTGTTCCCTTGCTTGATCATAGAATTGTCGATTTAGCAAATACCATGCCGCCGACCTTGAAATTCAAAAATGGGCAACCCAAATTCGTACTTTCTCACGTCATGAAGAATCTTCTACCGCCGGAAATCGTCAACCGCAAAGACAAGATGGGATTCCCGGTTCCGATAAAAGAATGGCTGCAGAAAGGCCCTGTTCGCGAATTTGCTTACGACACTCTGCTTAGCGATGCCGCTCGCCAACGAGGGCTTTACAATACTGATAATGTGCGTAAGGCATTAACAGCTGAAAGCTCTTATGGGCGCCAGATATGGGGTCTATTGTGCCTCGAACTATGGTTTGGCATCTACATTGACCGCCAAGGTGCGGCGTAAATTATGTTAAATGAAGGATATCGGGAATACGTAGTAAGCTCACTTGAAAGGTATTGGAAAAACAAAAACGTTTATATACTCGGTTTGCCTGTTCCGACAGCCACATGGCCGACAAAAGAGTCTGAACCACCTGAAATATGCGAAGTAAAATTGCCGACATGGGCCCAAGACCTTGGTATTGACGGTTGCCTCATAGTTCCGCGTTGGGCGACCGAGAGCGAACTATGGCACCAAACCGACTGGTTTGGCGCAATATTTTGGTTTCTAAACTGTGAAGCCGAAAGGGCCTACGAGAAGAAGAACGGCCCGATACATTCTTATTCATTCCGGCTCAGGCATTGGGATGAACGAATCTGGGAGCGTGCCTGGGTCAATCGGATGGCGATGTTTTTACGACGGTGGGCGAGCTACACCTTAAAACAACCGGAAGAAAGCCTATTTGGCCCGTTACCGTTTACGAAAATTTGGCTAACCCATGACGTAGATGCCGTACACAAGACTCTGGCAATTCGTATTAAGCAAGCAGTATTTTGCTGTTTCAACAGTGTTCGATTTCTTTTGTCCGGGCGATTATCAGCCGCTTTGACAAAAGGAAAACAGGCACTCCGCTTTCTTTTTGGGAGAAGCGAGGACTATTGCCACTTACTCGACAAGATCGCGTGCATGGAAGAAAAAGCCGCCGTGCGAGGTATATTTCTCCTTTATGCCGGCAATAAAAAAAGAAAAAACTTACTAAGTGCATGGCTATTTGACCCTTCATACGACATAAAGACCGGCTGCTTAAAAAAGACAATTGTGAAGTTGGCCCAAGCAGGTTGGAGTATTGGACTGCACCAATCCTATCATAGCTGGAAATACTGCAATGATATGACTGTCGAAAAAGCAAGAATGGAAGATAGTTTGGGAATGCCGGTGACGATGTGTAGGCAACACTGGCTGCGGTTCAGTTGGCGGGATACTTGGCAAGCTCAGGCCGTCGCCGGCTTGAAGGTGGATTTTACGCTGGGCTTTAACGACCGGACTGGCTTTCGGAATGCCGCGGCAATTATGGCTAAGCCTTGTATATCACAAAGCAATGAAATTATAAACATCGATACGGTACCATTGGTACTGATGGATTCGCATTTATACGACTACTCACTGAGTGATGAGGATGCTAGACTAGCCAAAATGAAGGCGATTATAGACGAAGTTTACGCCGTCAGAGGACAAGCCAGTATTCTTTGGCATCCCCACACATTAAGCAGCGATTATAATTGGGGACAAGGATTCGAGCAACTACTTAACATCATCAAAGAAAAGGTGGAAAATGAAATACTGGACACTAGGACGTCGGCTACCTAGAAAACTATTCACACTGTTGTTTGGGGATCGGGAGCACTACGGTCTTGATATTAAGAGCGATGATGAAGACTGGATTAAGTGGCAGGACTTTTACGTTACCTTTTATAAAGCGACCCAGAAGCAAGGCATCGGAAATCTAGTCAATGAGGCCGGATATACAATTCTCGACAAGGTTTCCTTTACTGGGAAATCCATATTGGAGATAGGTCCGGGTCTCATGCCGCACACCAAGTTTTGGCGTTCCTTGCCGCAAGAATACGTAATCGTGGATATCAACGAAGATCTATTGGAAGGCTCAAAAGAGATTCTGTTGCAAAAAAATGTCAATGTCCGGCCGCTGCGTATCTCCTCCAGCGACCTGCCGGTAGCAACCGATAGCATAGATATTATTTTAAGTTTTTTTAACTTGGAGCATCTTCGACCGCTAGACCAATATCTGAATGAACTCCACAGAATACTCAAGCCTGGAGGGCTTTTCGTCGGGGCAATACCGTGCGAGGGGGGAATAGCATGGGGTGTGGGAAGATTCCTTACTGCGCGGCGCTTCGCCCACAAAAATTCATCGATAAATTATGACAAGATTATTTGTTGGGAACACCCGAATTTTGCGAATGAAATCCTCATAGCCTGTGATAGTATTTTTACTCCTTTAGAAAAAGACTTTTGGCCATTTGGGCAGAGTATTATTGACATAAACTTGGTCGCTAGGTTTATCTATCAGAAAGGGCAGTGATAAAGTGGAGCCCTATTTGGAACACATTTATTCCGTATTGCCAAGACTGCTTGCATTGTTCGATGCCGATAAATATAGTCCTACATATGGCATCGGTGATAGGTTTTACTGGGGATGGAAACTAATAGACTTTGGAAATGGCAGCTATCAGGGGGCTGCAAATGGTCTTGCCCGCCTAGCCGCTTCCGGCCTTCTTCCCGATTATCTAACTGACGCTTTTGTGGAAAAGAAAATCCAATCACTTTTTGAAGGCGCCAAAATGCTGACCAGGGCTAATGGAAGCATGGAAGAGGCGTTTCCTTATGAATCTTCCTTTTGCGTTACCGCATTGGCAGCATATGATTTACTTAGTTGCCTGGAGGTGCAAGAGGCTCTCCTTAGCAAATCTGAGTTTGCCTCTAGGATAGAAATTATTGCGCCAATGGTTGCCTTTTTGCAAAAAGCGGAAGAGAACCATGGCATTATATCCAACCACTTGGCAACTGGGGCCGCTGCACTTTATAAGTGGAACAATTTCATTGAAGACAGTAAAGCTGAAAAAAAAGGACACCTACTTCTCGACCGCATTTTGAAAAATATGTCGCCGGAAGGATGGATGCGGGAGTATGATGGAGCCGATCCGGGATATCAGACCCTTGCTCTTCATTACCTTGCAGATCTGCACCGTATAAGACCGGATTTGGAGCTTGGTGAAGTTTTGTCGAAATCTGTTAGGTTCCTCTCCTACTTTGCCCATCCTGACGGGAGCTTTGGGGGGCTGTATGGTAGCCGGAATACCCGCTTTTTCTTTCCGTCGGGTCTTGAGTATCTCGCGGGTGAAAATCCAACTGCGGCTACACTTGCTGGATTTATGCGTAACGCGATAAAGCACCTGCGAACAGTCACTCTTCTAACAATGGACGAACCCAACCTAATACCCATGTTCAATTCTTATTGTTGGGCAGCTGCCCTGGCAAAATCAGTAAAAGATAGCTCTATTCAATTAGGTCTGTTGCCGTGTTCTGACACAAGGCTTAAAGATGTCCATTTCCAGCAGGCAGGTATTTTTATAAAAAGTACTCCGGAGCATTACACTGTGGTGGCAATAAAAAAAGGCGGTGTAGTTGCTAGTTATTCGCGTGACGGAACAAACCGCATGATAGACGGGGGCAGTATAGTAGTCCGCGAGAGAACTGCATATAGTACACAAATATTCGGTGAGCATGAAACCGAATGGGATAATGGTACGCTCTCGGTAACCGTGGAGCCCCGGGCAATAAATCATAGATACCCTAAACCATGGCAATTTATATTATTAAGGGTATTAAACATAACCATGATGAGAAATCGGTGGTTCAATGGCATTATTAAAAAAATGCTGGTAGCAATGCTGATGACTAATATTAAAAAATATGGGACTACGCTTATCCGGAAGATTAATTTCTCCGGTGGGCTGGCCCACGTTCGCTGTGAGTGGAAGGAATATAAGCCTGAACACGCCCAGCTTTACTCCGGGGGTGAGTTTAAGAGTATTCATATGGCGTCGGCAGGATACTGGCAAAGGGGAGACGAGTATTGATACCTCGGTTTAGACCCCAACTGGGCTGGGAAGAACTAAAAGCTGCTTGGTTTCAGCCGCTAGCCGTGGACAAGTTTGAAAACAGTTTCGCAAAGCTGATGGGGGCGCGAAACGCTGTTGCCTTTCCCTATGGCAGGACGGGACTGGCTTTATTACTTAGAGCGCTTGGTATTAAGGGTAAAGAAATAATCTGCCCGGCCTATACATGTGTAGTGGTTCCCCACGCCATTATCACGAGTGGAAACGAACCTGTTTTTGTTGACAGTCGTTCCGAAGACTTCAACGCTGATCTTGACGCGGTTAAATACGCGATAAATGAAAACACAGGTGCCATAATAGCGACTTCAATATTCGGCTATCCGGTTGATTTAGACCGGCTGGCAGAGATTAAACGGAAATATCCACAAATAGCAATTGTTCAAGACTGTGCGCATTCCTTCGGGGCCGAATGGAAGGGCAAAAGTGTGGTTAACTTCGGGGATGCCGCTATCTTTGGGATGAACGTTAGTAAGCTGTTAACCTCGATTTTTGGAGGAATGGTTACAACAAACAATGATAAACTTGCAGAACGACTACGCTGCACACGCTCCCAAGCAATAAAATCGCCAGGAAGGTGGAAACCTTTCGGGAGAAGACTGTACCTAACCGCAGTTATGGCGGCATTTAACAAAACCGCATACTCTATAGTCAATTCTCTTGAGAGGTTGGGGGTACTTAATCGTTTTGTCCGATATTACGATGAAGGCTTAATTGACATGCCTGAGGACTATCTGGTCGGGTTGACCGAAGCTGAAGCGGCGGTAGGTAATGTACAGATTGGACGCTATTATGACATTATTGCAAGAAGAAGAGAGGTTGCGAAATACTACAACGCCAATCTTAAAGGATTTAAAGGACTGATTATTCCTCCCCTGATAGATGGTGCTACTTATTCACACTACGTAATTCGTACTCGCGGCAAAGAGCAGTTAATTAAATTTGGCCTACAGCATGGGGTGCAATTTGGGCAACTTATTGAATATTGCATACCTGAAATGCCTAGTTATATTAATCGATCTGGAGCCAGATTTGGCTATTCCGAAGCTTCCTTGATGGCGCGTACCGCGGTTAACCTGCCGTTATGGAGTAGTGCACCGAATGACCTGGAGTTGGTCTTGCATACTGTAAAACTGTTCTCGGAAAAACTGAGGTGAAACGGTGAAAAAAGTATGTCTTTTTCTTAGTGACGATGTATTTGCGGGATTAATGATAAGGCCATTATTGAACAATCAGCCACAAATAATAGCCGGGATCTATATAGAGCAAGAGATGGTAGGCCAACGGTTACCCCTTGAAACCTTCCTGTATGTGACGCAAAAATCGGGAATCCGTTATGCCCTATATCAGGCGGTTGAGCTCATTTGTTACCGTTTATTGGCTTTAATTTGGGAGCTGTATTCAAAACGTTCTATTTTACCTAGTTCGCAGGCAAAGAGACTCAAGATACCTCTTTTCTTCATCAATAAACAAACATGGCCGATACTCGTTGAACAACTAAAAAGCGAACGACCTGACCTAATATTATGTATTAGGTTTAGTCGGATACTGAAGCAGGACATGCTAGGCATTCCTTTGAATGGAATTGTCAACTTTCACGGTAGCTTGTTGCCTAAATATGCAGGTTTAGGATCGGTTCTGCAAGCTGTCCGGCATGGTGAACGGTTCACAGGCGGTACTTTTCACACAATGACGGAAAACGTCGATGAAGGGGTAATCGTCAGGCAAATACAAGTTCCCATTGACCCAGATGAAAGCGTCAGCAGCCTGCATACTAAAATATATTTTGCCAGCTCGCAAGAAATATTGAAAATTTTTGACCCAGTTTCGGAACAAACCGAAACAAAGCAAATCATAACAAGGCAGAGTTATTATAGTTTTCCTGCCGCAGAGCATGTGTCTGAAGTAATCACACACGGCAGGAAGCTTATCAGGCCTAGAGACCTGGTAAATTTTTGGAAGAGTTTATAGATGGTAAGGAGCATATAGTGAAGCACTGGAAGATAATCAGACTTGTTATAGTATGCTTAGTCCTTTGGATAGCCTTGGAAAAATTGGATTCCCGCATCTTTTCTGATTTTACAATTGAAGTCGTTGAAGCTATCTTCTTGGTGCAACCATTAATTATTCTTACCTCATTAACCTTGGCTTTGCGGTTTTTGCTTCTTTCAAACAGTTCACGCAGGTATCTTTTTGTTTTTTTGAAGGCCAATATACTGTCCGTCGGGCTCAATTTCTTTCTTCCTGCGAGGATGTCCGAACTAATTAAACCCATATACCTGAACAATAAAGTAGATGCGGGGCTGAGCCGGCTCACGGCAAGTACGGTAATAGACCGTACCATAGATGCTATTTTGCTGGCTTGTGCAAGTTTGATTGCATTTATCAATTTTTTCACTTTTAACATCTCCAAGACGATAATAAGTATAATTATGATTGTTTCCATCATACTCATAGTGATTCGTTTCCAGAACCTAATGGTAGCGCTTCTTACGAAGTTTCTTGGTCCCCGGTGGGGCAGGTTTTTTGAAAGTTTTATTGCCCAAATTAAACGAAGTCTGCAGGCTGGGGTTTTTTTTCAGGCGGCTGCTTTAGGCGCTGCGGCTTGGTTTTTGTCATTTGTGCAGGTATACTGTTTTCTAAGTGTGGCAGGCAAAGCGCCGATATCCCTATTTGACGCTTTTTTTGTATATATCTTTGTGGTGCTTGGGGCTGCGATACCGGCTCTTCCGGGGGGGCTTGGAACATTTGAGGGGGCAGGGGTGTTGGCCTTATCCCAAATAGGATTTGGCTTCCAGGAAGGCCTGGTTCTTGCTGTAGGCCTGCATATCTCGCAAGTATTATTTGGATTACTCGGGACTGCCGTCATTCTTAGCATGGAGAAGATAGGGATTGCGAACTTGATACGTCAGATAAGAGAAAGTAATGTTGTTCAGGAGTTAAATAAAAAAGAATAACTCGTATATAATGCATTGGCTAGAGAAGAGACTTAGACCGTAAGAAATGATGACTGTTAATAATAATTTATACAGGGGTGAGCTCATGAGTAAGATTGATGTTTTGCTGGTATACCCACAACTGGGATCGTTTGATGGACTATTGCGAGATATACCTCTGAGCCTTATATATGCGGCTGTCGATTCAGTTAAGTGCGGCTTCAAAGTAAACATTCTGGATCTTCGGTTACATCCTGAAGACTGGGAACAACAACTGGACGTACACATGCAGCGTGGGTGCAAACTCGTGGGGCTTTCGGTAATGACCGGGAACCCTATAACGACCTCGTTACGGATTTCGGAGTATGTGAAAACCCGTTTCCAGGCAAAAGTAGTATGGGGTGGACCCCATCCAACTATTCTCCCCGAGCAAACATTGGAGAACCCTTATATAGACTTCATTATCCGGGACTGGGGATCAACAGCGCTAATGCAGTTGTGTCAGTATTTATCCGGTGAGTTGCAAGATATAAGGATCATAAAAGGGCTAGGCCACAAGGAAAATGGCCGGATATCATTGAACGAGGTTCAATGTGCTTTTGAAATGCCGGATTACAAGGATTTGCCGTATCATTTGGTTGATATTGGCAGCAATAACTATAACCGGCTCAACAACCATGAAATGATATTTCCTATTTTCACTTCGCTAGGTTGCCCCTATAACTGTACCTTTTGCATGTCACCTGCCGTCTATAAAAAAATTAAAGGGAAGAAATGGGTATGCTATAGCGATGAATATGTACTTTCCCATATCGAATATTTAGACAATAAATATGATTTTCAAAGATTACAGGTATACGATGACGATTCTTTTGTGGATCTGGAGCGTATACGAAACTTATTAACTGGCTATATCCAAAAAGGGTTTCATAAGAAGTTCCGGTTGGATTTTCGTGGGGCTCGTATCAACGAACTGGACAGAATGGACGACCAATTCCTTGAATTAATGGTCGAAGCCAATGTGGAGTATATGGCTATTGGTGTGGAATCAGGTTCGGAGCGTAGCCTGAAGGCCATGAACAAAGGGATAACTGTTGAACAAATAGTCAGGGTAAACAAAAAATTGGCTCGATTTCCTTCCCTGCGCCCCCACTATAACTTCTTTTGTGGTATTCCTGGCGAAACGATGGAAGACCTTATCAAAACCAAAGAGTTGCTGGAAACTTTGCTGAAGGATAACCCTGATTGTTACCTCGGGGTGGGGGCCGACTGGAAGCCTATACCTGGCTCGGTCATGACCGATGAAGCGGTAAAAAAATATAACTTAACAATTCCCGACCGATTAAGTGATTGGGCAGCCATTGATTCGTTTGACGCCGGCAAGCTCTATCACCCATGGTATACAAAAGAACTGGACAACATGATTAAGCTGTTGCAAATAGCTGGTCAACTGCTTGATCGTAAACTTGCCGACCACAGACAAAGCTTCGGCCCTTTATTAGGTAAAGTAATCGGCCTATTGGCATGGCTGTACAAACCGATATTACGCGTGAGATTGCGTTATAATTACACCTCATTTTTATTTGAAGACCATATAAAAAGGATAGTGTTTCGGACACTTACCAGGATAATGAAAAAAAGATCCATCAATACTTAGGGATGTGGAGAAAATGGAGCGAACGCCGGCAAGTGTTAAAGAACCCATGTGGCTGCGGATAATCTTTATATTTAGCACTCTGACCGCTGGTTTTTATCTTTGGCGAGTGTTGATCGATATGATTGAACCCATTATCGCTTGGCGGGGCTACTCACCAATAAGTTATGTCTACGGAAAAATAGCTGTAGCCGATTTCTCAAGAGGCTTCCCGTCAGGACAACTATATGATAAATCGTTGTTCATGCATATTTATCCCTTTGCCTTTTCTACGTTCGGCATATCTCCCGAGACAATGATTCCTGTGGTGATTGGTTTCCAAATTGTGATACTGTCAATCGCCTTTATATTTCTAACGCGGACGATATATCCCCAAAGCCCGATGGTGATACCTTGCACAGTTGTGTTGCTTGTTATCGCCAGCTACGCAAGATGTATGGATTTTGCCCGATATGACCTTTTTTCCGAAGCTTTGGTTTTGATGCTCTACTACTTCTTCGCAGATGCGGTGCGGATTGTTTCGATAGCCTTTTTTATTCGTGGGCAAATATTAGTTTCGGCGGTTCTCATGGCTTTATGCTATATGGTTTATCCCTCCTATGCAATTATCGGTGCTGGGTTCTTAGCTTCCGCTTATCTTGCAAAGCCGGCCGCGGTACCACAAGCGCGGATAGCTATCTCCTTAGCTATATTTTGCGTATTATCGCTAGCCTGGACAGTAGGCATGTTCGATTTAAACAGTGTCCAAGGGGCGGCTATTGACCGTACTACATGGATTAATTTAACCCGGCTGTCTTCATACCACACATATCCTATTGACATGGGTATTTTCACATTCAGGCCGGCGGAACGGTTATTACCGTTCTTAGCGTTTTTGATGCTGTTCGTCGTTTATTTCTTCCAGGGGCCTCTACGGATTATGGACCGCCAATTATTGGCCGGAATTACGGCTGCTTTACTGTTAACAGTCTTGGGGGTTGTTTTTTCCGGAATCCATATTAGTAGCGCATTGATTAAATTATCCTTGCACCGAGCGAATGATCTGGCTATAAACATATGTCTGATATATATCGTGAATGGACTTTGGAACGAGATCGTCTTTTCCGGGGCGTGGCGAAAAGCACTCGCTATTATTGTATTAATTGGTCCGTTTTACTATGAGCCTGGATTTATCCTCGGTTATGCCAGTCTGCTTGCACTGCCGATGATGCTAAAGAGCGACTCAAGGAGAAGAGCTACTTTATTGGTTTATTATTTAGGAATCCTGGTATTGGCTTCTGTTTACTTTGCCAATGGCACGCTGTCGTTGAACGATAACTGGATGGCGGCCACCTTCACCGGCGGCAAACGTCTTGCACTTATTTTTTTCAGTACCTTCGTACTGGCCCACCTGATTAGGTTAGCTGAGAAGCGGGAAGCTATGCGGATGATACTTGTAACAGTCATGGCTGTATTAATTGTTAGCGGGTCTGCGATTTACTGGATCGGCCAACAATCATCCCTGATCTCCGACCGGGAATTGAAGGAGAGTTATAAGGATGCGCAAGTATGGGCAAGGCACGCTACTGCTGCCGACGCATTATTTATGATCGACCCAACAATATATTATGGATGGCGGGATTATTCCCTAAGAAGCTCATTTGGTAACCTCCGTGAATGGGTATATACCTCTTGGCAGTACGCCTCGGACTATCGATTATTCCGCGAGGGACAAAACAGGTTTAACGAGTTTTCTTTGGATATAAATAACTATTTTGGCCCTGAGGGACCGTCTTACGACAGTTTTGATAGAATGGACCGCGATGTGCAGACGTATTACAATTCTGCCTCCGATAGCTGGCGGAAAAAGTTAGTCAATAAATATGCGATTGACTATTTCGTATTTGTCAAAGACCGTATGGAGACGCAACCTGCGCTACCGATAGCGTATGAAAATAAGAGGATAGTCGTTTACAAAGCCGACAGACAATAAATACTTATAACAAGCATAAAATACTTTCTTCACTAAATGATCACTACAAGGAGGAAGGCCCCAAGGGATGCGGGGCTAACAACATGGGTAAAATTGTTCGGGATATTCAGGACACATTGCTAGGGAAGCGATACTTTGTTTATGAAGACATTGGTAAAGACAACTGGCTTTACCCCTTGGATCTGGACTTTACCCTCGAAAATGAAGAAATGCATTATTGTCCTAAGGATGACGCCGGGATTCCGATTAAAGTGTATGAATCGGTCGGCAAGCAGTATAACCCGACCCGGGTCGCCGCATACGGACTGGCAAACTGGAACTGTTTCCGTAAAACCAATCAGACTCATTATCGCGAGTGTTTCATGAGAAGCGTCGATTGGTTTGCCGCACAGGACGACGGGCTATGGCGGTATCTTTTCGACTTGGAAGGAGTGCGTGCGCCCTGGATTTCCTGCATGGCGCAGGGAGAAGGCATCAGTATTCTGGCCAGAGCCTATATTATGCAGCAGCAACCTGATTTTCTCGCAATAGCAGAAAGAGCACTGAGTCCTTTTCAAACCGATGTCGCGCAAGGGGGAGTGCGCTCTTTCTTAGACTCAGGCGATCTTTTCTTTGAGGAATTCCCAGGTAACCGGTATGCCAAGAATGTACTTAACGGTTTCTTGTATGCAGTAGTAGGTATCATCGAACTCAAACGGATTTCTACGCTGTCCATAATTTCCGATTTACTTGCCCAGCTTACAAATACCCTTGAAAGAAACATTCATCGCTGGGACTTGGGATACTGGTCGGCTTACGACCTGAACAACGAACGGGAAGCCGGTCCAAGGAATGCCTGTACGGCAGCCTACAATTCGCTGCACATCGCTCAGCTCTTTTATCTGTCTCAGGCGTTGGATAGCCGGATACTTGGGGAATACGCTGCCAAATGGAACCGTTATCACGACAGCCAGCTCTGCCGGATCAAGGCAGTGGCTGCAAAAGTCAAATATCGGCTTCTATATCCTGCGCAACGGTAATAGCTGGCAAACTAAATCAAGATCTCAATCAATATACACTGGATTGTTCCCCGGTTACTGGAGTCTTATGCCTTCGGGCTTTTTACATCAATAGACATATTTGTACATGAATCGAGAAAATATGAAAGAATATTCCATAAGCCTCAAACAAAAAGTGGAGGATTTCGCATAGAGGTGTCGAAAACTTATAGGTCAATACAGACAATGCCCATCTACTGGGAATAAACGATTATCGAAGGCCGGATTATACTGAATACAAAACACAATAAGATCGAGGATAGACAGGTGAATGTCGTGAGCCAGAAGGTAAAGTTGCTTAGTCTGGTAATTCTTGACGCACTCATAGTATTTTTAATGCCTTACTTCGCACTGTACATTAGATTTGATGGAAATATCGAACAGAATTACTTAACCATGTGGCTTAATAACGCCTTGGCTTATGTAATGGTGCCGATTGTGACCTTTTATTTTTATGGCTTATACAACCGTCTGTGGCGTTATGCGGGCATCAACGAACTTATTGCCATTGCATCCGCGGTGACAGTAAGTTCGTTAATAATTATTTCATACCTGTTCATGCTGGGGACCAACATGCCGCGCAGTATATATCTGCTTAGCTGGCTCTTCACCCTTGCCCTTGTCGGCGGCAGCAGGATCTGCGTTCGGCTTGTTCATCACTTTCGCCAGCGGCATAGCTCACGGAACGAGAATGTTAATGTACTAATAGTCGGCGCCGGCGATGCTGGAGCGATGTTGGCCCGCGAATTGAAGCATCGGTATTATAGTAGTAAAACGCTAGTCGGCTTTATTGATGACGACGTTGCCAAGCATAATCAAATGCTTATGGGCTCCAAAGTATTAGGAACCCGCGGCGATATTCAACGAATCGTCGTTACCCATAATGTGAAGGAAATCTTTGTCGCCCTTCCATCGGTCACTGGTGCCTTGCTCAGAGAGATTGTAAATGACTGCAAACAAACCGAGTGTGTGGTTAAAATACTGCCGGGATTATATGAACTGATCGATGGACAAGTTACCGTGAAGCAGCTACGTGATATCAACCTTGAAGATTTGCTGCGCCGTGACGCCGTTAATCTCGACACCGAACAAATCCGAAACTACCTAAAAAACAAACGGGTGCTGGTCACTGGGGCCGGCGGCTCGATAGGGTCGGAATTGTGTCGGCAAATAAGCAAAATGGCACCGCAATCATTGATAATTATCGGCAAGGGTGAAAATAGCATCTATGAAATTGACCGCGAACTGCGGATGAACTATTCGAAACTAAGGATAATACCACGCATAGCCGATATCAGGGACGCGGAAACAATCAACGATATTTTTGCCGAACTTCGACCGCAGGTGGTTTTCCACGCCGCAGCTCACAAGCATGTTCCGCTGATGGAGGAAAACCCGCGAGCGGCGGTTTTAAACAATGTTTTCGGTACCAAGGTTGTTACCGAGGCGGCGGATCGGGCCGGCAGCGAAGTATTCGTCATGATTTCCACCGATAAAGCGGTCAACCCCACGAGCATCATGGGGTCTACCAAGCGAGTAGCGGAGCTGCTAATCCAGTCCATGAGCAAAGTTAGCAGCACCAAATTCGTCGCTGTCAGATTTGGCAATGTCCTTGGAAGCCGCGGCAGCGTGGTTCCCCTGTTCAAGCAACAGATTGCCGCCGGTGGACCAATCACTATAACCCACCCGGACATGCAGCGTTATTTCATGACAATCCCGGAAGCGACGCAGCTTGTCCTGCAGGCCGGTTCAATGGCTCAGGGTGGAGAGGTCTTTGTTCTCGACATGGGAGAACCGGTGAAGATTGTCGATATGGCTTGTGACCTTATCGAACTATCCGGATTAGTTCCGCACAAGGATATAAATATTGAATACACCGGTCTCAGACCGGGGGAAAAGCTGTTTGAGGAGATACTGACAGCCGAGGAGGGCACAAGAGCGACCAAAAACCAGAAAATCTTCATCGCCAATCTGCGACAAGTTGACGAGGCGAAATTAGCCCAGGCGCTTGTCGGACTTGCAAAAGCAAAACGGCGGGGAGAAATAGTCGAACTGCTGCTTCAGCTAGTTCCTACTTTCCGCCAGAATTTGCAGCACAGCAAGCCTGAAAGCGGGCAATTATCTAAACTAGGGGAGCAAAACAATGAGCAAAATATCGGAATTTTCCAGCCCGTATCAAGACTACAATGAGATTTTGACACAAAAAATAAAGGACCGAACAGCGCATGTGGGCGTCATCGGTCTCGGCTATGTGGGACTGCCCCTGGCGGTTGAGAAAGGTAAGGTCGGCTTTAGGGTAACCGGCTTTGACCAGAACGCCGCCCGCGTCCAACAAATTAATCATGGCGAGAATTATATCAAAGACGTAAAGGAAGATGAACTGGAGCATCTAGTCGACACATTAAAGCTGAGGGCGACAACTGATTTCAATAAACTGGCCGAAATGGACGTAATAGTCATCTGTGTACCCACGCCGCTTACAATTACTCGTGACCCTGATATTTCCTATATTGTCAATGTGACCGAGGAAATAACAAAATACCTGCGTCCTGGGCAGCTGGTTACCCTAGAGAGTACGACCTACCCGGGAACAACCGCGGAAGTTATTCTGCCTAAGCTGGAAACAACCGGGCTTAAAGTGGGAGCAGAATTTTTTCTTGCTTTTTCACCTGAGCGGGTCGACCCCGGCAACCAGCGTTACACCACCAAGAATACCTCCAAGGTTGTCGGTGGAGTCACTCCGGCCTGTCTTGCGGTTGCGAAGACCTTTTACGAGCAGACAATAATGCACATTGTGCCTGTCTCCTCAACGCAGGTAGCCGAGATGACCAAGGTTTTTGAAAACACCTACCGTGCCGTCAACATCGCCTTGGTCAATGAACTCATGCTGCTGTGCGACCGCATGGGTATTGACATTTGGGAAGTTGTCGACGCTGCAGCGACCAAACCATTCGGCATCCAAACCTTCTACCCCGGTCCGGGTGTCGGCGGTCACTGCATCCCTATCGACCCGTTTTACCTGACATGGAAAGCGCGGGAATATGACTTTCATACCCGCTTCATAGAATTGGCGGGCGAAGTCAACGTCCAGGCTTCTTATCACGTAGTAGACAAGGTTACAAAAATACTGTCGAAAGAGAAAAAAGCTTTAAACGGCGCGAAAATACTGGCTCTGGGGATGGCCTACAAAAAGGACATCGAAGATTATCGGGAATCACCATCGCTCAAAGTTGTTGATTTGTTGATGAAAGAAGGGGCAGAGGTTAACTACCACGATCCCTATGTGCCTGAGATCCAACCCCACGTTCCATATAATTTCACTCTCAGGAGCGTTGATCTGACGGAAACGGCCTTAAGATCAGCCGATTGCGTAGTTGTCTTAACAGACCATTCTACCATAGACTACAATTTTGTTGCCCGCTGCGCACAAGCGATATTAGACACGCGAAACGTTACCAAAAAGGTAGACACCGAACACCGACAAAGAATAACAAGGATATAGTGAGGGAATTATGAATGGATAAAATCTTAGGCTTTGGATTAGTTGGCTGCGGCAGAATATCTAAAAAGCATTTCGAAGCGATCAAGGCAATCCCTGATGCAGCTCTAGTCGGGTTATGCGATACCGACAAGCAGGCCTTGAACCGGAACGTAAGTATATACGGTGGCTTGGGCTACACCGACTATCAGGAGATGCTCGGCAATCCCGAAATCGACGTCGTTAATATTTGTACTCCTAGCGGCTTGCATGCTGAATTGGCCCTCGCTGCCATTCAAGCTGGCAAGAACGTTCTTATTGAAAAACCAATGTCTATGTCCCTGACCGAAGCCGACAAAGTTATCGCCGCCGCTAATCAGGCAAGAGTAAAACTTGGCGTAGTTCACCAAAACCGGTTTAATCACGCTGTCGTCAAACTACGAAGCGCTCTCGAACAAGGGAAGTTTGGCAAACTTACCCACGCCTCGGCGGTGGTGAGGTGGAACCGGGACGATAATTACTACGCCCAGGCCCCCTGGCGGGGAACTTGGTCCCAGGATGGCGGCTGCCTGATGAACCAGTCTATACACAACATCGACTTACTACAATGGATGATGGGTCCTGTTAAATCGGTATTTGCCTATACAGCCACCAATCTTCGCAAAATAGAAGCCGAGGATGTCGCAGTCGTCGTGTTGAAATTTGCCAACGGCTCTTTAGCGACAATCGAGGCATCAACAACCATATATCCCCAGAATCTCGAAGAAACACTGAATGTTTTTGGTGCTACCGGCACCGTTGTTCTTGGCGGCAAGGCAGTTAACAAAATTGAAGCCTGGCGATTTGAAGGCGAGGACGAGGCAGCCGTGCTTGATGAGCAACTCAGAGAGCCGCCGGATGTATACGGCTTTGGTCATACCGATCTCATTGCCGACTTTGTCGCCTCAGTGAGAAACAACAGCGAACCGGCCGTTCCGGGGTTTGAAGGCCGCAAAGCATTGGAAATAATTCTTGCCATTTATCATTCGGTGAAGTTTAGTAAAGAAATAACCTTGCCTCTTCAAGAGAATTTTACCATAGGGATGGAGCGGCTATGAATTATATTGACGCCACCGTATCCTCTGGAACCGACCTGCAAGTCGGTCATTTTTCCGTAATCGAAAAAAATGTAAAATTGGGGAACAATGTACTGATTGGCAATAATGTCACCATTTGGCCCGGCACAATCATCGGCGATGGCGTGCAGATCGGGGATGGGAGCGTTGTCGGCAAACAACCCAAGCCCAGTAAGACGAGTACGGTAAAATACGACAGTGCGATGCTGCCATTAGTCGTCGGGGCCAACACCACTATCGGCACTAACACCGTCCTTTACGCTGGCTCAACTATTGGCGAGAATTCACTGATCGCCGATCTGGCCTCTGTCAGGGAAAAGTGTGTAATAGGCAATTTTGTCGTCGTAGGTCGGGGCGTTTCGGTAGAAAACGGCACCCAAATAGGCGACTACACCAAAATCCAAACTGGAGCTTATATTACTGGCTACATGGATATTGCAGACCATGTTTTTATCGCCCCCATGGTCACCTTTACCAATGACAATTTCATGGGCCGAACCGATGAACGATTCAAATATATAAAAGGTGCCACCATCGAACGGGGGGCAAGGATTGGCGGCGGCGCTGTCATCCTGCCGGGAATAAAAATAGCTGAAGAAACATTCATTGCTGCCGGCGCACTGGTAACGAAAGATACTCCTAGTCATAAAGTTATTAAAGGTTTGCCAGCTAAAGAGTATCGCGATGTTCCCCCCAAAGAACTCTTGAGACAACAGGGGGGCAACAAATGAAAATGACTGCCGAAATTATTCCGTTAATTGACCTTAAAACCCAGCAGGAGAAAATAAAAGCCGATCTGGACAGGCGAATACAAAAAGTCCTAAATCATGGTCAGTATGTCATGGGGCCCGAAGTTAACGAACTTCAAGAAAAACTGGCCGCTTTTACCGGCAGCAGGCATTGCATTACCGTCGCCAATGGCACAGACGCATTGCTGATAGCCTTGATGGCCTTAGGCGTAAAATCCGGGGACGAGGTTATTACGACTCCCTTTACCTATATCGCCACCGGTGAAGTAATAGCGCGTCTAGGCGCAACGCCTGTTTTCGTAGACATCGATTCCCAAACGTACAACCTTGACCCCAACTTGATCGAGGCGGCCATCACGCCTCGCACCAAGGCCATCATGCCGGTGAGCCTCTACGGCCAGTGTGCCGACATAGACGCTATCAACCAGATAGCCGCAAGGCGCGGTTTATCAGTCATTGAGGACGGGGCACAGAGCTTTGGCGCTACATATAAAGGGCGCAAATCTTGCAGCTTGTCGACAATCGGCTGTACAAGCTTCTTCCCATCCAAACCATTAGGATGCTATGGCGACGGAGGGGCCTGTTTTACAGACGATGATGAGCTGGCCAAAGTTATAAGCCAGATTCGCCTTCACGGCCAGGAACGCCGTTACCACCACGAACGTCCGGGGCTAAATAGCCGGCTGGACACTCTCCAGGCGGCAGTTCTATTGGCCAAGCTGGAAATATTTCCCGAAGAAATAAGCATGCGGCAGCAGGTTGCCGACACATACACCGGACTCTTGCAGGGGATCAAGGGCGTCGTCACCCCGAACATTAATCCTTTCGGTTCTAGCGTATATGCCTTATACACTATACAGACCGACAGGCGCGAAGAACTGCAGACCGATCTCAAAGCGGCCGGCATACCAACGGCAGTCCATTATCCCGTGCCCCTCAACCTTCAGCCCGTTTTCGGCTATCTTGGTTTAAGGGAAGGCTCGATGCCGGTTGCCGAATCTATAGCCAAAAAAGTAATGAGTCTGCCGATGAGTCCTTGGCTTACTAAGGAAATCCAGCATATTATCATCGATTGCATAAAAAAAATGCTTATATGAGGTACGGCCGTGGTCAGTTTGAATTCCGGAGGTAGCGAAGGTAAACTACGGCGAGTAATAGACAAATACTTGCGGCAAGGATCTTTTTCCCGACACTTCGCAACCATGATGTCGGCCACTGTGTTTTCCCAATTGCTGCTACTTGGAACTTCACCGCTGCTTACCCGTTTATACTCCCCCCATGATTTCGGGATATTCGGGCTGATTATGGCCTATGCCAGCGTCTTATCCATAGTTATTACCGGTCGATATGAATTGGCCATTATGCTGCCCGAGGATTCCATCAAAGCTATCCATGTGGTCATCTTGACCTGCGCCGTTACCGCCTTATTCTCGGTAATAACGCTGTTTGGAACGGTAATCGTGCTACATGGGTCGCTGTTTTCCTCTTTCGCCGTCTTCAACGAGTTGGGGAATTGGGTGTATGCCGTACCGGTAATCGCCCTACTGCAATCTTTATACCAGGCATTATACTTTTGGTTCAACCGGCAGCAGCAATACACCATGATGGCTCGGTACCGCATCTGGAACGGTGTACTGATTACCGGTATAGCCCTTATTATGGGCTTGTGGCCGGTGTTGCCAAATGGCCTTATCGTCTCGCAGATAGTAGCTTACGCCGTCCTGCTTCTCGGTATGGGTTGGAAATTTTGGCGGGAAATAAAACAATTGAACATGGCCATAGAGTGGGGAATTATTACCACTCAGGCAAAGCGCTATAAAGACTTCCCTCGTTTTTTGGTGGTAGCCCACAGTTTGGAAAGTCTGTCCGCCCAGTTGCCGGTAATCATGCTCGGGGAACTGTTTGGTACGGCAGTTGCTGGCTACTTTACTTTGACACAGCGGGTCATAGCTGCGCCGATTGGCTTTATCGCCAAAGCAGCAGGCGATATTATCCGTGAACGATTCAGCACTGTCTACCGCAAGCAGGGAAACTGCCGCAACGATTATATGGGAGCTGTCAAGGGACTGTCATTGATAGCCGTGATACCACTGACAATATTCGGTCTTTTTGGTCCCTCACTATTCTCTGCTGTCTTCGGTGCCGACTGGACAACATCCGGAATATACGCCCAGGTTTTGGCTGTGATGATTTTTTTTCAGATGATAGCCAGCCCCGTCAGCGTATTGTATATGATTGCTGAAAAGCAACGGCAGGAGTTGATGTTGCAGATAGTCCGTGTAACGCTATGCGCTGCTGCTTTGGAAGCCGGCTACCTGTCATTTCAAAACGATATAGTTTCGATTATTTTCTTTGGCGTTGCCATGTGCCTGATATACTGCTTTATGATTTATCAGACCAATAGCTGGGCGTGCCCCAGCGTGGAGGCAAAAATATGGAGAATTTGACGCAGCATCTTCTCTACCTGAATGTTTTTATATGCATAATCACTGGCATTGTGCTGAGTGTCTGCATCAAGCAGCGTCCACACCTGCTTATCAAACCGAGTATAATCTACTTGCTGTTTTTCTATATACTAATCCAAATTCCGGCCACACTCCATGCGAGCGTGTTTCTCGACGAGCTCGAAAACTGGTATGATTATCTGCTGCTGGTGCAGCTCTACCCGTTAACGGCGGCTATCATATCCTCTCTGACCTTTCACGATACCACAAAGAGGATATGGGAGCGTATCGGCAAGGACAATCTTTCCTTCGATCACGGTATTGCTTCATTCTATTTTTTATTTGTACTCGTAATAACTGGAGCCTATTTGTACCATGTGGGGCCTCAAAATACAGGAATCTACGCAATCATTTTTGGGACACCGGCGCAGGCTGCTTTGGCCCGCGAAAGTTCGCTGAAAACGCTCGACTCGGCGGCTATGCGATACTCCTACTCGCTTCTGGGGTCGGCCCTGGCCCCGGTGCTTGTCGTCCTGTTGTCACTGCACGTGAAAGACTGCTGGCGAAAGGACTGGCCGGGAGTTATAGTCGGCATTGCCGGCGTAATAGCCTGCTTTATTGCCGTCAGTTTTCCTGGGCACCGATGGGGGCCGATGTTAATAGTCTTCGCCGTCTTTGTATCATTTCAGTACCGCACTCATTTCCGCAACCTGCGGTGGAAACACTGTGTTGGTTTTTTTACGGCCTTGTCCCTGATCATGATCGCATGGACGGCTCGCCGTGAAGGAGTTGATTTTTTTAATTTGGGGCTGAGTGGTTCGCTGGATTACTTCTTTGCTACCAAGAGCGACGGCATTCAGGGTTGGGCTAAGGGTGGATTATTCTGGGCTACGGTATACAGAGTTTTTGTCGACCATATGAAAAGCGGTCTCGACTACGTGCAATATGTTGCCCAGAACGATTACCTGGGGCTGGCGGCCATTCCGCGGCTGGCTTATATCATGGGCGTGCCGCCGCTTGACGCACCAAATATAATGAATAGCTACTACTACCCGACTTCAATAGTGAAAACAGGCAGCTATACGACCGGGTTTGTTTTTGCCTATTATAGCTACTTCGGTATTGTATCCGTCCTTTTGTCTCTGGTTTTGACCGGGCTTGTCGATGGCTGTATTTTGCTGTATGATCATCTTGATAACAGCCTGATTTTGCCGGTTGTCACCACAGTGTCAGTGGCGAGCATAAACCTGGTTGGCGCCGAGTTCTTTGGTTCTTTGCTGACACACGGGTTACTGAGCAGCATCGTTCTTGCCCTGGGAATTCAAGCACTTTACCGGTTTTATCTGACTGCTGTGTTGATGCCGGGGGCGAAAGCAAATTCTAAACGGCCTGCGGGAGGAGAACCGCGATGAATGTAATAATCGACTACGGCATAGGCAACACTGGTTCGATATTGAATATGCTCAAACATATCGGTGCCAGCGCCATGGTATCATCCGATCCCGATAAAATCACCCAGGCCGACAAACTCATTTTACCTGGGGTGGGCGCTTTCGATGCAGCTATGAACAATCTGACCGTCAGCGGACTAATCCCGGTCTTAAACCGCGCAGTGCTGGATGACAAGAAGCCGGTTTTGGGCATTTGCCTCGGCATGCAAATTCTTGGCACCGGCAGCGAAGAAGGAAAACTTCCCGGGCTAGGCTGGATAGATTTCTACAACGTCCGTTTCGATTTTCAGGATTTCGCGCAGCAGCCTAAATTACCCCATATGGGCTGGAACCTGGTAACGCCTTGTAAAGATTCACCGCTCCTCCATACTATCGATGCGACTTGGCGGTATTACTTCGTTCACTCTTATTATGCCGTATGCAAAGATCCCGGGCATAAGCTGCTAGCTACAAACTACGGATATGATTTTACCTCAGCGGTTCAAAGATGTAATATCTACGGCGTTCAGTTTCATCCCGAGAAAAGTCATAGATACGGCATTCAAATACTAAAAAACTTCGTGGAGAAATGCTGAGATGTTTCATCGTCCGCGCGTCATACCAAGCCTCCTACTTCGGAAAAACGGGCTGGTCAAAACACTAAAGTTCAAAGACCAACGTTATATCGGCGATCCCATCAACGCAGTCAAAATATTCAACGAAAAAGGCGTGGACGAACTAGTGTTGCTGGACATCACCGCCACCACGGACAAACGCGGGCCGAACCTTCCCCTGCTTGCCCGCATCGCTGCCGAAGCCTTTATGCCAATGGCCTATGGCGGAGGCATCACCCAATTTGAAGAAATTCGGGAAATCCTCCGCCTGGGATATGAAAAGGTAATCATGAATACTAGCGCCATAGAAAATGCCGAGCTGATAAGGGAAGCGAGCGAATGCTTCGGCAGCCAGAGTATTGTGATATCGCTTGATACCAAGAAAAACTTTTTCGGTAACTACCATGTAATGACCCATAGTGGCAGCAACGACACAAAACTTGATCCGGTACAATTCGCTCAAGAGGCCGAAAAACTGGGGGCCGGAGAAATACTTTTATACTCGGTTGACAAAGATGGCACGATGAGTGGGTATGACCTTTCCCTCATCAAAAAAGTATCGGAAGCGGTAAACTTGCCAGTGGTCGCTTGTGGAGGCGCTGGGCGGGTAGACGATTTTGCCGCGGCTTTGCACGCGGGAGCGGCAGCAGTATCTGCCGGCAGCCTCTTCGTGTTTTATGGCAAGCACAAAGCAGTGCTGATAACCTTCCCGACAGATGAGGAATTAACAAAAGCAGGGGTGTTTGAATCATGAAACAATACCAGATATGTACCAGATGTATCATGGACACGAGCGATCCTGAAATAACTTTCGATGAAAACGGAGTTTGTAACCACTGTCACAATTTCGATGTGAATATTAAACCCACATGGCGTCCTGATGAGACCGGCAAAGAGATGCTGGAGAAAATTGTTGAAAAAATTAAACGCGAAAGCCAAAAAAACGAATACGAAGCCATTATCGGCCTCAGCGGTGGAGTAGACAGCTCCTACCTGGCCTATGTGGCGGTAAAACAGCTGGGCTTGCGCGTACTGCCGGTTCATATTGACGGTGGCTGGAACTCGGAAATTGCCGTAAGAAACATCGAGAATGTATGTAAAAGCTTAGGCCTCGATCTTCATACGTATGTTGTCGACTGGGACGAAATGAATGATCTGCAGGCGGCTTTCGTGCGTTCCGGGTTAGCTAATCTTGACGTTCCCCAGGACCATGCCTTTTATGCCGGTGTTTATAAATTTGCCGCAGACAATAATATCAGATACGTCCTAAGTGGTTCAAACTGGGCGACAGAAGGAATTTTGCCGCCTGCATGGGGATATATGGCCAAGGATCGCCGGCACCTGGAAGGCGTTCATGAGCGATTCGGGAAGATGAAACTTAAAACCTTCCCTCGCATCTCGATGCTCGAACGCAAATTATATTATCCATATATCAAAGGGATCAAGGTTGTCACTGTTCTCGATTACATGCCGTACAATAAGCAAGATGCCATGAAAGTACTGGAAACGTTAGGATGGCGTTATTATGGCGGCAAGCACTTTGAATCCCGGTTCACAAAATTCTTCCAGGCGTATTATCTGCCGACGAAGTTCGGCTATGACAAGCGGCGGGCCCATTTGTCAAGCCTAGTAGTCTCGGGTCAAATGACCCGGGAGCAGGCCCTTGCAGAAATGGAAACAGAGCAATATCAGCCGGACGAACTGCGTGAGGACAGGGAGTATGTTTTGCGGAAGTTGGACATGTCGGAGGAAGAATTTGAAGCAATCCTGAAGGCGCCCAATAGGACGTTCCGCGACTATCCTTCCAGTCATGAATATTTGGAAGTATTCCGTAAGATACGCAGCTTCTTTAGAAAATTTATGTAAAAGTACAAGTAGCGGCAGGAGAAGTGAAGATGAGCGAGCCCCCGGTTATTTGCCATTTGACATCTGTCCACTCGCCCCATGATGTGCGAATTACGGTTAAAGAATGTACATCACTGCGAAAAAAAGGCTATGGAGTGCATCTCGTACACCTGGGTTCGCCCGTCGAGCCGATTAACGGTATTTGCCTTCACGCTGCCGGGCCCCTGGAGGAATCCAGGTTGCAGCGGATGTTTTTCGGCGTATGGCGGGTTTTTTCTGTTGCTGTACGCCTTAAAGCGCAAATCTACCACTTTCACGACCCGGAATTATTGTTCGTTGGCCTGTTTCTCAAGCTTCTAGGCAAGAAGGTAGTATATGATGTTCATGAAGATGTCCCGCGGCAAACACTCTCGAAGCACTGGATCGACCAACGGTTGCGGCGATTAATGTCCAAAACAATCGAAATTATCGAGGCCGTGGCCGGGCGATGCTTTGACGCGGTAGTTGTCGCGACGCCATATATTGGCGAAAGGTTTGCCGCGATAAACAGAAACACGTTTGTCATCAACAACTTTCCCATCAACGGAGAACTTGCGGGCGATGCAAGTCTGGACGGCGAACGGCGGCGGGAGGTATGTTACGTTGGCGGCATATCTGTAGACCGGGGCATAAAAGAAATGGTATCCGCTGCTGAAAAAGCTCAAGTTAAGCTTATTCTTGCGGGGGAATTCTCGAACGCAGCCGAGCGGGCGGAGGTCGAGTCAATGCCCGGCTGGAAGGATGTCGAAGCTTTAGGTTTTGTCGGCCGCCAGCAGGTAAGGGAAATATTGACGCAATCGATAGCGGGCCTTGTAGTTCTCCGTCCCATTGTCAACTACTTTGTATCACAGCCGATTAAAATGTTCGAATATATGGCAGCAGGTATACCGGTGATCGCTTCCGATTTTCCTTTATGGAAAGAAATTGTCGAAGGGCATGAATGCGGTATCTGTGTCGACCCGCTGGATGGCGGCGCCGTTGCTGCCGCCATCGAATGGATACTGGACAACCCTACGGAAGCCAGACTAATGGGTGAACGCGGCCGGCGGGCAGTTCTCGATGTTTATAACTGGGAGCGGGAAGAAGAAAAACTGTACAGCCTTTATGAGGGTTTGTCCGGTAAAGCTACTGTGTGAAGTCTACTCAAAAAGGAGAATGGGAATGAAGACAGAGGAATGCCAGCAAAAAAAAACCAGTCAGGGTGCCTATAATCTGTTATCGGTAGTTCGTCAAGCCAAATGGCTGATCCTGATTATTACCTTTATTTGTTTGGCAGGTTCTTTAGCCTACATTCAGACAAGAAAGCCAGTTTATGTAAGCGAGGCGGCCTTTCAGTTCTGCGAATATAACGATACTGGCGTTGGCCGTCAGCTTACCCTCGGAAACCCCGAAGCCGTCTTGGTTGATTTGACGAATAAGTTCGGCCCGAAAACGCAGCAGTCCCCCTACCTTGTCGTTCAAATGGAAAAATCGACGCTTAAGATGCGGGCATATGGCACGGACCCGGCGGAGACAAAGAAATTCCTCGAAGGTATCGTTAGCCGGACCGAGCAAGATAATGCCAAGCATTACAATGCGATGGTAAGAAAACAGGATGAATTAATGGCATCCCTGAAAAGCCAGCGGCAATCCATTGTCGATGCATTGACCAACCTGAATTCCAAAGCCGGTGACGGGTTGTATGACGGTATTTCCGTGCCTTTGTTGATGAGGTTGCAGTATGATCTGGACCAAAGGATATATCTCACCGAATTTAACGTGGTAAAACCGCCGCTTATTGTTCAGCCGCCTACCTTACTCCAAGGTTCTCAGGCGGGGCGGCTCTACTTTATTGTCTTGAGCATTCTCGTCGGCTTTGGTGGGGGAATAACACTAGTTTTGGCGCGGAATTATTTTAGAAACCTGTCCGGCCATCGGCAAGCCTGACAAAGTCTTGCTGGTGGATGTCTGAGGGTTGATAAACAGGAGACGAAAAACTGGCGGGGTATGCTATGAAAATCGCAACGGTTGTCGGTGCCAGACCGCAATTTGTCAAAGCTTCGGTCGTATCCAAAGCCATCGAAGAATATAACAGCAGCTGTTCAGGTTCTCCCATTGAAGAGATACTCATAAATACCGGCCAGCACTATGACTCCAACATGTCCGCTGTTTTTTTCGACGAAATGCGTATCCCCAAGCCGGGTTATTCGTTAGGCATAGGCGGCGGGTTGCAGGGCGCCATGACCGGCAGAATGATTGAAAAGCTGGAAAATATCATGTTACAGCTCAAGCCTGACGTTGTCTTAGTCTATGGAGATACGAATTCAACTTTGGCCGGAGCTCTTGCCGCCGTAAAACTTCATATTCCGGTTGCCCACGTCGAGGCGGGGTTGCGTTCGTTCAACATGAACATGCCTGAGGAAATCAACAGGATATTGACCGATAGGATTTCGCAGTGGCTGTTTTGTCCCACCGCCACAGCGGTCGAGAATCTGAAGCGTGAAGGCTTTATTATGAGCCATCACAGTGGCAATGGCAATAATAACCCCCGACTGACCCTTATCGGCGATGTTATGTACGACGCGGCCCTATATTATCGCACGATGGCGGTAGCTAGTCCGACGGTGGATAGTCTGATTCGTCAACTCGGCCGGAAACATTTTTATCTGGCAACCGTGCACCGGGCCGAGAACACAGATGACTCGGATGCGTTAGGCGACATATTCCGCGCCCTGAACACCATAGCCAGAAAAACACCGGTTATTTTACCTCTTCATCCCCGTACGAAGAAACTAATCAACTGTCAGCGGATAAATATTCAAAACATTACTCTCATTGACCCTGTCGGCTATTTTGATATGATAATGCTGCTGGAAAACTGTCTCGGCGTGTTTACCGACAGCGGCGGATTGCAAAAAGAGGCGTATTTCTTTTTAAAGCCATGTATCACCTTGCGGCAGGAGACCGAATGGATAGAACTAGTTAATAACGGTTGTAACATTTTAGCGGGAGCAGACTATGAAAGCATAATCAATGCCGAGAGAAACATGGGCGAAATGGCAGTAAAGCATGACGAAGCGTTCTTTGGCGATGGACATGCCGGCGCGAAAATAGTCCGATACCTGGCAATGGAATAAATTATGCATCATCAGAGTACTACTCAGGCGTAATGGAGAATAACTCACAATGTCATTACGACAAATTGCCTGGGCTACCATAATCATAGGTGGGCTGTCGGTGGTTAGCCGGATAATCGGTCTGATCCGTGAAATGGTTTTTGCTGCTTTTTTCGGGGTATCTGCTGACATGGATGTATTTCTGCTGGCCCAGGTCTTACCCTGTACAATAAGCACTGTCTTAGCCACAAGTATCCTTGCGGCCTTTATTCCTGTGTATAGCCGCCATATGGCCAAAAACGGCCTACAAGCGGGAAGTGAATTGGCTAACAGGATTGTATCCGGTATATTTGCGCTGGCTACTGTATTTTCGATTTTAGCATATTTTGCCGCCCCCGGACTCGCCGCATTGTTGGTGCCAGACTGGCCGCAAGAAACCCGTACGAAGACAATCGAGCTCGTGCGGATATTGCTTCCATGTTTCACCGGTACACTTTTGCTGGCCGTATTTAACGGTGTTCAACAAGCCGGTCATCGTTTTATTTTTCCGTATCTCGGGCCAATAGTTTTTAACCTCACAATAGTAGTCAGTGTTTTGGTATTTGGCACTACCGGCAATATTTACGTACTGGGAAATGCGACGACAGTAGGCGTATTGTTACAAATTATGATACAATTATATGGTCTGAACCAAATGCATTTTAAGTTTAGCTTCGTCCAACCGACATCCATATTTCCGAAAGAACTAATGGCTTTTCTGTTACCGGCGCTCATGGTTACGATAATTGTCGACGCTGCCTTCATTATTGACCGGATGTTTGTGTCCTTATTACCGACCGGCAGCATTGCTGCCCTAAACTATGCCTACCGGGTGAACTCCTTGACCGTCAACCTTGTAGCCAACTCGATCGCCGCTGGTTCATACCCGGTTATAGCTGCCTGCGTCGGCCGGGCCGATTATAACGAAATGAACCGGAACATAGGCTTAAGTATCCGCATGGCCTTGTTCGCCACAATTCCGGCAATGGTGCTGATACTGGCCTTTTCGGAACCTATTATTGACTTGCTGTTTCAGCGCGGTTCATTTGGGGCGACTGCCGTAGCCAAGACGAGCATGGCACTATTTTTTCTCTCATTCGGAATGCTCGGTGCCGGTGTCTTGGGTATTTTGGGACAAGCAAACTGTGCGCTGCAGAAATCCGGCCTTCTGTTGAGGGTAGCAGCGGCTATGATTACCGTCAAATTAGCATTGAGTCTTGCTTTTGTGAGAATCATGGCGGCAGATGGTCTGGCTCTGGCAACTTCCGGCGCCTATCTAGTAGGTGGAGGAGCGCTACTTTGGTTGTGGAACAAGGATAGCAACACTGCAGGCGCGAAAATCTGGCGGTCGGCTAAACAGAGCATTGTTGCGGCTGGCATTATGGGCCTCAGTTCAAAAGTTTTTTTCTATCTTGTTGGTATCGCTATTCTTCCGGCAATAATGTCGTCCCCAATAATGGCTGATAGAGTGGGGCTTATTGTGACCGTCTGCTTCGCCGGAGCGGTATATTTGGGAGTACTCGCTTATGTTAAATCAGAGGGTTTTGAATGGGCCAGGGAAATTTTTTTGCGGAGCAAAACGAAACTGGAAATCCTATGGCGATAGTACTCACCTATAAAACCTACCAAATTAAGCCAGCAATTTATACCGAACCCGTTTGCCTGCAAGTACAATAACGCAGTATTGCGATATGAAAGAGGAGGGATTAAAATGAATATCACTATTATCGGTACAGGATACGTAGGTCTGGTAACGGGAGCTTGTCTCGCAGATGTGGGAAATAATGTCGTCTGTGTTGACAAAGACGAAAATAAAATCCAGGCATTGAAGAATGGCATAATCCCCATTTATGAGCCTGGACTGGAAAATCTCATAAAAAGCAATTGCGCCGAAGGGCGCCTGGTATTTGTAACATCGCTCTTGCAGGTTGAGCACGATACGGACTTCTATTTTATTGCTGTCGGCACACCGCAACGACAGAATGGCGAAGCCAACCTCGACTATATCTTTGAGGCGGTTGCCGAAGTAGGCGAGCATATTAAAGACTACTGCGTCGTTATTACTAAATCAACCGTACCCGTGGGAACGACCGATAAAATAGAACGTCTGATTCGGCGCGAACTGGAAAAGCGGAACTGTAACATAGATATCGACGTTGTAAACAATCCCGAATTTCTTAAACAAGGGGCAGCGGTGTCAGACTTTATGAAACCTGACAGGGTTATTGTCGGTTGTAAAGGCGACCGGGCACGGCATATGATGAGCCAGCTATATGCTCCTTTCGTTAGAAGCCATGATAGGCTGCTGTTTATGGATGTCCGGGCTTCAGAAATGACAAAATATGCGGCCAACTGCATGCTGGCTACTAAGATATCCTTCATGAACGAAGTAGCAATGATCTGCGACCAATTCGGCGTCGATGTTGAAGAAGTGCGCAAAGGCATTGGATCGGACAGTCGTATTGGCTATTCCTTCATCTACCCAGGATGCGGCTATGGGGGATCATGTTTTCCGAAAGACATTAAAGCTCTTATTCAAATGGCCAAGGAACATAACTTTGATCCGCAAATACTGACGGCCGTCGATGGGCGCAATGAAAGACAAAAGCAGGTTCTTGTCGAAAAAGTTTCCAACAGATTTGGCGCCGATTTGAGCGGGAGAAAATTCGCCGTTTGGGGCCTCTCATTCAAGCCAGATACGGACGATATGCGGGAAGCGCCATCCATACCATTGTTGCGCGGGCTTATAAACATGGGGGCTAACATCGTAGCATATGATCAGAAGGCGGTAAAGACGGCCGAATCCGTTCTGCCACAGGAATGGTTTGCCCAAAAGCGGCTTACATTCGCGAAGGGGCAGTATGACGCGGTTGATGGAGTTGATGCGGTAATTCTGGTAACCGAGTGGAAACCGTTCCGCACGCCGGACTTCAAACAGATGAGGAAAAGGATGCGCTTGCCGGTAATCTTTGACGGTCGAAATCAATATGATCCCCAAGTGGCTGAACAATATGGTTTTGAATACTATGGCATTGGACGTCAGGGGGGCAAGGTAAGTGCAGAAAATTCCGCTGGTTGACCTTGTTGCGCAGTATCAATCTATTAAGCTGGAGATTCAGGAAAGAATGAACGCTATTCTGGATAAGGCTTCTTTTATAATGGGACCGGATGTCACGCAATTTGAGGAAGAATTTGCCTCCTACTGCGGAATACCCAATTGTTTAACCGTCGCCAACGGTACCGACGCGTTGCTGCTTGCCCTTAAGGCCATAGGCATTCGGCCGGGGGATTACGTCATAACTGTTCCCAACACTTTCATTGCCTCCAGTGAATGTATCACCAATATCGGGGCGCATCCTGAATTTGTCGATATTGATCCGCGAACTTACCTCATGGACGCCGAGAAACTGGAAGCAAAGATTAAAGAATTGATCATGCGCAAACTTCCGATCAAAGCGGTTATTGCCGTCCACCTTTACGGCCAGCCATGCGAAATGGATGCTATCATGGATGTTGTTCGTAGATATAACCTCAAATTATTGGAGGATTCGGCCCAAGCACACGGTGCCAAATATAAGGGACAACCTATCGGCAGTTTCGGCGATGCAGCCTGCTTCAGTTTCTATCCGGGCAAAAACCTGGGGGCGTACGGAGACGGTGGGGCGGTTATCACCCCTGACAATACTATCGCAGAAAACGTCTCAATGCTCCGCAATCATGGCCGGCACAGAACGGCTAAATACGAGCACGAAATCGAAGGTTATAACAGCCGTTTGGATACAATTCAAGCCGCTGTACTCAGCGTTAAGCTTAAGCACCTTGAAAAATGGACCGAGCAGAGGATTGCCAATGCCGCCCTATACTCACAACTACTGCGGGATTGCCCTGATATTGTAGTACCATATGTGGCGCGTGATGCACGACACGTATACCACCTATACGTCGTCCGCTCCCCCAAGCGGGACGCACTAATGAGGAAACTGGCCGACAATGGTATCGCTTGCGGGGTGCACTACCCTATACCTTTGCATCTTCAGCCGGCGTACCGTTACCTCGGGTACAAACCGGGCGATTTTCCGCAGGCGGAGGCCGCCTGTGCGGAAATTTTCAGTCTGCCGATGTATCCGGAATTAACCAGCACCCAAATAGAATACATATGCGATACAATAAAACTGGTCTGAGTACGGAAATAACTACTGAAGTGCGGGGTAATTCCGGAAGTGAAAGTATGGTTAGTAACGGTTGGCGAGCCGCTGCCTGTTGACGGCGAAGACGTTCGGTTGTACCGAACCGGGCTGATGTCTAAAATGATGGTTGACAGGGGTCACGAGGTACTATGGTGGACCTCTAGCTTTGATCATATCGCAAAAAAACAAAGATGTGATAATGATAAAAAATGCATAATCCAGCCAGGCTTGGACCTCTTTATGCTGCATGCTCCATCATATCAGGCTAATATTTCCGTAGATCGCCTGATAAATCACTTCGGTCTTGGACGTAAATTTTGTCAGCTGGCTAGACACGAAAGCAAACCTGACATAATCCTGGTGTCGTTTCCAACGTTAAAACTTGCGTGGGAAGTCGTGAAATATGCAAACGGGAACAACATACCGGTAGTTGTCGACGTCAGAGATCTCTGGCCGGATATATTTCTCGACCTGTTACCGTCTTGGGGACGGTGGTTGGGCCGCCTTCCGCTGTTTCCCTTGTATAAATGGACAAAACTAGCTTGTGCCGGAGCCACTGGTATAGCAGGTGTTACGCCCGATTTTGTCGAATGGGGGTTAAAATATGCGGGTAGAGCCATTGGCCCTTTCGACCGCGACTTTCCGCTCGGCTATAGTAATCGCCAACCTGGCGCTGCTCAACTCTTGGCGGCCGAACAACAGTGGGCCGCTAAAGGAATAACTTCTCACAAAGGCATCTTCGATATATGTTTTTTCGGCACGTTTGGTAATCAGTTAGATATAGAAACTGTGGTTGAGGCTGCCAAAATCCTTGAACAGGATGACGTCCGTAAATTTCGCTTTATTATCTGCGGGATGGGCGACAAATTTGAATACTATAAATCAATGGTCACGAAAACCAAGAACATTATATTTCCTGGATGGGTAAGTGCTCCGGAGATCTGGTGGCTGATGCGTTCTGCAAAGGTTGGACTTGCCCCATACAAGAGCACGCCCGATTATGAGATGTCTATCCCCAATAAAATTATAGAGTACTTGTCCGCAGGCCTTCCAATAGTTACTAGCCTGCACGGCAGAACTGAAAAAATCTTGGTTGCCAATAGTTGCGGTAAAGTATATACAAAAGGCAATCCGCAAGATTTGGCAACCATATTGCGTGAAATGTACGATAATTCGTCCGGCCTGTCGGCGATGGCTCATTCAGCTAATAAAGTTTTTACAGAGAAGTTTGTCGCAGAGAAGGTTTATTCTGACTATATCGACCATTTAGAATATATTCTGGAAACATGCCGAGCGCAAGCTGATAGTAATAAGCAGAAAAGGAGATAAACAATGCCCGATTTCTCAACCGTCACCGAATTGGCCGGTGACGATGTGTCCCAGGAACAAGTCGAAAGGATCTGCCATCGATACTATTGGGCCGGCGGCTACTGCACCGGCAAGGATGTGCTGGAAGTCGCCTGCGGCAGTGGCCAGGGGTTAGGGTATCTGGCCGGTAAGGCGAAAAGCATGGCAGCCGGGGACTATGAGGGGAAAATCCTCAGCATTGCCAATGCCCACTACGGCGACCGATTTGAGCTAAAACAGTTCGACGCACAGAGCATGCCTTACGCAGACAGCTCAAAAGATATCATCATTCTTTTCGAAGCGTTATACTACATACCATCGGCTTCTAAATTTGCGACCGAGTGCCGGCGGATACTGCGTCCCGGCGGCAAGGTGCTGATAGCCAACGCCAACAAGGACCTGTACGACTTCAATCCCAGCCCATACACTCACGAATACCACGGTGTAGTAGAACTCGAGCGGTTGTTTGCCGCCCAGGGATTTACCGTCGAATGCTTCGGGCACCTACCGATAGGCGAAGTATCGCTACGCCAGAAAGTGCTGCGGCCAGTGAAAAAACTTGCTGTCACCCTCGGTTTGATGCCGAAAACCGCAGAAGGGAAAAAATTCCTCAAAAGACTCGTTTTTGGCGGCCTTGTCAAAATGCCGGCCGAAGTCACTGAAGGCATGTTTCCGTATGAAGAGCCACCGCGACTTGCGCCCTGCGTGCCGGACAAAGAACACAAAGTAATTTACTGCGCGGCGACCTTGTCGCAAAAGTGAGGGGGATATATGCTCAAACGCCTTTTAGACATCATCTTTTCATCATTCGGCCTTATACTTCTTTCCCCCATCCTGCTCGCTCTCGCTATTGCCATCAAGCTCGATTCCCCCGGCCCCATATTTTACCGGGGCGTACGCGTCGGCCGCTACGGAAAACCGTTCCGCATCTTCAAATTCCGTAGCATGGTGCCCAACGCCGATAAAATAGGTGCCGATTCTACCAGCGGCAGCGATATGCGGGTAACTAAAATCGGTCACATTATCCGCAAATTCAAATTCGACGAATTCTCCCAGCTTATCAACGTCTTCCTCGGCGACATGAGCATCGTCGGTCCCCGTCCGGAAGTGCAGAAATTTGTTGATATGTACACCGAAGAAGAGAAAGCAATCCTGACGCTGCGTCCGGGCATTACCGACTGGTCGTCGATTAAGTTTCACAACGAAGGCGACATCATCGAAGCCTCGGGCATCGCTGACGCCGACGAAGCTTACGGCATTCTGATAAGGCCTACCAAACTAAAGCTACAGCTCAAATATGTCCGTGAGCACAATCTATTGATTGATATCAAAATAATTGTCTGTACGATCCTGACCTTGATCTCTACAAGGACTGGCGGCGGGGTAGTCGGGGTTCCCGAAATCTGATCCTTGACTTAATAATTCGGGTACAACAAACAACAATAAAGGGGAAATAAATTCAATGATCAACAAAGTCCGTTTTGTAAATCCGGTACGCAACTACCACATGATCAAAGACGAAATCGACGCAGCCTACTTTGATGTCATGGAAAAAGGCGAATACATCGACCGCTCGCACCTCAAACAATTCGAAGAAAACCTCGCGAAGTTCGTCGGCACCAAATACGCCGTCGGCCTCAACAGCGGCTACGATTCCCTACATATGTCCCTCCGGGCCGCCGGCATCGGACAGGGCGACGAAGTCATCGTCCCCGCCCACACCTTTGTCGCCTCCTGCTCGGCTATCGTCAATGTCGGCGCAACCCCGGTGCTTGTCGACGTCACCAAAGACTTCAACATCGACTGCGACAAAATTGAAGAAGTCATCACTGAGAAAACAAAAGGTATCATGCCTGTCCACCTCAGCGGCTGGATGGCCGACATGCAGCGGGTTATGGCCATTGCCGAAAAATACAACCTCGTTGTCGTCGAGGACGCCTGTCAGAGCCTTGGCGCCAGCATCAACGGCAAAATGGCCGGGGCTTGGGGACTAACCGGCTGCTGGAGTTTTTACCCCTTCAAAATTCTCGGCGGCTACGGCGATGGCGGCGCCATCACCACCAACGACCCGGACGTAGCCGCTTTCGCCCGTAGGATGCGCTACAACGGCGAAGACCGCGAAACTGGTGAATACTTCGGTCACGGCTTCACCTGTCTCCTAGACAACCTCCAGGCCGCCTTTCTCGACGTCAAACTCCGCCATCTGCCTGAAGGCATCAAAAGAAGAAAACAAGTCGCCACGCGCTACAAAGAAGCGCTCAGCGACCTCACGGATCTGCTACTGCCCCACTACGAAAAGCCCGGCTTCGACCACGTCTACCAGAACTACACCCTCAGGTCCAAGCAAGGCAGCGAGTTTTCCGATTACCTTAAAAAGAACGGCGTCGAAGTCCTGACCCAATTCCGCAAGCCCTACTACAAACACGAGGGCCTCAAACTCGTCGACCGCGGCTTCCCCGAGACCGAGGCGCTCAGCCGCGAAGTATGCTCACTGCCCATGAACGTAGAGACCAACGACGAAGAGATCGAATACGTCATCAAAGTCGTCCGCTCCTTCTACGGCAAATAGGAGGCTAGAGAGGAACAATGAAACAATTATCCAGAATAACCGAAACATTTTCCGAGTCCGTCATCCGGGAAATGACGAGAATATGCGACGCCGCCGGCGGCTATAACCTCTCGCAGGGCTTCCCTGACTTCGAAAGCCCTCAGGCCATAAAAGACGCCGCCATCGCCGCCATTAACGGCGGCCTCAACCAGTACCCCGTCACATTTGGCGAGCCCGAACTGCGCGAAGCTATCAGCAAAAAAGTCCTTGCCTACAACGGCATAAAATGCGACCCTGTTACCGACATCACCGTCACCTGCGGCGCCACCGAAGCTATGATCGCCACCCTCAAGGCGATCATCAACCCCGGCGACGAAATCATAGTCTTCGAACCCTTCTATGAGAATTACGGGCCGGACGGCATCCTCTCTGGGGCCACCCCCCGCTACGTCACCCTCTATCCGCCGGAGTGGACCTACCGACCGGAGGAACTGGCCGCCGCCTTCAACGAAAAAACCAAGGCCATCGTCATCAACACCCCCAACAACCCCACCGGTAAAGTCTTCACCCGCGCCGAGCTTCAGGAAATCGCCGACCTCTGCCAGAAGTGGGACAGCTACGCCGTCACCGACGAAATTTACGAACACATCCTCTATGACGGCGCCGAGCATATCTCGCTTGCCGCGCTGCCCGGCATGGCCGACCGCACCATCACCATCAATTCCATCTCCAAAACCTACTCCGTCACCGGCTGGCGGGTAGGCTGGGCGATCGCCGAAAAGACGATCACCAAGCGCATCCGCAAAGTCCACGACTTCCTCACCGTCGGCGCGCCTACCCCGTTCCAGCACGCCGCCGCCGCCGCCCTCACCTTCCCGCCCGAATATTACGCCGGCCTCCAGAGCCACTACGCCGAGGCCCGCCAGTTCCTCTACGATGTCCTCGTCAAAGCCGGCTTCGAGTGCTCGCCTCCTAAAGGCGCCTACTACATCCTGTCCGGCATCCAGAATCTCAAGAAAAAACTCGGCGCCGACGACGATTTCGCCTTCAGTCGCAAGCTCATCGAAGTAGCCGGCGTCGCCACCGTACCAGGGTCGTCCTTCTATTCCGAGCGCAGCAAAGGCATCAGCCAAGTCCGCTTCTGCTACTGCAAGAAATGGGAGACCCTCCACGCCGTGGCGGACTCTCTAAAGAAACTTTCCAAATAACGTTTGAAACTCACGGCAAAGATTAGAATGATCGAGGTGGAGTAATGTCCGGGTCTATCAATTGCCCCCCGCAACCTCCTCAATTCCGCAATGACGACCTGCAGCCGGCGGAAATGCAAAAACTACTGGCTACGATGATGCGGATCCGTGTCTTCGAAGAAAGAATAGCCGACTTGGTGCTCGAAAAAAAAATAATTACTCCCTGCCATCTTTATACCGGCCAGGAAGCAGTCGCCACCGGCGTATGCCACGCACTTAAAAGCGACGATTATCTCTTCGGCACACACCGCTCTCATGGCCATTATCTGGCCAAGGGGGGCGACCTCAAAGCCGCGATGGCGGAAATCTTCGGACGGGCCACCGGCTGTTCCAGGGGGAGGGGCGGTTCGATGCACCTCGTCGCCCCCGAGGTCGGCATCTTGGGAACCTCGTCCATTGTCTCCGGCAGCATGTCGATATCTGTAGGCACGGCGCTGGCCGAATCAATCCGTGGTCCGCAACGGATCACCGTCGTTTTCCACGGCGACGGCGTCCCGGAAGAAGGCAGCTGGCACGAATCCGCCAACCTGGCGGCCGTCAAACGCCTGCCGATCATCTTCATCTGCGAAAACAACCTTTACTGCACCCACCTGGCGCTGGAAAAGCGACGCGTGTACGACAACATCCCGGAAATGGCAAAGGCCCACGGGTTCAAAACATTATCTGCCGACGGCAACAATGTTCTCGAAGTGCTGGCCGTAGCGCGGGAAGCTGTTAAGACTGCCCGGGCAGGCGAGGGTCCCACGCTCATCGAGTGCCGCACCTACCGCTGGCGCGGACACGTCGGCCCCAACTACGACGTCGATCTTGGTTTGCGCGACCAGCAGGAGATCGACGCCTGGAAGGCTCGCTGCCCGATAAAGCATTTCGGCGACTTCCTGGTTGACGCAAAAATCATGACAAGGGCAGAAGTCGAGAGAGTCTGGCAGGAAGCGTGCGACGAAGTTGAACAGGCCGTTGCTTTTTCGCTGGCCAGCCCGTACCCCGACGCCGCCGACGTGACCAAAAACGTTTACCGGGGGGCCAGCCAATGACAGTGATAAGTTATGCTAAAGCTATAAACGAAGCCCACCGGCAGCTGCTGGCCACAGACGAGCGGGTATTCCTTATCGGCCAGGGAGTTGAAAGCCCCTGGTGCGTCGGCACGACCACCCTGGGACTTGTCGAACAATTCGGCACCAACCGGGTAATCGACACGCCAATCTCAGAGCTTGCCGTCACCGGCTCGGCTATCGGTGCCGCAATGACCGGTATGCGGCCAATCGTCTTCCATCCCCGGATGGACTTCATGTATCTGGCTCTCGACCCCATCATCAATCATTGCGCCAGCTGGCACTACATGTTCGGCGGTGCGGTAAACGTACCCGTCACCATCCGCGGGATTGTCAACAGGGGCAACGAGCAGGCCGCTCAGCACTCGCAAAGTCCTTATTCCCTCTACTGCCATGTGCCAGGCCTAAAAGTCGTCGCCCCCGCGTCGCCTTACGACGCCAAGGGATTGCTCGTGGCTGCCGTCAGGGACGATAACCCTGTCCTCTATATCGACGACCGCTGGTTATATCAGACTGAAGAAGAAGTGCCCGACGAGATATACGAAGTTCCCCTCGGAAAAGGCAAAATCTGCCGCGAAGGGACAGACGTGACCGTTGTAGCCGTATCTTACCTCGTTAAAGAGGCAATGACCGCTGCGGCCGAGCTTGGAAAACAGGGGATCAGCGTCGAAGTAATCGACCCGCGCACACTCAAACCGCTGGATAACGACCTTATCCTGGGCTCGGTTAAGAAAACCGGCCGGCTCGTAATCGCCGACCCCGACAACCCTATCTGCAGCCTTGGCGATTATATATCTTCCCTCGTTTACGGCAACCTCTTCGGTAGCCTGAAAGCTCCCGTCCATAGGATAAACCTCCCGGATGCCCCCGCCCCGGCCAGCACTGCCCTGGAAAAGGCATACTATCCGAACCACCAGAACATAGTCACGTCTATCAGAACGCTATTTCGGCAGTAAGGGATAACACTTCGCTTTATCGGCGGCGCACCTGCGCCGCCTCCTGTTTTTTCCCATGACGCGAACTCAAGCGTTATGTCCGGCAGGATAAGGGTTTAAAGCCACGAAGTAATTCATATAACTAATACAGTTCTAATACGCGAAGGAGCGTTCCCCCATGAAAATCATCATCCTCGCCGGCGGCGGCGGCACCAGGCTGTTCCCCCTGTCGCGGGCCAACTACCCCAAACAGTTCCTCAAAATCGGCGGTCCGCAGTCCCTTCTGGCGCAGACGGTGACTCGCTTCCTGCCCCTGGCAGACGCCCGCGATATCGTCATCGTCACCAACCACGAGCACTTCCACCACGTCCGGGCCGAACTCGAAGTCTGCGGCGCCGGCGACGCCCATATTCTTCTCGAACCAGTCGGTCGCAACACCGCCCCCGCCGTCGCCCTGGCAGCCAGCTACTGCCTCGATAACCTCGGCGCGCCCGAAGAGGAACTCCTTCTCGTCACCCCTTCCGATCACCTCGTCGGCAAGCCCGAAGCCTTCGCCCAGGCCATCCGCCAGGCAGCCCCCATGGCCGCCGGCGGCCGCATCGTCACCTTCGGCATCCGGCCCAATAAACCCGAGACCGGCTACGGCTACATCCAGGCCGGCGCCAAACAGGGCGACGGCTACCTCGTCGCCTCCTTCAAGGAAAAACCCGACGCCCAAACCGCCAAACGCTACCTCAAGGACGGCAACTACTACTGGAACTCCGGCCTGTTCGCCTTCACAGTCGGTACCTTCGCCGACGAACTATCCCGGCACCAGCCGGCCATCCGCGCCGCCCTCGATAACCCCTACGCCACCTTGCTCGAACGGTTCGCGGACCTGCCCGACATATCGCTCGACTACGCCATCGCCGAAAAATCCGACCGCATTGTCACCATCCCCCTCGCCGCCGACTGGAGCGACATCGGCTCCTGGGACGCCATCTACGACGTCCTGCCCAAAGACGCCGCCGGCAACGCCATCCAGGGCGACTGCCTGCCGGTCGACTGCCGCGACTCGCTCATCCTCGGCCATAGCCGCCTCATCGCCGGCATCGGCCTTGAAGACGTCCTCGTCGTCGAAACCGACGACGTCATTCTTGTCGCCAAAAAAGGCGAATCTCAGAAAGTCAAAGACATCGTCGCCGCCCTCAAGGCACGAGGCCGCCGCGAAGCCGCCGAACACACCACCGTCTACCGTCCGTGGGGCCGCTACACCGTCCTCGGCGAAGGACCGGGCTACAAGCTGAAGAAAATTGTCGTCAACCCCGGCCAGCGCCTCAGTCTCCAGCTCCACCACCACCGCAGCGAACACTGGATCGTCATCGGCGGCACCGCCAAAGTTACCATCGGCGGCCGGGAACAGCTTATCCCCGCCAACGAAAGCGCCTTCGTGCCTGTCTCCACGAAGCATCGCCTGGAAAATCCGGGCGACACGCCCCTGGAAATGATCGAAGTACAGAACGGCAAGTATTTGGGGGAGGATGATATCGTCCGCTTCGACGACATCTACGGAAGAGCTTGAGGCGGTACATAGAGGCCGTTGATAAGCCGCCATCTGCGGCGTACCCGCAAGGGGTAGCCGCCCCTCTAACCGCTGAAGCGCTAAGAGTGGCGCACTTGCTCCTCGCGACGTACGCAACGAAGTACGCCTGCAGTCGCGTTCTCCGGTGCGCCTTGCATCTGACGGCTTCTGAACGGCCCGTATAAAGAACGCCCTGTCATCTGGAAAATAATTACACAAAAGGCATTAGCGGCAGGACTATACTGGATGTAAAACGAAATATCTACCAGACATTCCGGATATAACAGCAGACTATATGGGAGGCGAAGGGTATGATAAAATTCGGTACCGACGGCTGGCGCGGCATAATCAGCGAAGACTACACCTTCAGCAACGTGCGGCTGGTGGCTCACGCCATTGCCGACTACGTCCTCGGCCGTGGCGAAGGTGGCAAAGGCGTCGTCGTCGGCTACGACGCCCGCTTTCTTTCGCGGCGGTACGCTGAAGACTGCGCCGGCGCTTTAGCGTCGCGCGGCGTCATCGTCTGGCTGTCCGACGCCATCCTGCCCACCCCGGCCCTCACCTGGCAGGTCAAAGACCGTCAGGCCGCCGGCGGCATCATGATCACCGCCAGCCACAATCCCGGCGAATACAACGGCCTTAAGTTCAAGGCCTCCTACGGCGGTTCGGCCTCGCCCGAGATCATCGCCGACATCGAAACCTACGTCCGCCGCCGCGAAAGCGAAGGCGGCGAATACGCCAAAATCCCCATGCCAGAGGGCATAGCATCCTTCTCACCCCACGACCCCTACCTCGACCATATTGACGCCGTTCTCGACCCCAAGATCCTCGCCGCCAGCAAAGGCAAAATCCTTTTTGACGTCATGCACGGCTCGGCCAGCGGCTACCCCGCCATGCTCGCCGCCCGCCACGGCCTCGACCTCGTCGAAATCAGGAGCGAATACAACCCCTCCTTCGGCGGCGTAAACCCCGAACCCATCGACAAAAACCTCGCCGCCCTCCGCGCCGCCATCGCCGAGCACAAAGCCGCGGTCGGTCTCGCCACCGACGGCGACGGCGACCGCATCGGCGCCATCGACGCCGACGGCCGCTTCATCAACGCCCATCAGATCATGGCCTTGCTTGCCAAGTACCTCCACGAAAAACGCGGCTGGACAGGCGGCGTCGCCCAAACCCTCACCGTCTCCGAACTCGTCAAACGCGTCGCCGGCAAATACGGCCTCAAACTCTACGAAACCCCCGTCGGCTTCAAATACATCGCCAACCTCATGCTCGCCGAGGACATCCTCATCGGCGGCGAAGAATCCGGCGGCATCGGCATCAAAAACTACATCCCCGAGCGCGACGGCGTTCTCCTCGGCTTCCTGCTCATCGAAGTCGTCGCCGCCTACGGCAAAACCCTCGGCCAGCTCCTCGACGAAATGATGGCCGAGCTCGGCCACTTCTACTACGGGCGCGAAGACCTCCACCTCGACGACGCGAGGAAAAACCGCCTCATGGGCGGCCTCATCCCCGCGCCGCCCGGCGCTTTAGGCAGCCTCAGGCCGCTCAAGACCGACTGCACCGACGGCTGCAAGCTTTACGTCGACGGCGGCTGGCTCATGTTCCGCGCCTCCGGCACCGAGCCCATCGTCAGAGTCTACGCCGAGGCCGGCAGCCCCGAGAGACTTAAAACAATCCTATCCGAGGCGGTGAATTATGCCAGAAATGCGTAAAATCAGAAAAGCCGTCATCCCCGCGGCCGGGCTCGGCACGCGCTTCCTGCCGGCCACCAAGGCTCAGCCCAAGGAAATGCTGCCCATCGTCGACAAGCCTGCCATCCAGTACATAATCGAAGAAGCCATCCAGTCGGGCATCGAAGAAATCCTCATCATCACCGGCCGCAACAAGCGGGCCATCGAGGACCACTTCGACCGCGCCGTCGAGCTTGAGCTCACCCTCAAGGCCCAGGGCAAATACGACCTCCTCGGCCTTGTCGAGGAAATCTCCAACGTCACCATCCACTACGTCCGCCAGAAAGAGCCGCGCGGCCTTGGTCACGCCGTCCTCTGCGCCAAGCAGTTCGTCGGCCCCGAGCCGTTCGCCGTCCTCCTGGGCGACGACATCATCGACGCCGCCGTCCCTTGCCTCAAACAGCTGCTCGACGTCTACGAAGACAACCCCGGCACCATCCTCGGCGTCCAGGAAGTGCCGCAGGACAAAGTATCGAGCTACGGCATCGTCAAGCCCGTCCCGGTCGGCGAAAACCTCTGGAAAGCCGCCGACCTCGTCGAAAAACCGCCTCAGGCCGAGGCTCCCTCGCGCCTCGCCGTCCTCGGCCGTTACATCATCGAGCCCGAAGTATTCGCAATCCTCGAAACCACCCCTCCTGGCCGCGGCGGCGAAATCCAGCTAACCGACGCCCTCAGAGTGCTGGCCGCCACCCGCCCGGTGTACGCCTACCACTTCGACGGCCGCCGCTACGACGTCGGCGACAAACAGGGCTACCTTGAGGCCACCATCGAATTTGCCCTCAAGCGTCCCGACCTCCGCGACCAGTTCCTCCAATACCTCATAAAAACCGTCAAACCCCTTCTGGTCGGCCAGGAAGCGGCGGCATCCTGCCGCCTCCGGCCGGATAAAGGCGGGGAGTAGGGGAGAACCCATGAACATACTCGTCACCGGCGGCGCCGGCTACATCGGCTCCCATACCGTCCGCGAACTCCTGCGGGCGGGGCAGGGGGTCGTCGTCTACGACAACCTCACCAAAGGCCATAAGCAGGCCGTCCCGGCCGGGATCGGGCTCGTCGACGGCGACATCCGCGACCGGGACAAACTCGCCCAAACCCTTAACGCCCATAGTATTGATGCCGTCATCCACTTCGCCGCCTCCAGCCTGGTCGGCGAATCAATGAAAGACCCCAGCGCCTACTACAACAACAATGTCGCCGGCACCCTCGCCCTGCTCGACGCCATGCTGGCCGGCGGCGTCAAAAAAATCGTCTTCTCGTCCACCGCCGCCGTCTACGGCGAACCGGCCGCCTGGCCGATCGTCGAAGACATGCCTACGGCGCCCACCAACGTCTACGGCCGCACCAAACTGGCCATCGAGCAGATGCTGGCCGACTTTGCCGCCGCCTACGGGCTCTCCTACGTCTCCCTCCGCTACTTCAACGCCGCCGGCGCCGCCGAAGACGGGACCATCGGCGAAGACCACAGCCCCGAAACCCACCTCATCCCCCTCATCCTTCAGGCAGCGCTCGGCCAGCGCGAATCCGTCGCCATCTACGGCGCCGACTACCCCACCGACGACGGCACCTGCATCCGCGACTACATCCACGTCACCGATCTCGCCGACGCCCACGTCAAGGCGCTGCAACACCTCACCGCCGACGGAGGGCCGAAAGTATACAACCTCGGCTCCGAGACAGGCTTTAGCGTTCGCCAGGTCATCGATCGCGCCAAAGCGGTTACCGGCGTCGACTTTACCGTCCGCGAACAAGCCCGCAGACCCGGCGACCCCGCCGTCCTCGTCGCCTCCTCGCGCCGCATCGCCGCCGAGCTCGGCTGGCAGCCGCGCCTCAGCGACCTCGACACAATCATCGCCACCGCCTGGCGTTGGCACAAATCACATCCCGCCGGCTTCGTCGGTTCCCTGCAGCACGACCGCTGATAAATCATTCTACCGGGAGGCGCCTCATGACACCGAAAGCCGCTGTAATCGGCACAATCTTCATGGACTGCAAAGGCTTCGCCAAGCAGAAATACAGCCCCGCCGGCCGCAACCTCGGTTCCGTCAAATTCGTCCACGGCGGTGTCGGCCGCAACGTCGCCGAAAACCTCGCCAACCTCGGCATCGCCACCAGCTTCGTCGCCAGCGTCGACCGCAGCGGCATCGGCCGGGAGATCACCGCCCGCCTCGCCAAAGCCGGGGTCGGAGCCGAATACATAATCGAAACCGAAACCCGCGGCATGGGCCTGTGGCTGGCAGTTATGGACGACACCGGCGACCTGGCCGGCTCCATCTCCCAAATGCCCGACCTCTACCACCTCGAAACCCACATCAGCAAAAACGGCGCCGAAATCGTCCGCCACACCGACCATATCGTCCTCGAACTCGACCTCAACGAACACATCACCAAAAAAGTGCTCAGCCTGGCCCGCGAACAGGGCCGTCCCGTCTACGGCATCCCCGGCAACCTCTCCGTCATCATGTCCCACCCCGATATCCTCGGCCAGCTAGACTGCTTCATCTGCAACAACGTCGAAGCCGAGCGGCTCTTTGGCGTCCCCCTGCCGGCTGACAACATCGCCGGCATCGAGTGGGAACTCGCCCGCTTCGTCGCCGCCAAAGGCCTCGGCGGCATGGTCATCACCCTCGGCAGCGCCGGCTGCGTCTACTACGACGCGGTAAGAGGGACGGCCGGCCACCAGCCCGTCTTCCCCGTCACCGTCATCGACACCTCCGGTGCGGGCGACGCCTTCTTCTCCGGCACCGTCATGGGCCTCATGCGCGGCCTGCCGCTCAAGGAAGCCGTAGTCTGCGGCACAAAAGTCGCCAGCTGGACCGTCCAATCGGACGAAAACACCTGCCGCGACCTGGCCGTCAAACTCGCCGCCGACCCCATCCTCACCAAGCTCCTCGCCGGGTAACGCAGCCCGGCGCTCTAAACGAAGGAGGCGCCTGACATGCTCAAGCTCCCCTCGGGATTCGCGTTCGACCATGCCAACCTCTACGGCGACGGCAAAGTGACCGACGCCGACCTCGCCGGCATCGCCGGCCGCATAGCCGCCGCCCACGCCGCCGTCTGCCGCATGCGGGCCACCGGCGAAGTGCGCGGCCACCTCTCCAAAGACGGCGCCCCCGAAAAAGTCCTCTTCAGCCAGCTGCCCTATGTCGCCGCCGGTAACCTCAACAGCCCGGAATCCATCAGCAGGCTCAAAGACTTCGGCGCCAGCCTCCGCCACCGCACCGACGCCGTCATCCACTTCGGCATCGGCGGTTCCTACCTCGGCAACCGCGTCCTCTTCGACGCCCACTGCGGCGAATTTTGGAACAGCCGCTCCCCCGAGGAGCGCGGCGGCTATCCCGAGCTCTATTTCAGCGGCAACAACCTCGATCCCCAGCGCACCCGCGACCTCATCGGCCACATCCTCGCCGCCACGGCGCAGAAATCGCCCTACCGCCTCCTGCTCGTCGTCGTCTCCAAATCGGGCGCCACCCTCGACACCATGGGCGCCTTCATGGTCGTCTACGACGCCTTGCGGCAGGCCCCCGGGCTGGATCTCTCCGTAGTCGCCGTCACCGACCCGGCCGAGGGCGACAAAGCCACCCTTCTCAAAAAACTCGCCCAGGAAAATGGCTGGCCCACCTTCGCCGTCCCCGACGGCATCGGCGGCCGCTTCAGCGTCTTCTCCGAAGTCGGCCTCGTCACCGCCGCCTGCATCGGCTTCGACATCGACGCCTTCCTTGCCGGTGCGCAGGCCATGGACCAGGCCTGCCAGCAGGGCGACATAAAAACCAACCCCGCCCTCCTGAACGCCGCCCTCAAATACCTCGCCGCCGCCAACCACGGCCGCGACATCGAAATCTTCATGCCCTATTCCGACCGGCTCAAAGCCGTCGCCGAATGGTATATCCAGCTCTTGGCCGAATCCCTCGGCAAACGCACCGACCGGCAGGGGAGGGAGGTCTTCTACGGCCGCACCCCCATAGTCGCCGTCGGCACCACCGACATGCACGCCCAGACCCAGCAGCACCAGGACGGCGCCCGTGACAAAGTCGTCCAGTTCGTCCGCATAGCGGCATGGGAAGATGACCCCGTCATCCCCGACGCTTTCCCCGCCTCCCGCGAGCTATCGAAAATCTCCTCCCTGCGCATGAGCCAAGCCCTCGACACCGCCCTCGCCGCCAACGCCGAGGCCCTCAGCAGCGACGGGCGCTTCAGCGCCGTCTTCCACCTTCCACGGCTCGACGCCTTCCACCTCGGCGAGCTCCTCTACCTGCTCGCCCTGTCCGTCGCCTACGAAGGCGAACTCGCCGACGTCGACGCCTTTGATCAGCCCGGTGTCGAAGCCTATAAAAGAATAATGGCTCCTAAACTTGAGGCAATAAAACAGGGCGGACGTTGATAAGCCAAATGCAAAAACAGGGAACGCAATCGCGTTCCCTGTTTTTTATTCACATCCCCTGGGGCACGTTGACGATGATTTCGCGCGCGTGGGTCTTGCGCTCGCCTTCCGGCGGCACCTTCAGAAAATCGCCGTACTTCTTCCGCAGATAGGTATCGGGCCGGTGCGGCGCGAAAAACGTGTAGCCTTCGAAAGAAATCTCCCGCAGCGGAAAGATATCCCGCCGGTCATGGGGCGGTTTGCTGGAGACCTCCACCCCGCGCGACAGATATTTCTGGCCGGGCTTGTTGAAGAAAATATCGCGGAATCGCCAGGCGGTCCATTCCGCCGCGTATAGCGCCAGGACGAGCGGCAGGCCGAGGGTATAAAGACCGCATATATACGCGGCTCTGCCGGGGGAGTCTTGGGGAAGCCTCTTCCTGTACTGCTGCAGGCGGTGGCGGAGCGTCAGCGCCGCCATGACAAGCCGGTTGGGGTAAGAATCGAACGGGAAGATATCCAGATATATTCCCTGGTGACGAGGAACATAGCCCTTATCCTTTTCAAAAAATTTGCTCCTCGTGTCCCTGATCCGCGGCAGCAAATCGCGGTAATTGACGTCAGTCTCCGTCGTCTGGAAAACCAGGTCTTCAGGCAGTTCCAGAAACGCTAACGCCCGAAAACGCTCGTAGTCCGCCCGCCGCATAGCGATATCCAGATCGTCGTCCCAGGGGATAAAACCGCCGTGGCGCACCGCCCCCAGCAGCGTGCCCGATTCCAGCCAGTACTCGATGCCGTGCTTGCGGCAGATATGGTCCACGATACGCAGCATGCGCAGCATCACCAGTTGCGCCTGGCGCAAATTCGTATCGCCCATTGCGCGGTTGTCGGGGAACAGCGCCTGATAATCCTCGTCCACATCGGTATCCTCCAGTCCCGTGGCTGATAAACGGTACACAAAGATGGGGAACTTTCGTTCCCCATCTTTGTTAGCTAGCTTATTCCTCTTTGGCCTCCGCCGCCTTCGCGTCCTGGATAACCTTCAGGAGCCGCGAGCCGGGAGCCGCCTGAGCCGAGGCCGGCACGGCCTCAGCGCTCTTCACGGCCGCCTTGTCCGTGCGCTTGCCGCCGATCCGCCACGTCATGCCCGCGCGGGCCATCTTCTCGCTGCTGGCCATCGCGAAGCCCAGATTGAGGAGAACGTCCTTGCCGCCGCCGTAGTGGTAGAGACCTACCGCCACCGCCTGCTGGCCGGCGTAAGTGCCGACACCGATCGCGACCTGGGTAGGCTGCTCGGGATCGTAGTCCAGCGGCGCCAGGCCCGACATGGCCGCCGACAGGGCGCCCACGCGGTCTACGCGCGATGCGAGGTCGCCGATGGACCTGTTGAATTGACGCATGTTGACGGCATCGGTCGGGGCAATACCGTCCTGCACGCCATGAATCTGACCGTTAACCGTCGCCTCGCCGCCGACATATAAGTCGCCGCCAATATGGGCGTCGTTGCGAACCCTGAGCTGACCGGCATTGACTTTCGCGGCGTCAACGTCATAAGCATCGATAAACGCGGCATTAACCTTAAACGCGTTGACCGTGCAAGCGTTGACCGCGCCGGCGGTGATTCTGGCCGCATCGATGTCATAAGCATCGATGAACCCGGCGTTAACCTTACCGGCGTTGACCTGACCGGCATTTACCTGGAAAGCGTTCATCTGAATAGCGTTCATCTGAATAGCGTTGGATTGTACCGCGCTGACCGTGCCGGCGGTGATTCTGGCCGCGTCGATATCATAAGCGTCGATGTAGTCGGCGTCGACTTTATGAGCATCGACTTTATACGCATTGACCTTGCCGGCGTTGACCGTACCGGCGGATACTTTGCCGGCGTCGATATCCTTGGCATCGATGTACTGGGCATCGACCTTATACGCATCGACTTTACCGGCGGATACTTTGCCGGCGTCGATATCCTTGGCGTCGATGTACTTGGCATCGACCTTATACGCATCGACTTTACCGGCGGATACTTTGCCGGCGTCGATATCCTTGGCGTCGATGTACTTGGCATCAACCTTATCGGCTTTGACCTTATCGGCGGTTAATGTGCCGTCGACAGTCGAGTTTCCTTTGACGGTTTGGTTGCCGGTGATTTCCTGGTTTCCACCGACTTTCAAATCGTCACCAACTGTCAAATCGTCACCGACTGTCACATCGTCCCATACTTTCAAATCGTCAGTAACTTGTAAATCGCCAGGAACATACACATCGGCCGAGCACGGTACTGCCATAGCTGCCTGGAGAATTAAACACAACGCCAATACCAACAGTTTTTTCCGCATCTTGTCAAATTCACCTCATCTCTGAATTCCTTAGAATAAAACCCGCTACCCTATGAGCCTGCCTGCATTCCACCACCTCGATCCTGATAAAAAGCTCGCCCTGGCGAGAGCTTCCGCCGACACCCGACAAGATCAGCGCCGGTAGGTGCCGGTTCGTCCGCGCCGCTATTGGGAAAGCAAACGGGTGAAGTTTCCGGTGGTAGTAATGCGTAAACAAGGAAAAAATATGCATGGTGCAAAAGAAAAAAATACCGCCCGCAAACAAACCCCATTTAGTTATTATTTTTCCATAATTTACCAACGAAGAATGTCTGATTTAGTCTCAGGGCCGGACAAAAAAACCGACAAAATGGTCTTCCCGGCAACAAAAAAAGGCGGGCGGCCAGACCGTATGCCCCCGCTGCCGCCCGCTCGCCCCCGCCCGCTATCGCCGCGCCTTGTATTTTTTAAGGGGCAGCCTTACCGCGACCGCCCCGGCCGGCATGGTCTCGTGCCTCCCGATGCATCCGCCGCGAAAAAAGTCGGAACAATTTACTTGATTTGGTAAATTTTTACAAGTATGATATAAGCAACAACAAAATTTACGGGAGGGTGATATGGACAGCCAGCTCGCGCGCATCTACGAACTGAAACTCCAGCTCCTCCATCTGGGCTACCACGGTTTTCAGGTCGACGCCATGATAAAGGAAGTCATCGGCGCCGCCCTCCCCGAAGAAGTCGGCGCCGAAAAACGGCGCCAGATCATCGAAGCCCTCGAGAAATACGCCTACTTCGCCATCAAAGCCCGCCGCGGCGGCGGTGGCGACATGCGCCGCACCCAAGGCCCCCGCTAAACAAACAATTAACCTAAGCCCCCTCAGGAGGTACCATGTTCACCAGCAAAAAACCCATCCAGCTCTGGGGCGCCAAGGCCGAAGACCTCTCGCGGGTCTGGATCTGCGGCCACTGCGGCGCCAAAATATACTGCGGCCGCCTGACAGCCAAGCCCGCCTACCGCTGTCTGTGCGGCAGGGCATCCTGGCGGGCGGTGGGGCACGCGCCGACCGCAGACAGCCTTCTCTAAAATGGCGGACGGCAAAAAATCCTGTGAGCCTTCACAGGATTTTTTAATTCAGTGATAAATTTTTCTTTTCGACGCTTTATGATGCTTAGAAATGCCTATTCCTTACAGGATTTCTTCACAAGGCGTCGAATATTATGTCGAATAAAGCGTTTAACTTTCACCGTCCGGCCGTCGAAGAAAATAACGTAGAGTGGAGTGTCCGAAAAGATGTCGCCGATTATTGCGGCTTTTGCTTCCCGCTGGCGCCTGCTCACGGTTCTGGCCATCGTCGCCGCCCTAACCGCCACGATGTATTACCGCAGCCTGCCGCAGCTGCCCCTCGTACCGGCCGGCGTCTTACCGCAGATTACCATGCCGTCCCAGCCCGGCAAGCCGGTCATGCCCAAGGGCTACCAGCCCGATTTGGCCGTGCGCGATCCCTTTGCCGCGCCGGCGGAATACCTGGCCAAGCAGCAGCAGCTTTTCCCCGGCGCAGCCCAGGCCAAGCAGGCCAACGCCGAGCGGCAGATCCGCCAGACGGAAATAATGCCCATCCTCTCCGGAGTCATCATGGCCGGCAACATCGGCTCGGCCATCATCCAATACGGCGCAGACAGCCGTTCCTACCGCAGGGGCGACTACGTCGGCCCATACCAGATTGTCGCCATCAGCAACAGCTACGTTACGCTGCATGGCCCGGGAGGCCGTCTAACTCTCGGCCTGGGAAGGTGAACACATGAGGGGAACTAAAAAATACATAGCATTGCTCAGCCTGCTCTTACTACTGTTCGCCGGCCGGGCGACCGCCGCGCCGCTCGTAAACATGAACGTCGTCAACACCGAAGTGCGCGACGTGCTCACCGCCCTGGCCAGCGTCGGCGGCGTCAGCATCGTCGCCGACGACTCGGCTGCCGGCAAAATAACCATCCACCTGGCCAACGTCCCCTTCGAAACCGCCCTTGACCTCGTCACCAAGACCAAAGGGCTCGTCTACCAGCGGATGGGCCACGTCATCGTCGTCGCCACCCCCGAAAAGCTCAGCAAAGGCTTCGGCAACGTCCAGATCATCAAGGTCAACTACGCCAAAGCCTCCGAAATCAAAAAGACCCTCGCCCTCATCATCCCCGAAGACCGGCTGAAAGTCGACGAAGCCACCAACTCCATCGTCTTCAGCGGGTCGCCGGCCGAAGCCGACACCATCCGCAGCACCCTTGAGGAACTCGACATCCCCTACCGGCAGATCTCCCTCGAAGCCCAGGTTGTGTCCATCAACAGGACGGCCGGCAGGAACCTCGGCATCGACTGGAAATGGTCGGGCCTGCCCGCCAAAACCGAATACGATACATCCTCAAGCTCCGGCTCGACCAGCAAGACCACCGTCACCCGCGAATACCCGGGCGTCATATCCTTCGGCCGCACCCCCGAGGGCCGGCCGTTCGAATTCACATTCCAGGCCACGCTAAACGCCCTCATCACCAAGGGCGACGCCAAAATCCTCGCCAAACCCAACATCACCACCATCGACGGCAAAGAAGCCAACATCCTCATCGGCGATCGCATCCCCGTCCTCGTAGAAAAAACCGAAAACGGCAAAACCACCAACACCATCAGCTACGTCGAAGCCGGCATCCGGCTCAAATACACTCCCCGCATCAACGCCGACGGGCTGATAACCGCCGCCGTCCACACCGAAGTCAGCACTCCCACCCTCGTCACCGAGATGAAAGCCTACCGCATCAGCACCCGCGAAGCCGAAACCAACGTCCGCATGAAAGACGGCGAAACCATGGTCATCGGCGGCCTGATCAACACCGAGGAATCGGGTGGCAAGAACCGCATCCCGGGGTTGGCCGACCTGCCCATCCTCGGCAAACTGTTCGAAAGCAACTCCAAATCCAAATCGGAAACTGAAGTCATGATCTTTCTTACGGCCCGGATAGTCAAATAGCGAAGGGATGTGAGGACCGATGCCGATCCGGATTCTGATCGCCGACGACCATGCCCTGCTTAGGCAAGGCATCAAAAACGTGCTTGAGCTCGAAAGCGATTTCGCCATCGTCGCCGAAGCCGGCGACGGCGAGGAAGCGGTGCGCAAAGCCGGCGAAGCGGTTCCAGACATAGCCCTCCTGGACATCAACATGCCGCGCCTCAACGGCCTGGAGGTCACCAAACGCATCCGCGCCGCCCAGCCAAGCGTCAAAGTCATCATCCTTACCATCCACGACGACGAAAGCTATGTCGTCGAAGTCGTCAAAGCGGGCGCCGCAGGCTACCTTCTCAAGGACGTCGAGCCCGGCATGCTCATCAAAGCAATTCGGACCGTATACGAAGGAGAATCCTTCATCTATCCCACCCTCGCCAAAAAACTGTTCGGCGAAATCACCCGTCTGGAAGAAGAACGGCGGCACGGTGCGGCCAGCATCCTCCAGCACGGCCGCGACGAGCGCCTCACCCTGCGCGAGCTCGAAGTCCTGCAGCTCATCGCCAAAGGCCTCAGCAACCAGGAAATCGCTCACAGACTCTTCCTCAGCGAAAAAACCGTCAAGAACCACCTCACCAACATCTTCCGCAAAATCGACGTCGCCGACCGCACCCAGGCAGTCCTCTACGCCATCAAAAACAAGATCGTCGTCCTCGACTGAGCGGGCAGGCACGCCCGCTCCGCCGGCACATATAATATCCTATCCCGGAAAAGGGGGTAGGATATTTTGCTTTTCCCCTACTGGCTGACCGTCATCGTCGTCTCCCTGGCCCTCTACGGCCTATGGCACGTCTTCCGCGACCTCCTGGGCCTGTGGTCAGGCGGCGGGCCGGGCAGGACCCTCAGAGCCAGCCTGCTCGTCATCGTCCGCAACGCCGAGGACAGCGTCGAAGACAACCTGCGCCGACTGCTGTACGAAACCGCCCTCGAACCGGCGTGGCAGGAAATAATCGTCGCCGACCACGCCTCCGACGACCTGACCCCCGCCATCCTCGACCGGCTGGCCGCCTGCTACCCGCTCCTCAAAATCGTCCACCTGCCGGCTGCCGCCAGGCCGGTCGCCGACGCCATCGCCTTCTGCCAGGGCGAAATCCTCGAAATAATCGACCTGGAAAGCCGCGTGGGCGATGCCGACTGGGACGCGGCCATCCGCAGGCTCGTCCGTCGCTAAGCGGCGCGCCGCATATTTATGCCAGCGGAGGAAATACTGCATAGCAAGCGATAAGGGGGTGCGAAACCATGGACAAACCAGCAGACAACGCCGAAACCGGATACAAATGCAGCCGCTGCGGCGGCATGTTCGCCAGCCACGCCGCCGCCGTGGTGCGCTGCCCGTTTTGCAGCATGCTCTGTGAAGAGACAAGCTGCCGGGTGGTCGATTTCAGCAACGAGGAATACTGAGGGAGGGAAATAGCTCCCCCAAAGCGAATAGGTAACTTACACCAAAAGCGGCAGCCATCACACAGGGAGGTATCCACCATGGCGTACGGACAGCCGGAAGCCGGCAGCGGCCTCAAGGCCTCGCCCCTGGAGCAGCTCATCATCTGGCTCAGGGAAGACCTGATGGGCGAACTGCAGGCCATCAACCAATATCAGGCCCACATCGACAATATCGACGACCAGGAAATCAAAAAACTCCTCGCCCACATCCGTGACGACGAAAAAGAACACGTCGCCGAAATAACCCACCTTATCGCCAGAATCGACGCCGTTCAACGGCAGAAATTCGCCGAGGACCATACCGCCGGCGCCGAAAAAGTCGCCACCGCCCAGAAATAACCGAGCTTGAGCGCGATTGAAATTGTATGAAATATAAGGCCGTTCAGTACTGCCCAGATGCTAGGCAGGCCGAGGACGCGCCGCGCCGCGTACTCGCAAGTACGCAAGCAAGCGCCCGCAGGACTAACAACGCAGATGGGCGGTAATCAACGGCCGGTAGCAAGGAGAGAGGAGGGGGGCGATGCGGCTCATAATCAGCGCCGTCACCTGGGACCAATACCTGCGCTCGGGGATGTGCCAGCTGGAACTTGTGCCGGTGGCGGACAAATACGGCTGCGCCGGCATCGAATTCCGCCCCTACTGGCGCAGCTCCATCGAAGAACTTTACGAAATCAAGGACTTCCTGGCCGAATACCAGCTCGAATGCACCTACGCCGCCAACGACTGCCTGCTGGCCGCCACCGACGAAGGCGCCCGCCAGGCGCTCCTGTCGGTGGAAAAAAGCCTTGCCAAAGCCGAGCGGCTTGGAGCCAAGGTATTCCGGCTCCTCTTAGCCGTAGGGCCCGTAGACCGGTCGATGCTCGAAGCCGGCTGGTGGCGGCAGGCGATCAGCCAGCTCATCGACGACGCGGCCGCCAAAGGCATCGTCCTCGCCGTCGAGAACGCCCCCAACCCCACCACCGGCGACGCCGAACTTCTCCGCGACTTAGTCGCCCCGTTCGCCTCGCCGTGGCTCAAAGTCACCTTCGACACCGGCAACTGGCTGCCCGCCGGCTGGGACCCCTTGAAAGCCGCCCACATCCTTGCCGGCCACATCGGCTACGTCCACCTCAAGGACATGGTCAACCGGCCGGACGGCTTCGTGCCCGCCTACCCCGGCGGCGGCGACATGGACTTTGCGGCCATCATTGCCAAGCTGGAACAAACGGGGTATAAGGGCCTATACGCGCTGGAATTCCCCGGCGGCCGCAGCCCGGCATCCAAAGTCAAAGCCAGCCTGAAACATCTGCGCAAGCTAAATTTCGAATGTACCAAATAAAAACAGCCCTGACAGTTGTCAGGGCTGTTTTTCCAGTTCCGGCAGCTACCGGAACATCACAACAATAGTAACGACCGCATAAGCCAGCCCGCAGAAGAGCGCGGCCTGGACGAGATAATCCGAAGTCTTGGCCGGTGTCATAACCGAGCGACGCTTGTAGTAGTGATAGCTGTACATATCCTCTTTCAAGCAGCCTTCACCTCTGATGTAATTTGCTGTAAAATTTCCACACTACATCTCAGTATTCCTGCCGGAAATAAAAATAATTCGCAGATTTTCTTGTCGATTATTGCGCTGAAAAGAGAGGGTTGGCGCCTTTAGGCAGCAGGCCGTCCGCCGCCAGCGCGGCCGCGAACTTCAGCAGCAGCGGGTCGTTGTAGCGTCTGGCCGCGAGCTGCACGCTGAAAGGCAGGCCGGCAGGCGACACCAGCGCAGGGGCGCTGATAACCGGCAGATGCGTGGCCGTCCAGATCAGGGCGGGGTCGCGCGGCTCCGGCTCGTCCCTCAGCGGCGCGTGCCCGGCCGTACTCAGCGAAATCAGGATATCGTATCCGCCCGCGGTGAAGAACGCGTCCATCGACCGGGCCATCGCCAGTTGATCGGCCATCGCCTGCCAGTAGTCCTCGCGGGCGATCGCGTTGCCGTGCCTGATGAGGTCGTTCATGATCGGCGAAACGAGGGAAGCGTTCTTGAACTCCTCCTGGAAGTAATAGGCCAGCGCCCGGTCGTAAACGGTGGCGTGGACCTCGTGGATGCGCTCCAGGCCCGCCGGCAGGTCAGCCTCGGTCACCTCGATCCCGGCCGTGCCGGCCAGCTTCTTCGCCCACTCCAGGAAAGCCTCCCTGGCGTAATCCTTGGCCTCCGGCCAGGTATGAGTCTTTACCAGCGCCACCCGCCAGGGGCGGCCCGCCGGCTTGTCCTGGCGGGCGGGGTCGGTCAGCGCCGCGTCGCTCAGCGGATAATCGCGGCCGTGGACCCTAAGGGCGTCGAAAACCCGCGCCGCGTCCTCCAGGCAGCCGACGAAGAAGCCGACGGTATCGAGGCTGTCGGTCGTCTTCAGCATCCCCGTGCGGGGGATGAGCCCGAACGACGGCTTCATGCCATATACGCCGCAATAACTCGCCGGCCGCACGATCGAGCCGGCGGTCTGCGTCCCCAGGGCTACCGGCGCCATCCCGGCCGCCACCGCCGCCGCCGAACCGCTCGACGACGTACCGGGGTTGCGCAGGCGGTCATGGGGATTCTCGGTCTTCCCCAGCGTATGGACGGCGAACTCGGCAGTAACCGTCTTACCGGGCACGAGCGCCCCGGCCCGCTTGGCGTGAAACACCACCCGCGCGTCGTTGCCGGGGGTGAAGCCCTCCCACAGCGGGCTGCCCATCTGAGTCGGGAACTCGGCTGTATTGATGATATCCTTGACGCCGACCGGCGCCCCTTCGAGAGCCCGCACCGCCTCGCCGGCCATCAGCCGTTTCTCCGTCTCGCGGGCGGCGGCCAGGTACTTTTCGGCGTCGTAGCACACCCACGCCTTGCAGACCGGCTCGGCCTTCTCCACCTGGGCGATATACAGGCGGGCGATCTCCACCGGGCTGAATTTGCGCTGCCGGTACCCGTCGACGATCTCCCGCACGCTCAGACCCAACGTAGCCATCTCCTCCACCGTCATTCCCCCTTCCGGCCCGCGCCGCCGTCCGTCTTGCGCCTGACATCCGCGATGAACTGCTGCACGAACGGCTTCATCGTCCGCCGCCGCGACGGGTCCTTGGGCGTCACCGGGATGTCGGTGTCCTTCAGCTTCGGCACCCTAAGCCCCTTCATCGTCGCGTAAAACTCCTCCTCAGGCATGCCGGTCGTTTCCAGGTAATAATCTAGCGCCTCCGGCCGCTCGGAATCGTACTCGTTCGCCAGCGCGAAGCCCTCCTCGCGGGTCACCAGCCCGGTGCGCACATCCACACTGGCGTGGAAGGTCGCCCGGCCATAGCCGCGCTTGAGGTAACAGGTGAAATCGTGGACGCCCGGCATCATGCACTCCGCGCTCTTATAGCGCTTATACGTCCCCTCGATATCGACCTCTTTCCAGCCGTAGTTATCGCGGACGAACTCCGTCTGCCGCTCGTCGTCCCAGAAAATATAATCGCCGAGATGGATGCCGTGCAGGCCGACCCGCTCGCATTCCTCCAGGGTGGGGATATTAAAAGGATATAGATCCCGCTCGGAAAGATAGCTGCACACCATCTCCGACGGCTTCAGCTTGGCGGACACCTTCGTGAAATACTCGCGGTCGAACTTCTTCACCGGATTGAAATACGAAGCCCGTCCCGAAGACTCGGCGATCGACTCGCCCCAGATGAGCAGCGGGATGTTGAACTTCACCGCGATATGCAGCGGAAAAGCGCCCACCCCGGCGTGGCAGTGCCAGCAGGAATCGCCGATCCCCGACAGCGACCGGCGCGCCATCCGGTTCACCAGATCGCGGTTGGGGGTGAACATCATATGGTCGACGTTAAACTGCTCCAGCGAGTTCACCAGGTTATACCAGCCGATCTCGCTGTACCAGTTGTGGCTGAAAGTCACCGCCAGCGGCTTCATGCCGTAGACCTTCGTAAGCACATGGAGCTGGAAGGTGCTGTCCTTGCCGCCGCTGATGGGGATGATGCAGTCGTAATTATTGCCCGCCTTGGCCTTGGCGTCCTCCAGCAGGCGCCTCAGCTCCTTCTCCCGCTCGACCCAGTTGATATGGATCTTCTGCTCGGAAGACTGGCACGCCTGGCAGATACCCAGGTCGTCGAAAATAAGTCCCTCCTGCGTCTCCGGCATACAGCACCTGACGCAGTATTGCAGGTGGCCGAACCTGGGCTCAGTTTTGCCTGTCGTCATTGTCGCGGCTCCTTCCTTGTCTGATAGCGCTCATCGGCTGGCGAACAGCCGGACTATTTCCGGATAAGGTAGGGTCATTTTCCGGCCGCCCGGCGGAATACATGAGAAGACCGTCCTACCGGCCAGCAGCGCGATCACCATCGCCATGCTGTCGCAGCCCGCCACCCAGTCCGCCCAGGCGCAGTCGGCGGCCAGCGGCGCGCCGGCGCTCTCCGTAAGCGGCAAGGCGTCGGCAAATTTCGCGGTCACGGCTGCGTACTTGCCGGCGCTCTCCGCCGGATGAAGACGGACACGGACCTCTTCCACCGGCACAGCCTCGCGGACGAGATGCTCCAGGTACCCCGCCAGCGCCTCGTACTCGGTGTAGCCCCAATAATCGGCCCGGCCATATTGCATCGTTCGCGGTTCGCAGATATAAAGAACGCGCTTGCCGTTGCTCCGCCGGGGCGGCGACGCGGCCTCCCTGAAGGCCGCGACCGCGTCCGCGAAATAGCGGTTGGGTTCCAGCACCACCGGCACGGACGGAAAAACCTGCCGCGCCAGGCGGTACGCATGCTTGTCCCCCGCCCACAGCTCGTCCGGCAGCACGGGGGCGCCATCCAGCACGAACCGCTCGCGGTAATTCGTCCAGTGGTCGAGATACGCCGCCACCCTCACGCCGGCCGCCTTCGCCGCAGCAATCGCCCGCCGCTCCAGATCCGACCCCCAGCCGGTGCCGGTCAGCACCCGGTCATAGCCAGCCACGGCGGCGAACGCCTCCTCCGGCGCCGTCAGGGCGATATCGCCCAGCCTCGCCCGGAACACCTTCACCGCCGGCCCGGCCAGCGCGAAAGCCACCCGGGAGCAGTCGCCCCCGGCAGCCTGCCGCAGCCAGGCGGCGACAACTTCGGCGCCGCCGGCGTCATGGGCGGCGACCAGCAGCCTACCGTCCGGCCAAAAACTCATCCTTCAGCACCCCGTATTCCCACACATCGGCGTACTCGCCGTTCAGAAAAAGCGCCTGGCGGCGGACGCCCTCCCGCACCATGCCGAGAGCTGCGGCCAGCTTCTGCATGCCGGTGTTGCCGGCCGCCGTCCCGCAGTACACGCGGTGCAGATTGAGCTTCATAAACCCGTGGCGCAGCAGCAGCTCGCCCGCCTCGCGGGCGTAGCCCCTGCCCCAGTACTCCTTCTCGCCCATCAGCACCGCAAACTCGGCGCTGCGGTTAATATAATCGATGGCCTGCAGGCTCATGTTGCCGATATGGCGGCCGCTCGCCAGGTCGACCACCGCCCACACCACCTTCGAGCGGTCGCCGGCCAGCGCGTCGATGTAGGCCGTCAGCTCCGGCAGCCGCTTGGGGAATGTGCCGTGGGAATTATAGCGGCAGACCTCGGCGTCGCGGAACCACAGCGGATAGCCGCCCTCCAGGTCGGCCCGTTCCAGGGCGCGCACGCCCAGCCGGTCCGTCCGGTAGATAAAGCAATTGTCGGTCGCCGTCATCTCAGTCCCTCCATGCCGCGCCATACCTTGCGGAAAGCGCCGATAACCAGGGCCGTCTCCTCGTCGGAATACTCGTGCAGGCAGGGCTGCAGGCCGATCATCGCCGACCCGTGCAGCCGTTCCGCCACCGGGCATATGCCCCGCGCATAGGAAACGTTCCCCTTATAAATCTCCGGCACCCAGGGGAAGCCCTTGGCGCCGTAAGCGATCTTGCGCTGGTAGATGGGGAGGAGGTGGATATTGGTATAGCCGCGCATCAACCCCGGCACCCCTTCGGCTCTGAGAGCCTCGATCAGCCGGTCGCGGGGCACGCCGAGCACAGCCTCGTCGACCGTCAGCGCATATACGTAATAAACATGAGTGCAGTCCTTTTGGACTACCGGCGTCTTCAGTCCGGCCAGGCCGGCCAGCCCCTCGGTCAGGCGTTCGCCGGCCGCGCTCTTGGATGCCGCCAGGCGCTTGAGTTTTTTCAGCTGCTCCAGGCCGATGGCGGCCTCGATCTCGCCCATGCGGAAGTTGAAGCCCACCAGGTTGGCCAGATTGTCGGGCTCCTTGCCGGCGGCCACCGCCTCGGCGTGATTGCGGATGAGCTGCATCCTCTCCGCCAGCGCGGCGTCGTTCGTCACGCACATCCCGCCCTCGCCGGTGTGGATATGCTTGTGGTAGTTGAAGCTGAACACGCCGATATCGGCGACCGTGCCGACGTAGCGGCCGCGGTAAAAGGCGCCCGGCGCCTGGGCGGCGTCCTCGACCACCTTGAGCCCGTATTTGCGGGCGATCGCCATGATGGCGTCCAGGTCGGCCGCCTGGCCGAATATATCGGGCACCACGATCGCCTTCGTCAGCGGCGTGATGTTCTTTTCAATGCTCGCCAGGTCGAGGTTGAAGGTGTCGGCGTCGATATCGGCGAACACCGGCACCGCGTTCCAGACGAGGATGGCGGTCGCCGACGCCGACATCGTCCAGGGGCTGACGATCACCTCGTCGCCCGGTTCGATGCCGATCGCCCCCAGGGCTGCCATCAGCCCGGACGTCGCCGAGTTGACGGACACGGCGTGGCTGACGCCGAAATACGCCGCCCAGGCCGCCTCGAACTCCTTCACCTTGACGCCGCCGTAAAAATCCTCCGACCAGGCGCCGATGAACTTCGACAACACCCCGCTCTCGACCACCGCCTTGGCGGCCTGGGGCTCCTCCGGTCCGTACGGGTTATAGCGCTTGAATTCGCCGTCGATCGTCTTTGGACCGCCCAACAGAGCAAGTTTATCGCTCACTTATCTCGCCTCCCTGCAAAGTTCCCTGACAGCCTCCACCGCCGCCAGCGTCGTCAGCGCCGTTTCGCCTGTCGAGGCGAGCGGCGCGCCGCCGTCGAGCGTCCGGTAGAGGGCTTCGGTCACGTGGGCCTGGTAGCGGTAGAAATCGGTCGCGATCTCCGTCCCGCGCTCCGCCAGCACCGTATAGCCGGCGAAAGTGGGGTGGGGGACGGTAGTGCGGACGCTGATCCGCGCGCCGCCATTTTCATAATTGACGCACCCGCCGGTGCCCATCAGCGCGATCTCCTTCACCGAGAAACACGCCTCGCGGCCGGCCAGGAAATAGACATCGACAGCCCCGAACGACAGGACGAAATCCGGCTCCGGGTCAGGGCCCGGCTCGGTCCCCGGGCTCAGCAGCCTGACAGCCGTCACCGGTCCGAGGAGGAAGATCAGCAGATCGATGAAATGCGATCCGTTGTTGGCAAGGCCCTTGGAATACCACACCGTGCCTTTGTATATCTCGCCGCAGCGGCCGGCGGCGAGCGCCGCCTTCAGGGCCAGCACGCCGGGCTCGAACCGCCGGATGTAATTGACCAGCAGCAGCGTGCCCTTATCCTTCGCCAGCGCCGTAATCGCCGCCGCGTCCCGCAGCGTGCCGCCCAGCGGCTTCTCGGCCAGCACCGCCCGCGGCCCATGGGAAACAACCTCTTCGAAAACTTCGCGGTGGCTGGCGGTCGGCACCGCCACCGACACCACCGCCGGCCGGCAGGAGGCCATCATCGCGCTCATCGTCGCGAAAGCCGGGCGGCCGTACTTGGCCGTGAACCGCTCGCGGGCCGCCGCGCTGCCGTCCACCCCCGCCGCCAGTTCGAAGCCGGGGTGGAAATGGAACCCGGCGGCATGGGTCAACACGCGCGAATCGTCGGCGGCGTCGTAGTCGTATCCCAGGCCGATGCTGCCCAGGCCCACGACCGCCGCCTTGTACCTATTCATGGAGGCCCTTCCGCCGCACCGTCCGGTTGATATCCACCCATTCGGGATGCACATCCGCCAGCAGGGTGATGACCTCGCGGCAGCCGAACAGCCGGTCGGGGGCGAAGTATTCGATGATCTTCTTCAGCAGCTCGTAGTCGGCCCGCTCGTCGAGGGTCAGGCCCAGCTCGGGCCAGTCCATGTCCGGCGAGGCGACCAGGTGGAGCTGGGGGAAGATATCGGGGTTGAGGCGCATGTGGCGGCTGACGTGTTCGCGGTCGAGCGGCTCCTCGGTCATGGCAAACGACTTCTTCAGCGTATCCAGGCGGAAAACCTGCGTATCCATGCCCACCGGGTAGGAACGCACCTGGACGTTGCTGGCGTATGCGCACGGGTTGTTAAGGAACAGCCTGACCGTCTGCTCGACGACCTGCGGGTCGATGATCGGACAATCGCCGGTTATCTCGACGACGATATCGGCGTCCACCGATTCCGCCGCGCCGATCACCCGCGCCATAACATCCTCCTCGCTGCCGCGGAAACAGGCCACTCCTTGGGCCGCGGCGTAAGCGGCCAGCACGTCGTCCTGGCGGTTGACCGTCGTCGCCACCACGATAGCGTCCAGAGACGGCGCCTTTTTCAGGCGTCCGATAAGGTGTCCGAGCATCGGCAGGCCGTCAGCCTCCAGCAGCACCTTGCCCGGCAGGCGGGACGAAGTCATGCGGGCCTCGATCGTTGCGACAATCTTCATGGCGCACCCCTTTTAGAAAAAATATCGCGCAGCCGCGGCCCCGTCAGCGGAGGCAGTCCCAGGTCAGTGGCGTGCCTTTCGCCAGGTCGCGACCGGCCAGGCGGCCGAGGACCAGATCGTAATACTTCGGCGCCAGCCCGTAACCGGGCCGGATGCAGCGGATGTTGTCGGCGGTAAGCGTCTCGCCGGCCTTGATATCGCGGGCCACATACAGCGACCGCCGGAAGCGGCGCGAGCTCTCCTCGCTCGCCGACAGGCCGTAGCTCACCTGCCCCAGGCTCTGCCAGGCCCGCTCCGTCTCGACGGCCAGGGCGGCCAACTCGGCCGGCTCGAGGGAAAAGGCCGAATCGACGCCGCCGTCGGCGCGGCTGAGGGTAAAATGCTTCTCGATAACCGTCGCCCCCAGGGCCACCGAAGCGACGGCCGCGCCGATGCCCATCGTGTGGTCGGACAGCCCCGTCTGGCAGCCGAACAGGTCGCGCATATGGGGAATTGTCAGGATGTTGGAATTCTCGGGGGTCGACGGATAACTACTCGTGCACTTGAGGAGGATGATCTCGCCGCTGCCGGCGTCGCGCAGCGTCCGCACCGCCTCGTCCAGCTCGGCGATCGACGCCATGCCGGTCGACACTATCACCGGCTTGCCGAGCGAGCCCACCTTGCGGAGCAGGGGGATGTCGCTATTCTCGAACGACGCGATCTTATAGCAGGGCACAGCCAGTTCCTCGAGGAAATCGACCGACGAAGCGTCGAACGGCGTGCTGAACCCGACCAGCCCCAGCTCGCGGCAGAGATCGAGGATGGGCTTGTGCCACTCCCACGGGGTGTAGGCCTGCTGATAGAGCCTGTACAGGCTGTTGCCCTTCCACAGGCTGTTGCTGTCGCGGATGACGAAGTCGTCCCGGTCGGTCACGTCGAGGGTCATGGTATCGGCGGTATAGGTCTGGATCTTCAGGCCGTCGGCCCCCGCCCGGGCGGCGGCGCGCACGATGTCCAGGGCCCGGTCCAGCGACTGGTTGTGGTTGCCGGACATCTCGGCCACGATGAAAGGCTTGTGGCCCGCGCCGATCTTCCGGCCGGCGATGGTAACGTCGTTCATCTCGTCACTCCCTGTCGCGGTATATCTTCACGATGTATTTGCAGCCGTTATGCTCGAACCAGGCCGGATAGGCCTCGTTGTCGACCGCCCGCAGCAGATTGAACTGCGCGGCCAGCGGCTTATCCGCGTCCAGCCTGCTGTCGGCCGGCGTCCGCTTCCGGTAGAAGCTGGGTTCGCCCTCCTGGGGAGTACGTCCGGCGACGATATCGGGATACTCGTCGGCGAACCGCAGGCACAGCCTGATTGTCGCGTCCGCCAGGGCGGGCTTCATTTCGTCCATAAGCTCGCAGCCCGCGAATTCGAGCGTCTCGGCGGCATAGATGTCGCCGCTGTCCAGTGCGGGCGCCGCCTCGAACATCGTCACCGGGATGCTGTTGACCCCGGCCGCGATCTGCCAGTTGAGCGGCGACCAGCCCCGCCCCTTCGGCAGGGCGCTGGCGTGGACGACGATATTGTGGCGGTTTTTCGCCAGGACGGCCGGCGGGGCGATCTCCCCGCAGCCGAGCAGGAAGACCCAGTCGCCGGCGGGGATATCCTTCACCTTGTGCACCCAGCCGACAGTGTGGCCCCGCGCCTCGAAAGCGGCGGCCAGCGCCGGGATGCGGTCGTTCATCCAGTATTTGGCATCTGTAACGATTGTAATTTTATACTTGGCAAAGCCCAAAGCCCTTACCACCCTTTCCGTGCCATAGCCGTCGACCACCTTGGCGGCCTTGGCGGACATGCTCCTTACCGCCGCCGGGTCGGCGAGCAGCCTGCCGAGCGCGGCCGCGATATCGCCGGCGCTCACCTCCGCAGCCTTCCCCAGATAAAGCAGCGCGCCCGCGTCCGCCGCGGCGGCGGCGATCGGCTCCTGATTGGCGGCGAGGGAGGTGCAGATGGCGGGCAGCCCCAGCGCGCAGCGCTCCCAGGTGGCTGTCCCGCAGCCGCCGATCGCCAGGTCGGCCCCGGCCATAAGCGCGGCCATCGCCGTCGTCTGCCGGTGGACCGTCGCCCCCGGCAGCCCGGCGCACAGTCTTTCGATATCCTCGCCGTGCGGGTTGCTTGCCCCCAGCACCACATCCACATTCAAGTCGGCGCATGTCAGCGCGATCGCCGCCAGCGCCTTGCCGGTCTCGTTACCCTCATCGCCGCCGCCGAAAAACACCAGCAGGCGGCGGACAATGCCGTCGCGCCGCCCCAGCCCGCTGCGGAGAGCGGCGAATTCGGGGCGGAGGAGCGTGTAGGCCGTGCCGAGCAGCAGCGTACACGCGGCGGGCGTCAGTGCCCGGTATTCGCGCGGCGGATCGCCGGCCAGGTTTTGGTCGAGCAGGAAATCGCAGTCGTGGCGGCGGTTGCCGAGATCGTCGATCGCCAGCAGCCGGCCGGCCAGATGGTTCATTTTCTTTTCCCAGCGCTCGTCGAGCGCGTAGTGGTCGACCACCAGCAGCTCGACCGGTCCGGCGGCCTTCAATATCGCGGCCGTCTCGGCGGCGTCCGTCTCCCGCGGTGCGCCCAGCAGCCGTTCGTACTCGTCCGCACCGTCGGCGACCGGGCGGTGGGGGAGGGTATGCGCCTTATAGCCCCGGCCGGTCACGGCGGCGATAATGTTGCCCGGCAGGTCGCGGCAGACGAACGACACGGCGTAGCCGCGCCCGGCGAGAGCGTCGGCCAGCGTCAGGCACCGCATGATATGGCCGCTGCCGAGAGCGGTCGACGAATCGGCGCGGAAGACCGCCTGCTTGCTGGTCACATTCAGCCTTCTTTCTGCCTGATATGCTCGTTGATCGCGCTCCACCCCGGATTGGCGGCCAGCAGGTCCAGGCAGTCCTCCAGGGTAAAGGCGGGATTGTGCGAATAAAGCGCGGTCAGCATCTTCTCGATCAGCATAAAATCCTCGGGGGTGTCGACCGTCCAGCGATGACCGCTGGCGTCGCAGCCGTAGCTGAGGTTGGCGGCCGGGAAGCGTACGTTCTCCCGGCGGATAAAAGGAGTGACATGCTCGCGGTCGCCAGGGAGGACGGCCTCGGCGTGAGCGGCCGCCAGGGCGGAAAAAGGAAAAACCTCGGTATCCATCCCCCGCGGATATGTCCGCGCGCCGATGTTCGAGGCGTAGGCGTAGCGGGGGTAATTATCCTCATACAGGGCGATGACCTGGTCGATCACCGCCGGGTCGATCAGCGGGCAATCCGACGTCACCCGCACGACCGTGTCGGCGCCGTGCTCGGCGGCGGCGAAATAGTAGCGGGACAGCACATCGTTCTCCGAGCCACGGAAGCAGGGCACGCCCAGACGGGCGCACAGCGCCGCCACCGGCTCGTCGGCGGCGTTGACCGTCGTAGCGATCACGACCGTCCCCGCCCGCCGCACCCTCGCCAGCCGCTCGAGCTGGTATGCCAGCAGCGGCTTGCCGAGGACCTCCTTCAAAATCTTGCCCGGCAGGCGGGTCGAAGTCATGCGGGCCTGGACGATAATCGCCGTCCTCATGCCAGCACCTTCGCGAGCGTCGCCGCCACATAGTCCTGCTGTTCGTCGCTCAGGCCGAAATACATCGGCAGGCTGATCGCCTCGGCGTAGTACCGCTCGGCGGCCGGAAAATCGCCCGCCCTGAAGCCGAGGCCCTGATAATACGGCTGCGTATGCACGGGGATATAATGAAGGTTCACGCCGATGCCCGCGGCGCGGAGCTCCTCGAATACCTGGCGGTGGCTCTTGGCGATTTTATCGAGCTTAAGCCGCACCACATACAGGTGCCAGGCCGAGGCGTCCTTCTCCCGCTGCCACGGCAGCGTCAGCGGCAGGCCGCCGAGCAGCGCGTCGTAGCGCGCCGCCAGCGCCCGCCGGCGGGCCACGAATTCGTCGATCCTCGCCAGTTGGCTGGCTCCCAGCGCTGCCTGGATATCGGTCATGCGGTAATTATAGCCCAGGCCGATCTGCTCGTAGTACCACGGCCCGTGGCTTTCGCCCGCCATCTTGGCGGTATCGCGGGTTATGCCGTGGCTGCGCAGCAGCACCAGCCGCTCGTACAGCTCGCGGTTATTGGTCGTAATCATGCCGCCCTCGCCGGACGTGATGATCTTCACGGCGTGGAAACTGAACACCGTCATAGCGGCGTAGCGGCATGCCCCGATCTTGTCGCCCCGGTAAGTAGCGCCGATGGCGTGCGAAGCATCCTCGATAACCGAAAAACCAAAATCTTGCGCAAGGGCGGCGATCCGCTCCATGGCGCAAGACTGACCGGAAAAATCTACAGGCACGACGGCCTTGGGCAGCCGGCCGCCCTCGCGGGCGCGGGCCAGCTTGTCCGCCAGCTCGGCCTCGCTCATGTTGTAAGTCGTTGCGTCGATATCGACGAAATCCACGTCAGCCCCGCAGTACAGGGCGCAATTCGCCGACGCCACGAACGTATTGGGCGTCGTCCACACCGCATCGCCGTGGCCGACGCCGGCCGCCAGGCAGGCAATATGCAGCGCCGAAGTCGCGCTGTTCACCGCCACGGCGTATTTGGCGCCGCAATACGCGGCCACCGCCTGCTCGAACCGCTCCACCGCCGGCCCCTGAGTCAGCCAGTCCGAATTGAGCGCCTCCGTCACCGCCGCCACGTCGGCGGCGTCGATATTTTGCCGGGCATAGGGAATAGGCTTCATTATTTCAGCAGCCCCCTCAGTTCGTCGACAGTCAGGAATGTGGGGTTTGTGCCGGAATTATACTCGAACCCCGGCTCGACCGGGGCGCCCTGTTCGCCGATGGCATTGGCCGAATAGTCCACCGCCTCCGCGAAGGTAATCGTCGGCTTGATCACATAGTGGTCGGCGAACTCCACCGTCAGGTGCGAGTCGTCGGCCGGGCACATCGTCTCGTGCAGCTTCTCGCCGGGACGGATGCCGACGATCTGCGTGGGCATCCCCGGAGCGATCCCCTCCGCCAGATCGGTGATCAGCATCGACGGAATCTTGGGCACGAAAATCTCCCCGCCCTGCATGCGGGCAAAAGCCTTCAGCACGAACGCCACCCCCTGGTCGAGGGTGATCCAGAACCGCGTCATGCGCGGGTCGGTTATCGGCAGCGATTTCTCGCCGCGGCTCATCAGCGCCTTGAAAAACGGGATCACCGAGCCGCGCGACCCGATGACATTGCCGTAGCGGACGACCGCAAAGCGGGTGTTGTTCCCGCCGGCGATATTGTTGGCGGCCACAAAAAGCTTGTCAGACACCAGCTTGGTCGCCCCGTACAGATTGATGGGCGTCGCCGCCTTGTCGGTCGACAGCGCCACAACCTTCCCGACCCCGCTGTCGATGGCGGCCTTGATGACATTCTCCGCCCCGTTGATATTAGTCTTGATGCACTCCATCGGGTTATACTCGGCCGCCGGCACCTGCTTCAGCGCCGCGGCGTGGATGACGAAATCGACGCCGCTCATCGCCTGCTTGAGGCGCTCCACGTCGCGGACGTCGCCGATGAAGTAGCGCATCGGCTTGGCGTTATACTCCTGCTGCATCTCGAACTGCTTCAGTTCGTCGCGCGAAAAAACAATCAGGCGCTTGGGGAAATAATTCGCCAGGATCGACCTGACGCAATGTCGGCCGAAAGAGCCCGTACCGCCGGTGATTAGAATCGATTTGCCATTAAACATTCTGTAACCACCTCTGAATTTGATCACACAATTTATATCGTAGCGAAAATCGGTAAACATTAGGCGAACGGCGAAGATAATTGTCCGAATTTGTTGCCAAATACTTCGTCAGAATGAGCCGATTCCCCTGCCTGCCGCGCTTAAAAAACACGATAGTTAATATTATATGTTAACTATCGCCGCCATCAGCGCGCCTTTGCGGCAAAATCGCCGCAAATAAAAGGGATTGGCGGCAAAACCGGCGAATACCGCCACGATAAAAGTACGCACGGACGGAGAATACGGCATGCAGGCGCTAACAGGCACAGTCGACAGCATAGTATATCGCAGCGACGGCGACGACTTCACCGTCTTCCGGCTCGTGCCGGCGCGGGAAAACGCCCCCGTCAGCGTCGTCGGCAACTTTCCCGTGCCCCTCGTCGGTGAAGAGCTTGAGCTCACCGGCGACTGGGTCGAGCACAACCGTTTCGGGAGGCAGTTTAAAGCCGTCTCCTGCCGCCGCATGGCGCCCTCCACCGTCAAAGGCATCGAACGCTTCCTCGCCTCCGGCGCCATCAAAGGCATCGGCCCGGCCACCGCCGCCCGCATGGTCGCCCGCTTCGGCGACCGCACCCTGGAAATGCTTGAGAACTACCCCCACCGCCTCACCGAAATCGAAGGCATCGGCGCCAAAAAAGCCGCCGTCATCCGCACCTCCTTCGCCGAGCACTCCGACCTCCGCGAAATCATGCTCTTCCTCGAAACCCACGGCGTCACCGGGGCGTACGCCGGCAGAATATACAAGCACTACGGCGGGGCCGCCCTCGACGTCCTCAAGGATAACCCCTACCAACTCGCCGCCGAAGTAGACGGCATCGGCTTCCGCACCGCCGACCACATCGCCGTCGCCCTCGGCCGCGACATGAACGACCCCGCCCGGCTGACCGCCGGCATCGAATACGCCCTCCTCCAGACCGCCCAGACCGGCCACTGCTGCCTGCCGGAAGACACCCTCGTCCAGGAAAGCGCCAAACTCCTCGGCGCGCCCGCCCTCGACATCGCCGTCTGCCTCGCCGGCCTCGTGCGCGACAACCTGCTCCACACCGAAGACTTCCAGGGCGCCACCCTCATCTACCCCGGCCTCCTCTACCACGCCGAAACCCAGGTCGCCGCCCGCCTCAGGAAACTCCGGGAACGAGCCGTCCCCGCCAGGAGCGGCGACGCCGAACAGGCGGTGGCAGCCTGGGAAGAAAGCGAAGGGGTCACCCTCGCCGCCGCTCAGCGCGAAGCGGTCGCCGCCTCCCTCCGCCACGGCGTCCTCGTCCTCACCGGCGGGCCAGGCACCGGCAAAACCGTCACCGTCAAAGGCATCCTCGCCGTCCTCGCCGAGCAGGGCTTCAAAATCCTCCTCGGCGCGCCCACCGGCCGGGCCGCCAAACGCCTCAGCGAAGCCTGCGGCCGCGAAGCCGCCACCATCCACCGCCTCCTCGAAGCCACCGGCGGCCGCGAAGGCGCGCCCTTATTCATGCGCGACGAGCGCAACCCCCTCGACGCCGACGTCGTAATAATCGACGAAGCCTCCATGATCGACATCACCCTCATGTACTACCTCCTCAGAGCCGTACCCGAAGGCTGTCGCTTCGTCCTCGTCGGCGACGTCGACCAACTGCCCGCCGTCGGCCCCGGCAACGTCCTCAAAGACATCATCCGCTCAGGCACCGTCCCCGTCGTGCGCCTCAGCGAAGTCTTCCGCCAGGCCGGCGAAAGCGTCATCGTCGTCAACGCCCACCGCATCAACCGCGGCCTCTTCCCCGACGTCCGCTCCAGCACCGACTTCCAGTTCCGCGAAGTCGCCGACGAAGCGGCCGTCGCCGCCGCCATCGTAAAACTGTGCGGTGAAGAACTGCCGGCCGCCGGTCTCGATCCCCTTGCCGACATCCAGGTCCTGTCGCCCATGCACCGCCAGCCGTGCGGCGTCGAAAACCTCAACCGCCTCCTCCAGGCCGCCCTCAACCCCCCGTCGCCCGCCCGGCCCCCGGTCGGCGCCGGCGCCCTCCGCCAGGGCGACAAAGTCATGCAGACCCGCAACAACTACGGCAAAGGCGTCTTCAACGGCGACATCGGCTACATAATCGGCGCCGACAGCGGCATCGCCGTCGTCCGCTACCCCGACGGCGACGTCCTCTACGAAAAAGCCGAAATCGACGAACTCGTCCTCGCCTACGCCATGAGCGTCCACAAAAGCCAGGGCAGCGAATACCCCGCCGTCGTCATGCCGCTCGTCGCCGGCCACTACGTCATGCTTCAGCGCAACCTCCTCTACACCGCCGTCACCCGCGCCAAGCAGCGCGTCATCCTCCTCGGCGCCAAAGCCGCCCTCAACACCGCCCTCGCCAACGACCGCACCCGGCGGCGCTACTCGCTGCTCGCCGAGCGCCTCAGGGGTGAGGACCTGTGCTGACCGACTGGTGGGCGGCTCTCCTCGACATAATCTACCCGCCCCGCTGCCCCGTCTGCCGGCGGCCGGTCGCCGTCCACGGCGCCTGGTGCCCCGCCTGCCTCGCCCCCGTCCTCGCCGGCCACGAACTCAACCTCGTCGGCCGCCGCCTCGCCGCCCTCGCCTCCTGCCGGGTGGTGTGCGACTACGCCGCCGGCGTCAAAACCCTCCTCCACCGGCTCAAATTCCGCGGCGGCGCCCGCGCCGCCGTCCCGCTTGCCTGGCTGCTCGCCGCCCGCCCTGACGGCCTCCGCCTCGGCGGCATCCAGGCCGTAGTCCCTGTGCCCCTGCACCCCGGCCGCCTTGCCGAACGGGGCTACAACCAGACCGAACTCATCTTCCGCCGCTGGGCGGAGCAGCAGGGCTGGCCGTGGTGCGAAGCCCTCATCCGCACCCGCCCCACCGCCCCCCAGTGGGAACTTCCGCCCGCCGAACGCCGCCGCAACGTCAGAGGCGCCTTTGCCCTCGCGCGCCCCGAAGCCGTCCGCGGCAAAACAATCCTCCTCGTCGACGACATCGTCACCACCGGCGCGACAATCAACGAATGCGCCAAGGTGCTGAGAAGGGGAGGGGCCGCTAAAATTCACGCCCTCGCCCTGGCGGGTGGAGATTACGGCCGCTGATAAACCGCCATCCGCGGCGCACCCGCACAGAAGCCGCACTCATATTTTCGACGCGACAGCTATATATTGTTAAGAAGGCGCCTATCCGCCTGCGCGCTTTAATTCAAAATCCGCCAGCAGGGAGGTGGCGCATGGAATTCGGCGAAATCCGGGAAATCATCGACGGTCTCGGACTTACAGAAGAAATACCGCCGCACGAAATCCCCGAACTGGAACTATACATGGACCAGGTGCTGGAATTTCTCAACGCCAGATTGGACTGGCTCAAGAGAGAAGAACTAGACAAAGGCTTAACGAAAATGATGATAAACAACTATACCAAGGCTCAACTGCTGATACCGCCGAAAAACCGCAAATACGGAAAACACCACATAATGCTCCTGATTCTGATATGCCAGTTGAAAAGCGTCCTTTCAATCGAAGATATAAAAACGCTCTTCTCGCCGATACTTAACGACATCACCACCCCGGACGACGATGTAATCCCGCTGGAAAAAATCTATACGATCTTCTTGGAGCTGCAACGCGAGCAATTTAGCGACTTTCAGGAAATATTCGCCGAAAAGGCCAAATATATCGAAAACAAATTGGCGGAAATCGAAACTCCCCATCAGAAAACAGCCAAAATGTTTTTAGTTGTGCTGATGTTGGTCGCCCAGGCCGGCGTATCAAAACGGCTGGCGGAAAAAATAATCGACGCCTATTTTCCCAAACCCGGACAAATAACCACAACGGGGAGCATTTGAGATATGCGGCAGTGTAAAACCGACAACACCGCCGCATATCTTTTTTATGACTATATCTGGCGGTTTGCAATGCCACCAATTGCCGTCCGCCACTCCCCGCAAGGAAAATTGCCCGAAAAAAAGAAAAAGCCGTGCGGCATGAAAATACCGTCGCCTTTCAAAAACGGGCGAATACAATAAAGCATAAAATGATGGCAAAGGAGAGAAACAACGGTGGTTAGGCTGGGGATACTGGGGTACTCCAAACTCGCCGCTATAAACGGGGAAGTTTACGATCTTGCAAAAGCGGCGCAAGAAGCGAAAGGCGTCTTCAAAGAACTGGGCCCGGTGGAACTTGTAGGCTGCGTGACCTGTAACGGCTATCCGGGAAAAAGGATAATAGACGGCGCCAGACTGTTGGCAAAATGGGGGGCGGACATCATCGCCTTCTCGGCCGGCGGCAAAATAGGCGCCGGCGAGTATAGCCGGCATAACGAGCGCATCCTCAAAGAGCTTTCCGAGCAGATGCGGACGACGATTATTATCGACTGCGGCCGCGGCATCGGCGTTTAGCCCGCTCTGCCGTCGCCATCACGCCCGCGCCTGCCGGGAATAACACGAAGAGAGGTGTTGCGGTTGAGCTTCGATGTAGCGGTGCTATACCTAGCGCTAACAGTGGGCTGGATAACGGCCACCATCTTTCGGTGCAACGCCATCCTTGCCCGGTGGAAATCCCCGGATGAGGCCGGAAAGCGCGGCAGCCATAGCTGAGAGCGCCGGCCTTCGTCCAACCCCCTATTTCGCAATAAAGCCCCGGGTGCTTTGCCAGCACCCGGGGCTTTATACAGTCCTACTTATCCCAGCGAATCCACGAACGCGCGGACCACATCGTGGTCGAACGCCGTCCCGGAATGGTCGTGCAGCTCGCGCACCGCTTCCTTCTTCGTCTTCACCCAATGCTGAGTGCAGGGATTGATGAACCGGTCGTAGTGGTTGGCCACCGCGATGATGCGGGCGCCGAGGGGGATATTGACCCCCTTGAGGCGTTTCGGGTACCCCTGACCGTCCCAGCGCTCGTGATGGTACCTTATATAAGGCACGATCTCCTGGCAGGCGGGGATATTCTCCAGCATCGCGCTGCCGGCGCTGCAATGGTTCTTATACACGCTCAGCTCCCGCGTCGACAGATACGGCAGCTTCGCCAGCACCGCGTTGGGCACAGTCAACTGACCGACATCGTGAAGGATGGCGGCAACCCTGATACGCTCGATCTCATCCCGCGGCAAACGCATCTTGGCGGCTATGCTGACGGCATAGTTCGCCACTTGCTGGCTGTGCAGGTAGAGCTTGGGGTTCTTTAATTCTATCAGCCGCATCAGGATGGGAACGATCTCCTGAAGCGTCTCGGCGGCATTGGCGCCGTTTTCCACAGCCTGCATAAGGGTAAGCATATACACGGAGGAACGACCTTCCCGCTTCAGAGTCAAGCCAAGTCAAGTATAAGCCAAGTCAAGTATATTTTAATTTAGCTACAAATGAAGATTATCCTGCCGCGCTCAGAAAAAAAACCGGCGGCAAAGCAAATTAGGGCTAAAGACCTAGCACTTTTTGTCGGATATGTTATAATTTCCATAGAAAGGGGGCGCGACCCATGAACCTTACAAACTGTATCGAATGCGGCGGCCTATGTGTCGAAAATCCCTCCAAGCTTTGCAACAACTGTATTCGTGCCGAGGAAGAAGCGGAAGACAAGGTGGCCGAATACTTACGAAACGCCGACAGGGCAACCTTGGACGATATCAACAAGGCCACCGGCGTAAAACACAAAATAATCCTTCGGATGCTCAAACGCGGCCGGATATTCAGCGACGCCATCATCAGCTACCCGTGCGAAACCTGTGGCGCGCCCATCAACGAAGGCCGCGTATGCACCAGCTGCAGCAAAAACATCGTCGGGCAGGTAAAGCACGAGGAATGGAAGCCCGAGAAACGGCCGGAATCGACGCGCAAAGACGAGAAGATGTACACCAAAGACATCATCCAGCGAAAATAACCACGGATACAGCCTCTAGGACGAGAAAAACGGCCAAAAAGCGGATATAGAAGTCAATAAGCTACCTAAACAGCTAGTGGCGGGGGTTAAAAACCCCGCCACTTTTGACGATACTATATCAGGAGACTGCTACGTAAGTGAGGTGTTACCCATGATTATTTCCGGCAAACAGATCCAGAGCATCATGAAAGTCTATACAGATCAGAACAAGGTCGCGAAAAGCTCCAAACCCGGCGACGTCGCTCCGACCTCGAAAAAAGACGAAGTGATCCTCTCCACCCAGGCCCAGGAATTCGGCCAGATTTACCAGGCCATCAAAGCCTTGCCCGAGGTGCGCGAAGACAAAGTAAGGGAACTGTCCGCCCAAATCGCTCAGGGCAACTACAGCGTCGACGCGAAGGAAGTGGCGGAAAAAATGCTCGGCCGCCTGATGGCCGACCGCATTCGCTAAAGGAGGAAACCGTGGCCAACTGGGACAAACTAGTCATCCTGCTCGACGAAATGGTCAGTCTCTATGGGGCCATCCTCGAACTCAGCCGCCAGAAGCAAGACATCCTTATCGCCGTCAAACCGCAGGACCTCGAAGCGGTAACCAAGCAGGAAGAGCTCCTCATCCTGCAGGCCGGGAAACTGGAAGCGGCCCGCGGCAAACTCCTGCAGCAGCTTGCGGCGGCAGACGGCGTAGCCGTCCAGGACATCACCTTGGCCAAAATGAAAGAACTGGCCGGTCCGGAAGCGGGCGCACGCCTCGACAAAATCGCGGCTGAATTCGAACGCATCATGGCGGAACTCGCCCCGGTCAACAAGCTCAACGCCGAACTCATCCAGCGGGCTCTCGGTTTCATCAACTACAACATCAACCTCCTGACGCAAAGCGCGACAGGACCTACCTATGCCCCAAAGGGGAAAAACACCCAGGAAACTCAGGTCAGGAAACTGGTAGACAAGAAAGTTTAAGCAACACGGGGTAAGCAATATGCGCTCGACCTTCAGCGGTCTCAACGCGGCCGTCCGCGGCATCTACGCCAACCAGCTGTCGCTCGACACCGTTGGCCATAACATCTCCAACGCCAATACCGAAGGATATTCCCGCCAGCGCGTCAACCTGTCCACCACCCGCCCGGAAGTCGTTTACGGCGGAGCGGGGGCGTTACAGGTCGGCACCGGCGTTGCCATTCAGTCAGTTACCCGCGCCCGCGACATCTTCATGGACAGGCAATTCTGGAAAGAATCCTCCACCCTCGGCTACGCGTCGACCTCGGTCAGCACCTACAGCCAGATCGAAGGCATCTTCCGCGACGAACTGCCCGACGCCGGCCTCCAGACCGTCCTCAACAACTTCTGGCAGTCCTGGCAGACGCTGGCCACCAACGCCTCCAACGACAGCGCCCGCACCGCCGTGCGGGAGCGGGGCGCCGAACTCGTCGACGCCATCGCCCACGCCCGCGACCAACTCGAAGACATGATCACCAACGTCAACGACTCCCTATCAGCCAAAGTAGCGGAAATCAACGAAATGTCGTCTGAAATATACTCCCTCAACAAACAAATCTCCAACATCGAAGTCGGCGGCATGGAAAACGCCAACGACCTGCGCGACCGGCGCGACCTCCTTACCGATAAACTTTCCAAAATGATGAATGTCCGCGTCTTCGAAGACGCCAACCATAACTACGTCATCCAGGTATCGGACGTCGTCCTCGCCGACGGCGGCGGCTACACGCCCCTCGCCCTCAACGACCCTTCCACCTCCATGGACCCCGAGTACGGCTTCGAGGTCAGATACCTCGTCGTCGCCGACGGCCGAAACCAAAGAGTCAACATCACCAACGGCGAAATGAAAGCTTTGCAGGAAGCAAACTCCACCGTCCCCAAAAACTACCTCGACAAACTCTCCACCATGAGCAAGTTCCTGCTGCAGGAATTCAACGCCGTCCACCGTTCCGGTTTCGGCACCGACAACTCCACCGGCAACAACTTCTTCGGCAACCAGTCCGTCAACTACGCCACCCAAACCCTCGGCAAAAACGGCTGGCTCGACGCCCTGTCCGTCAACAGCGACCTATACAACGACGGCGGCCTGGCCAAAATCGCCGCCAAAACCCTCATCAGCAACCCCGTCAACCAGAGCAACGCCTCCGGCGGCCAGGCCTCGGTCGGCGGCGCCTACACCTCCACCGCCACCGTCGCCTATCAGATCAGAGTAAACACCGTCAACGCCGCCGGCCAGGTACAGACCGCCAGCTACTCCATCGACGGCGGCACCACCTGGGTCGCGGTCGCAGCCGGCGATACCGACACCACCAACGCCAACTACACCGTCCTCAACAACCTGCCCAACGGGCTAAGCCTCACCATCAACACCGACATCGACAACCGGGCCTACGACCCCGTTCCCGTCCCTCCGGTGGCCGACATATACACCTTCAGCGTCCCCCAGGGCAACGCCTCCGGCGACAACGCCACCCTCCTCGGCAACAAACTCAAGAACCCCACGCCGGCAAGCTCGGTGCTTGGCGGCTCCTCCCTCGACGGCTACTACAACTCTATCATCGGCGAACTGGGCGTCAAGGCCCAGAACAGCAAACGGCTGGAAGAAAACCAGCAGACGCTCGTCGATCAGATCGAAAACTGGCGCCAGGCTACCGCCGGCGTCAACATCGACGAAGAAATGACCAACATGATCCGCTTCCAGAAAGGCTACAACGCCGCCGCGCGGATCATGACATCCATAGACGAAATGCTCGACAAACTCATCAACGGGACCGGCGTCGTCGGTCGATAGGAGGTAGGACGCGGTGCGAGTAGCAAACAGCACGATAATATACAACTTCCTGTCCAGTCTCAACAAATCCCAGCAGCGGATGAACGCCTACCAGGAGCAGCTGTCGGACGGAAAACTCGTCCACCGGCCCTCCGACGACCCCGTGCGCGCCATCCGCAGCCTGCGGCTCAACACCGACCTCATGACAAACGAACAATACACCCAGAACGCCAAAGACGCCCAATCGTGGCTCAACCAGACCGACTCCGCCATCGACGGCGTCGTCAGCGTCATGGAAAGAGCCAGGGAACTCGTCATCGACTCCATCAGCCCCAACCCCGCCATCGCCTACACCACCGCGGCCACCGAACTCGACGGCCTCATCAACCAGGCCATCTCCCAGGGCAACACCCAGATCGGCGACCGCTACGTCTTCGCCGGCCAGCAGGACAAAGTCGTCGGCGGCCCCTTCGAGCGCAAAATCATCAACGGCGTCGAGCAAGTCGTCTACAAAGGCGACGACAACAAAATCTCCATGCGCATCCAGCCCGGGGCGGCCAACCCCAACCAGGACAGCATCAACGTCACCGGCGAGGACATCTTCGGCCCCATGACCACCGTCGTCGACGGCGCGACCGGCCAGACATACCAGGTATCCACCACCTTCCGCAACCTGCTGGCCATCAAAGAAGACCTCGCGACCGGCGCCCCTAACATGAAGGATCTATCGACCACCGGCCTCGCCAACATCGACACGGCCACCGACCGGGTGCTGCTCGCCCAGACCAACATCGGCGCCCGCATGGCAACCTACGAAATGGCCCAGAACCTGATGAAGAAAAACTACGTCACCATCAGCGAAAACGTCGCCGCCAACGACTCCATCGACATCGCCAAGGTCACGATTGACTTCAAAAACAGCGAAAACATCTACAACGCAGCCCTGGCGGTCGGGGCGAGAATCATGCCCCAGTCGCTCGTCGACTTCCTCAGCTAGGAAGGTAACAAATCATGAGCCGCCTCATCCTCACCATCGACCAGACGCCCTGCCGGGCGTCTTACGGCCTCCTGGGCCCGGACGCCCTCCGCCGCGACCTCGCCGCCACCCAGCGCGGCGCTGTCCGCGAAACCATCGGCAACTACGTCGCCCGCGGCAACCGCCTGGCCACCATCGCGGCGGGCAACGGCATCGCCGACCTTGCCGCCGAGCTATACCTCAGCGAACCCACCCCCGAAGTCATCGTCGTCCCCGTAGAACGGCCGGTCTTCGGCTTCACCGAAGCCACCGGCATCGACATCGTCATCTGAACGGCGCAGCCCAAACTTATTGAGAGGTGAGAATATGGTAATAGAATCCACCCGTTTCGGTTCCCTCGAAGTGGACGACCAGGACATCATCCGTTTCCCCCAGGGCCTGCCCGGCTTTGACGACGAAAAGGCCTTCGCCTTCCTGCCCTACGGCCCCGACAGCCCCTTCGCCTTCCTCCAGTCGGTCGCCGAGCCCGCCCTCACCTTTTTTGTCGTCGAGCCCTTCCCGTTCTTCACCGACTACGAATTCGAACTGAGCGACGACTTGGCCAAAGAAATCGGCATGACCGCCGCCGCCCCCTTCCAGGTCTTCTGCATCGTCACCGTTCCCGATAACCTTGAAGAAATGACCGCCAACCTCCTCGCGCCCCTCGTCGTCAACTGGAAAGAGCGCCGCGCCGTCCAGACCGTGCTCGACAACAAAGGCTACACCACCAGGCACCGGCTCTTTCCCGCCGGCTTCCCCCCAAAACCCAAGGAGGGCAAATAACCATGCTGGCCCTCACCCGTAAATGCGGCGAAAAAATCATCATCGGCGACAATATCGTCATCACCGTCGTCGACATCAAAGGCGACAGCGTCAAACTTGCCATCCAGGCCCCCCGGGAAATCAAAATCTTCCGGGGCGAACTCTACGAAGCCATCGCCGCCGAAAACAAACAGGCCGCCGCTCCGCCGCCCGCCGCCGGCCTCGACCTCCTCAAAGACTTCCACAAATAAACCAACGCCAAACCAGGGGATTGCCCGTCACGGCCGGCAATCCTCTTTCTATTGACGCCGCGGAGAATAATTCGCCTTTATTGTTTTATTTTCGATAAATGGCGATACCGGGAGCATTCCGGCGTAATAGCGGGATTATGAGCCGTAAACGCCGTAAATCGTCCGCTGGCAGGTTTTATCTCTTGACAAATCCTCCCGATATATAAAGTGAAGATGTCCTGCTCCCCCGCCTCCGACGGCCAACGGCAGCGTGCGAGCAGACACTCTAGCAAAGCGGGCAAGGAAGCTCGCGGAAAAGAATTCAGGGAGGAATAACAAAATGATTATCAACCACAACATCGCGGCCCTCAACACTTACGGCCGTCTGTCCGCCAACAACGCGGCCACCGGCAAATCCCTCGAAAAACTGTCGTCCGGCCTGCGCATCAACCGCGCCGGCGACGACGCCGCCGGTCTCGCCATCTCCGAAAAAATGCGCGGCCAGATCCGCGGCCTCGACCAGGCGGTCCGCAACTCCCAGGACGGCATCAGCCTCATCCAGACCGCTGAAGGCGCCCTCAACGAAACCCACAGCATCCTGCAGCGTATGCGCGAACTCGCCGTGCAGTCGGCGTCCGACACCAACACCAGCCAAGACCGCAGCAACATCCAGAAAGAAATCGACCAGCTGGTGAAAGAGATCGACCGCATCGCCACCACCACCGAGTTCAACACCAAGAAACTGCTCGACGGCTCGATGGGCACCCTCGTCAGCGCCGCCACCGCCAACGTCCTGGCCAACTCGTCGGTCAACAGCGGCATTACCACAGCTACGGTACTCACCGCCCTGACCGACAAAGCCGGTAACACTCTCGGCATCGTCGAAGGCGACGTCGTCACCGTCAGCTACATGAAGAATGGCGCCCTGGTCACCAACAACACGACGGTAACAACTACCACGGCCGTTGAAGGCCTTGACACCGCCGACTTCACCTTCTCGATGAGCTCCGGTGTCCTCGACGCTGTAGCTGCCAACGCTGGCACCGCCGGCGCCGTCTACGGCATAACCATCACCGTCAAGGATTCGACCGGCAACGTCAAGTCGTCCCCGACCAACCTGCTGTCGTCCTTCCAGCAGACAAGCGCTGCCAAGGACGCCCGCAACGACGGCCAGGCCACCATCCTAATCGGCGCCAACACCGGCCAGAGCCTCAACGTCGACATCGAGACCATGAAAGCCGGCTCGCTCGGCGTCAGCGGCCTCAAGGTCGATACCCAGGGGGCGGCCAACGTCGCCATCTCCGTCCTCGACACCGCCATCCAGACCGTCTCGGCCGAGCGCTCCAAGCTCGGTGCGAACCAGAACCGTCTGGAGCACACCATCAACAACCTCAGCACGTCCAGCGAAAACCTGACCGCTGCCGAAAGCCGCGTCCGCGACGTCGACATGGCCAAAGAGATGATGACCTTCACCAAGCTCAACATCCTCAACCAGGCCGCCACCGCCATGCTGGCCCAGGCCAATCAGCAGCCCCAGGGCGTGCTGCAGCTCCTCAGGTAATATCCGGCGAGCGCGGGGGAGGCGCCGATAATTGGAGCCTTTCCCGCCCGCCCACGGCTTAATCCCCCATCCGCCCCGTAGTCCCGGTGGCCGACGGCGAGCGGGGCGCCGAAAAAAGCGGGCAAGGATGCCCGTGTAAAAGAATTCAAGGAGGAATAACAAAATGATTATCAACCACAACATCGCGGCTCTCAACACATACGGCCGTCTGTCCGCCAACAACGCGGCCACCGGCAAATCCCTCGAAAAACTGTCGTCCGGCCTGCGCATCAACCGCGCCGGCGACGACGCCGCCGGTCTCGCCATCTCCGAAAAAATGCGCGGCCAGATCCGCGGCCTCGACCAGGCGGTCCGCAACTCCCAGGACGGCATCAGCCTCATCCAGACCGCTGAAGGCGCCCTCAACGAAACCCACAGCATCCTGCAGCGTATGCGCGAACTCGCCGTGCAGTCGGCGTCCGACACCAACACCAGCCAAGACCGCAGCAACATCCAGAAAGAAATCGACCAGCTGGTGAAAGAGATCGACCGCATCGCCACCACCACCGAGTTCAACACCAAGAAACTGCTCGACGGCTCGATGGGCACCCTCGTCAGCGCCGCCACCGCCAACGTCCTGGCCAACTCGTCGGTCAACAGCGGCATTACCACAGCTACGGTACTCACCGCCCTGACCGACAAAGCCGGTAACACTCTCGGCATCGTCGAAGGCGACGTCGTCACCGTCAGCTACATGAAGAATGGCGCCCTGGTCACCAACAACACGACGGTAACAACTACCACGGCCGTTGAAGGCCTTGACACCGCCGACTTCACCTTCTCGATGAGCTCCGGTGTCCTCGACGCTGTAGCTGCCAACGCTGGCACCGCCGGCGCCGTCTACGGCATAACCATCACCGTCAAGGATTCGACCGGCAACGTCAAGTCGTCCCCGACCAACCTGCTGTCGTCCTTCCAGCAGACAAGCGCTGCCAAGGACGCCCGCAACGACGGCCAGGCCACCATCCTAATCGGCGCCAACACCGGCCAGAGCCTCAACGTCGACATCGAGACCATGAAAGCCGGCTCGCTCGGCGTCAGCGGCCTCAAGGTCGATACCCAGGGGGCGGCCAACGTCGCCATCTCCGTCCTCGACACCGCCATCCAGACCGTCTCGGCCGAGCGCTCCAAGCTCGGTGCGAACCAGAACCGTCTGGAGCACACCATCAACAACCTCAGCACGTCCAGCGAAAACCTGACCGCTGCCGAAAGCCGCGTCCGCGACGTCGACATGGCCAAAGAGATGATGACCTTCACCAAGCTCAACATCCTCAACCAGGCCGCCACCGCCATGCTGGCCCAGGCCAATCAGCAGCCCCAGGGCGTGCTGCAACTCCTCCGGTAACATTAAGTAAACAGAGCTTCAAACAAGGGGATTGCCTGTCAGCGACAGGCAATCCCCTTGCTACGTCAGCGGCAAAGAAAATTATACGCAAAACCCCGTCTATTTTCGAAAAATGGCGATATCGGGAGATTGGTGGCGTTATAACGGGAAATTGCTTTATAAACATCAAAAATCACCGAAAGAAACGTTTTATTTCTTGGCAAATCGACCCGATATATAAGTGAAGGATGTCCGTTTCTCCCCTTTGCGCCGGTCACGGCGGCGGAGGAACGGCAAAGAGGGCAAGGAGGCCCGCGAAAAGAATTCCGGGAGGAACAACCGAATGATTATCAACCACAACATCGCGGCTCTCAACACTTACGGCCGCCTGGCCGCCAACAACGCATCCACCGGCAAATCCCTCGAAAAACTGTCGTCCGGCCTCAGGATCAACCGCGCCGGCGACGACGCCGCCGGCCTCGCCATCTCCGAAAAAATGCGCGGCCAGATCCGCGGCCTCGACCAGGCGGTCCGCAACTCCCAGGACGGCATCAGTCTCATCCAGACGGCTGAAGGCGCCCTCAACGAAACCCACAGCATCCTGCAACGTATGCGCGAACTCGCCGTGCAGTCGGCGTCCGACACCAACACCAGCCAGGACCGCAGCAACATCCAGAAAGAAATCGACCAACTGGTCAAAGAAATAGACCGGATCGCCACCACCACCGAGTTCAACACCAAGAAAGTGCTCGACGGCTCCATGGGCACCCTCGTCAGCGCCGCCACCGCCAATATCCTCGGCAACACGGCGGTCAACGCCGCGACCACCGTATCCGCCGCCCTGACAAGCTTGCAGGATCAGGCTGGCAACACCCTCGGCATTGTCAGCGGCGACAGCATCACCGTCAGCTACATGAAGAACGGCTCGTTGGTCACCAATACTACCTCGGTAGCTTCTGCCACCGCACTTTCCGACATCGACACTGGTGACTTCACCTTCTCGATGGGCACCGGTGTCCTCCAGGCCTATGCCGCGACCACCGGCACCGCCAACGCCGTCTACGGCCTGACGGTCACCGTCAAGGATGCGACCGGCAACGCAAAAGCCACCCCGACCAACCTGCTGTCCTCCTTCCAGCAGACAAGCGCCGCCAAGGACGCCCGCGCCGACGGCCAGGCCACCATCCTCATCGGCGCCAACACCGGCCAGAGCCTCACCGTCGACATCGAGACCATGAAAGCCGCTTCGCTCGGTGTCAGCGGCCTCAAAGTCGACACCCAGGGCGCGGCCAACGTCGCCATCGCCGTTATCGACACCGCCATCCAGACCGTGGCCACCGAACGCTCCAAGCTCGGCGCCGGCCAAAACCGTCTGGAACACACCATCAACAACCTAAGCGCGTCCAGCGAAAACCTCAGCGCCGCCGAAAGCCGCATCCGCGACGTCGACATGGCCAAGGAAATGATGACCTTCACCAAGCTCAACATCCTCACCCAGGCCGGCACCGCCATGCTCGCCCAGGCCAACCAGCAGCCCCAGGGCGTTCTGCAGCTCCTCAAGTAACGCCAGACGACCTCTCCAGGGAGGCTCCTGACAACTGGAGCCTCCCTGACACGGCTATTCCCGGCGATAATTAACTAACGAAAAGGTGAGCGTGTGGACAACTTCGAACAAAACCTCCAGGTGTTGGCCAGCGGACAATATCATCATATCGATCCCCTTGAGGAAAGCGATCTGAACATATCCTTCCTGGCCGCCGAGAATGGAAGCGAATTCTTCCTCCGCCAGCCCGGCGAAGAAGTCTTCGTCGTCCGCGGCGAAGCCGACAAAGACAACATGCCCGACCCCCTCAGGGAAGAAATCATCTTTGTCATCGGCTTCGGTGCCCCGGCGGAGATGGCCGCCCTCCTCGACGCCGCCAACCCGCGCTCCATCGTCGTCGTCATCGAGCCCAACCTCGCCTTCTTCCAGCACGCCCTCGCCACCTGGGACATGCGGGCCGTAGCCGACCGCAATTTCATCGTCGTCGCCAAACGTCCCGACGGCGTCGGCCAGGCCGTCAGCAAACTTATGACAACGGCGCTCATCCTCTACCTGCGCAACATCCGCATCTACAGTACCTACTACTACCGCACCCAGGAATCAGACACCGCCCTCGCCATCGCCAAAACCATCTCCGAGCGCGTCATCTACCAGATGCGCCACCTCGGCAACGACTTCACCGACGCCATCTGGGGCGTCACCCACGACCTCGCCAACGTCAGGCACCTTAACGGCGCCGTTGACGTCGACAAACTCAAAGGCCGCTTCCACGGCCGTCCTGCCGTCGTCGTCTCCGCCGGGCCGTCGCTCGAAAAGAACATGCGCCACCTCCCCAAGCTCGCCGGCAAAGCCCTCATCATCGCCGTCGACACCATCCTCGCCAAGCTCCTCAAAAACAACATCGTCCCCGACGTCGTCTGCTCCATCGAGCGTATCGACGAAGTCTACGAATACTTCTACAAGGACAAGGACATCCCGGAAAGCATCGCCCTCACTGCCCCCCCCGTCCTCAAACCCCTGATCTTCGCAGAATACAAAGGAGCGCGCATCATCCCCTACCGGGGGCCGCTGCCTGTCTATAAATGGCTCGCCGCCGCCACCGGCGTAACCGGCGACGCCTTCATCGAAATGGGCGCCTCCGTCGCCCACCTCGGCCTCGCCCTCGCCGCCCACGCCGGCTGCTCGCCCATCATCCTCACTGGTCAGGACCTAGCCTTCGGCGCCAAGGACGGCGCCCTCGTCAGCCACTCCGGCGACACCATCTACGAAGACATCGACAAATGCACCGAAACGGACGACTACAGCCGCCCGTCCGCCGAAATCGAAGGCTACTACGGCGGCAAAGTCATGACCAGCATGTGGTGGCAGGACGTCAGGCTCTGGTTCGAGAACCAGATCCGTGAAAACGGTCTTAAAGTAATCAACGCCACCGAAGGGGGCGCGAAAATCAACGGCGCCGAGCAGCGGCCCCTCGGCGAACTCGCCGACCAATACGCCGCCCTTCCGCCGGTAGACTTTTCCCGCGAACTGGCCGCCGCTCCGAAGAACAGCGTCGACCTGCCGGCGTTTGTCGCCAGACTCAGGGAAAAACGCGACGATATCGAGGCGCTGGTCAAGCAGGCCCGCAAACGCGAAAAGAAACTGAAAGCGCTGAAAATCACTCCCCATACTACCCCCAAGAACCTCCAGCGCAACTGGCGCGAACTGCAAAGCACCGACGAACTTCTCATCGATACGGTCAAGGATCCCTTCATGAACCAGCTCATCCACCCCAACATCATCCATATAGCCCAGAAAGTCAACGCCCTGCCCCAGCGCATCGACGCCGAAATCCTCGCCCAGAACCGCGACCTCCAGGTCGAACTGTGCTGGGTAGTCGGCTTCGCCGGCGACGAACTCATCCAAGTAATCGACGACACCATCGCCGACCTTGGCGCCGGACAAGAAAACAAAATCGGCTAATCGGCAAATAATGACGCCAAAAATAAAAATCCCCTTAAACTTCCCCGCAAAAATCTCGATAAATAATATACCAGGCTAATTTTTGCAAGGATGGTGATTCACATGGATGTGAATGCCCTGAAAAAGGTGACAGCAAACTCGGATTACGGAATATCCGGGGTCGCCGCCGAAAAACCCAGAGTAACTCCGGCAGAAGCGGCCAAAGCCAAACATGCCGACGTCGCCAGACAGGCCGAAAACCCCAACGACGAGAACATGGCCCTCACCAACGAAGAAGTGCGCGAACTCACCGAAGCCCTCAACAAATTCATGACCTCGATGAACGCCGACCTCCAGTTCGCCCTTCATGAGAAGACGAAATCCCTCATGGTGCAGCTTGTCGACCCCAAAAGCCAGCAAGTCATCAAGGAATTCCCCCAGCACGAATTCCTCGACATGGTCGCGCGCATCAGCGAATACGTCGGCGCGCTTGTCGACAAAAAAGTTTGATGCCCTTTAAGGAGGGATAACCAATGGTTATGCGTACCTATGGCCTTAGCGGCTCCGGGATGGATATCGACCAGCTCGTCAAAGACCTCATGAAGGCGCGGCGCAGCCAATACGACAGCCTCTACAAAACAAAGACCCAGATGGAATGGAAGAAAAGTGACTACGTCACCGTCTATAACAGCATCAACACCTTCCGCAGCCAGACCGTCTTCAACTACACCCTCGACAGCACCCTGCAGGCCAAAACGGCCGCAAGCAGCAGCGAAACCGTCCTCACCGCCAAAGCCAACGCCGACGCCGCCGACATGACCCACAGCCTTGTCGTCAGCCAGCTGGCCGACGGCGTCAAAATGACCAGCACCGGCGCCATCACCACCGGCGCCAACAAAGACACCATCGCCAGCCAGTTCGGTCTCGCCGCCGGCGCCAGCTTCGACATCGCCATCGCCAACGGCGACCTCACCAAAACCATCACCGTCAACACCGACAGCACCATCTACGACCTTGTCGGCCAGATAAACAACGCCGGGGTAAAAGTGCGCGCCAACTACGACGCCACCCTCGACCGCTTCTTCATCAACACCACCAACAGCGGCTCCGCCGCCGAAATCGACTTCGCCGGCAGCTCCGCCGACGGCATGAACTTCCTCCTCGACAACCTTAAACTGCCCACCGTCGCCCACGCCGGCGCCACCGGCCTCACCAGCAACACCGCCATCGGCGTCGGCGACCCCAACGCCACCCTCGCCAGCGAATTCGGCATGACCGGCGCCTTCAACATCCGCATCGCCAACGGCGCCAGCACCGCCAACATCGCCATCGACACAAGCGTCGACACCCTCAACACCGTCATCGGCAAACTCAACGCCGCCGGCGTCAACGCCAGCGCCGTATACAACGCCGGCGCCGACACCTTCTCCCTTGCCGCCGCCAGCGGCGCCCTCGACCTCACCGGCAGCGACGCGGCGGCGTTCGACTTCTTCGCCAACAAACTCAACCTGTCCGAAAAAGGCCAGGACGCCAAATTCACCCTCGACGGCGTCAGCCTCACCCAAACAGCCAACACCTTCACCGTCTCCGGCGTCACCTACACCCTCAAATCAGCCGGCGCCACCACCGTAAACATCACCAGCGACATCGACAAAACGGTCGAAACCGTCAAATCCTTCGTCGACTCCTACAACAAAGTCCTCTCCCAGCTCTACGGAGAGCTGGAAGAACCCAAATACAAGAGCTACCTCCCGCTGACCAGCGAGGAAAAAGCGGCCCTCAAAGACAGCGAAGTCACCGAATGGGAAAAATACGCCAAAAGCGGCCTCCTTCGCAACGACAGCATCCTGCGTGACGCCGTCTACAAAATGCGCGCCGACATCTCCACGCCAGTCTCCGGCCTCAGCGGCAAATACACCAGCGCAGCCTCCATCGGCATAACCACCGGCAGCTACCTGGAGAACGGCAAACTTTACTTCGACGAAAGCAAACTGCGCAAAGCCCTCGAAGAAGACCCCGACGCCCTCAAAAACCTGTTCAGGACCGACGGGGCCACCGCCGGCGCAGACGGCATCGCCGTCCGCCTCTACGACAACCTCAAAGTCATCTCCGACCGGCTCAGCCAACAGGCCGGCGTCAGCGCCTCGGCCCTCTACGACACCACCAGCCTCCTCGGCAAACAGATCAACGCCTACGCCGACCGCATGACCGCCCTCAACGACCGCCTGGAGATGGAAGAAAAGCGCTACTACGCACAATTCGACGCAATGGAAGTAGCCCTGAGCAAACTCAACCAGCAAAGCTCCTGGCTGACCTCGCAGCTAAGCGGCTCATAAAATACGGAAACCGAATGGAGGCAGGCGCATGAACGCTGCAGTTACCGCCAACACCTACAAGAACCAACAAATCCTCACCGCTTCTCCCGAAGAGCTCACCCTGATGCTCTACAACGGCGCCGTAAGATTCGCCAACGAAAGCATCAAGGCCCTGGAGAAGGGCAACATAGAGCAGGCCAACACCGCCAGCCAGCGGGTCCAGGACATCGTCCGCGAATTCATGTCCACCCTCGACATGCAGTACGAAATCTCTAAAAACCTTTTCGCCCTCTACGAATACATCGACTACCGCCTCATCCAGGCCAACATCCACAAAGACGCCGTCCAGCTAACCGAAGCCCGCGACCTCCTGGTCGAGCTGCGCGACACCTGGATCGGCGCCATGAAACAGACCCAACTGGCCCGCGCCGTAGGGCGCTAGCTATGGCCGCCGCCGCAACCCCCGCCCAGGCCTGGGAAGACTACCTCTTCCTCACCCGTGAAATGGACAAATTCCTTGTCAGTCAGGACTTCGCCATGTTCACGGAACTTGCCGACCAGCGGGAAAAGCTGCAAACCATCATCGAAGAAATGGCGGCGCGCGAATATCTTCGCACCCCCCGCGGGCAGGAAATAGCCGCTGCCGTCCGCAAACAAGACAAAGCCATGCACGACAAACTCCTGCTCCTCATCAACAGAACCAGGCAGGACCGCACCGTGGCCCAGGCCTACGACCTATACGGCGCCGCCACGAAACTCGGCAGTCGGATGGACAGCTCCCGCTAATAGGAACAAACGGCGATAAAGGATTATCGCCGTTCTTATTACCAAGGAGGGTAAAAAATGAAAATTGTCAGCTCCGAAATTGCCATGGCCAGCAGCCATAGCAGCGTCGTCCGCGACCAGCAATACGAATCGCTGCGCATGTGGACCGACGGCTCCGCCGGCGACGGCGGCGCCCCTGCCGTCAACGTCACCATCTCCGATCTCGCCAAGCAGCTCGCCGCCGGGCAAGCCGACGGCCTCGCCCCCGCGGAAGACGATTACCTCTTCGAACTGTCCGACAAAGACAAGCAAAAAATCCAGCTCATCGAAGACCTCATCTACGCCCTCTCCGGCAAACGCATCAAATTCGCCATCCCGAAGAAATTCCGCCTCAACCAGGACCAACTCTCCCTCCAGACCAGAGCCGGCAAAATCACCGTCAACCTCGGCGAAGCCGCCGCCCGGCCGCGTGTAGGCTGGGGCCTGAACTACGAATACCACGCAAGCCACTACGAAAAAGAACAGACCGCCTTCGCCTCCTCGGGCACAGTCAAAACCGCCGACGGCCGCGAGATCAAATTCGACCTCGCCTACGCCATGAGCCGCGAATACAGCTCCCGGACCGACATCAGCATCAAAGCCGGCGACGCCCTCGTCGACCCGCTCGTCATCAACTTCGCCGTCCCCACCGCCAGCCTCACCGCCGGCAAATACGCCTTCGACCTCGACAGCGACGGCGACAAAGAGCAAATCTCCTTCGTCGGCCAGGGCAGCGGCTTCCTCGCCCTCGACAAAAACGGCGACGGCGCCGTCAACAACGGCAGCGAACTCTTCGGCCCGGAAAGCGGCAACGGCTTCGCCGACCTCGCCGCCTACGACGCCGACGGCAACAACTGGATCGACGAAAACGACGCCATCTACTCCCAGCTAAGCATCTGGACCAAAGACGAAAACGGCGGCGACCGCCTCCTCGCCCTCGGCCAGACCGGCGTCGGCGCCATCTACCTCGGCAACATCGGCGCCGCCTTCAGCTACAAAGACACCGCCAACCAGCTCCAGGGCCAGCTCCAGCGCAGCGGCGTATTCCTGCACGAAGACGGCAGGGCAGGGACGATACAGCAAATCGACCTGGCAGTTTAACAATCCGCTACAAAAAGGCTTGACTACCACCCGTAGCCAAGTCTTTTCTATTTCCTGCCCCCACGACTTAACTAACGGCAAAAAAATGAGCCGCCGGCCCTATTTACATTATGGGCGAATATGGTAAAATACTTATACTGAATAGTCTGATAACATTGCGAGCGATGTTTTGAAGGCGGTGGACACCATGGCCGGCATCTCGGGCCTTAACCCCTACGGAACATACAACATCCTCTACAATCGCAACACCGGCAGAAGTTCATCCGGCTCAACCGGCAGTTACGGCAGCGAGTTCCAGCAGCTCGACGCCCTGTTCAGCAACCTCAAACTCATAGCCAACTACACCAGCGGCCAAGTCGCCTCCCAGCGGTCCGCCTACCAAACCCAGATCAAAGAATACGCCGCCGAAATCAAAAACCTTGCCGGCAGCGCCGGCAGCCTCCGGAGCCTTGCCGACACCGCCGGCGCCAGCCGGAAGATATCCGCAGTCAAAGAATTTGCCGCCAGCTTCAACAACCTCGCCAAAACCCTCAGCGAGGCCGACAACCTCACCGCCGAGGGCCGGGGGCTTCTCAAAACCCTCAAAGCCGCCGCCTCAGTCCGCGAAAACGAGCTCAAACAAATCGGCATCGCCTACGACAGCGACAGCGGCGAACTCACCGTCGACGAAGTAAAACTCAAAAAAGCCGTCGAAACCGACTACGGCAAAGTGCAGGAAACGCTCACCGGCAGCTCCGGCCTCGCCGCGTCCGTAGACAAGACAATCAGCGCCGCCGTCAAAGAACCGGTAAGCGAATACCTCGCCGCTCCCACCGCCCAAGCCACCGACTACACCAAGCTGCTCGGCGGGAACGCCACCGCCTACTACGGCGCCTACAGCCGGGGACTGCTGCTCGACCTCCTGGCTTAGCATAAAGTAATTACCGTATTTTTTTACTTGCTTTTTTTTGCCTCCGTCCTTATAATTTTGGGTAAAGAACCTTTTGCTTAGGTCTGTGGTTGAAAATCGATGCCAGTCGCAGGCGAAACGATCCACGTAAGGGGCCCAAAGAGGCTTTGAGCATGGTGCGGCTTAGAAGTAAGCCCTGCCGGCGGGCGCTTAGGCGCAGCGGCCGAGAGAAGCAGTAGTGAGGGGATTGAATTCCTAGTAGCGAACCTTCCAGCAGGCGGGTGTGGGGGAAAAGACCAGGTCGGCTAAGCAATGGTTTTTTAATTTGAAGGTGAGGGGATTTCGAGGAATGGCTTTCGAGGACAAGACCTTAAAGTGCAAAGACTGCGGGGGAGACTTCATCTTTACGGCTGGAGAGCAGGAATTCTACGCCGAAAAGGGCTTTGAAAACGAACCTGCCCGCTGCCGCGATTGCCGCGATGCACGCAGGCGCGGCCGGGAAGGCGGCGACGCCAGAGCCCCGCGGGAAATGCACGAAACCGTCTGTGCCGAGTGCGGCGTTACCACCCAGGTACCCTTCAAACCGCGTAACGACCGCCCCATATACTGCCGCGAGTGTTTTGCCGCCAAAAAACAAAGCTAACCAAACAGCATGCCAACGCCCGGATTCTATCCGGGCTTTTTTTATGCCTTTCCCGGCAGCGGGGATTTTTCGGCCCGCACAGGTTATCCCCAGCCAAAACCGTGGCAAATAAGGTTATCAACACATTTATCCACATTATCCACAGAAGCGGAATGATGAATCCTGTGGAAAAATGTCTAACCTACGCCCCGGTAATCTATTGATTAATTATGCAAATTTGTGTATAATTATGTCTGCGCTACACCACAACACCAGGAGGGAACACCATGTTCAAGAAACCGCTCTCCATCGCACTACTGACCGCACTCGCCATCTCCCTGCTCCTTGCCGGCTGCGGCGGACAGGCCCCCCAGCAGGGCAAAGTCCTCAAAATCGGCACCGACGCCGCCTTCGCGCCCTTCGAATTCCAGGACGAAAAAAGCAAAGAATACGTAGGCTTCGACATCGATCTCATCAAAGCCATCGGCAAACAAATGGGCTTGGAAGTCAAAGTGCAGGGCATGGGCTTCGACGGCCTCATCCCAGCCCTCGAAGCCGGCCAGATCGACGCCGCCGTATCCGGCATGACCATCACCGATGAACGCAAGAAAAAAGTCAACTTCTCCAAACCCTACTACACCTCCGGCCTCTCCCTCGTCGTCAAACAGGACAACGCCGCCCTGAAAGAATTCAAAGACCTCGAAGGCAAGCGCCTCGCCGTCCAAATAGGCACCACCGGCGCCGACTTCGCCAAAAAAATCAAAGACGCCAAAGTCCGCGAATTCAACACCGCCCCCGAAGCCTTCCTAGAGCTCAAAGCCGGCGGCGTCGACGCCGTCATCAACGACCTGCCTGTCAACGAATACTACATCGCTAAATCCGGCAGCAAAGACGCCAAAATCGTCGGCAAACCCCTCAACTCCGAAGACTACGGCATCGCCACCGCCAAGAAAAACACCGAACTGGCCCAGAAAATCGACAAAGCTCTCGACGAAATCAAAAAAAGCGGCGAATACGACAAAATCTACGAAAAATGGTTCGGCCGAAAACCCGCCCAATAAAGAACCAACACGGGGCGCGGACCACATTCGCGCCCCGGTTTTTTTCCGCCGCCCTTTCCAGCCGCGGAATACCCCCGTCTTTTGGCCGAAAAAGCAGGAAGGGGCGGCTTTATAGAGAACATTTACATTATTATGAATAAACATCAAATTGTGAATATAAACCAACCGCGCTCCACCCCCAAAATCATCGCCCTCGCGCTCTGTCTGGCAGTCCTCCTCGCCTGCCTTGTCCCGCCCTGTCCGGCGGGCGCCGAAACGCTCGCCCAAATCGACGCCGAAATCCAAACCGACAAAACCCTCGTCCGCGTCGCCGGACAGGACGCCTACAACGTCTACGCCGGCGTCACCATCGGCCGGCTCGACCGCAAAATAGCCATCCTCACCGCCGCCGGCATCACCACCTTCGCCTCTGTCGGCCGCTACGACAACTTCTACTCCTTCACCGGCGCCTACGGCGTCACCGACACCAAAATCGACATCGTCACCACCACCGCCGCCATGCGCCTCTACCGGCGCGGCCAAAGCAGCGTCCAGGAAACGCAGTCCCACCTCGGCAGCTGGTGGGGCGGACAATACCGGGGCATCCAGGCCTCCCGCGACGAGCAGGCCATCCCGGCCGCCTGGGGCAGCGACCTTAACCGCATCTACGTCATCAGCGTCCCCGCCGGCACCACCCTCGTCGGCGGCATAGCCTCCCCCATGGAAAAAAACGGCGAATACCGGGCCGGCGGCGCCTACCAGTACTACTACCGGGGCGCCCCCAACAGCTGGCTCGTCTACGCCCTCTACGCCCCCGACTACCTGACAAGCTACGCCGCCGCCGTCACCGGCGCCCAAAAACTCGGGCGGAGCGGCCTCGAAGACCTTGCCGCCCACTTCGGCGACCTGCGCCGCACCGCCCAAACCACGGCCGAGACCGGCCCGTGGCTCAGGTTCTACGGCGGCTACACCCGCCAGGACGGCGGCGACGGCGAATTCGGCCAAAAGGCCCGCGGCCTGCACGCCGGCTGGGAAAACCTCATCAAAGGCGGCGCACCCGGCGAGCGCGACCGCTGGCACATCGGGGCCTTCCTCGGCCAGGGCACGCTCAACCAGAGCGAAGTCGCCAGCGGCGTCAAAAACGACATCACCAACACCTACGCCGGCATCTACTCCCACTACCGGTCACAGCCCGACCGGCCCCGCTCGTGGTACGGCGCCGCCACCCTCATGTACGGCCGCATCAGAACCGCCAACCACGTTCCCGGCGAACTCGGCTACGGCCTCAACCAGAGCTACGGCGGCCACATCTTTGCCGCCGCCCTCGAAAACGGCCTCACCTTCCGGCGCGCAGACGGCTGGACCGTCGAACCGCAGCTCGCGCTCACCTACACCCGCATCATGCAAAACGACTTCGCCGACGACCTCGGCGCCACCGTTGCCGTCAGGCGCGGCCGGTCCGTCGTCGGCCGCCTGGGCGTGCTCGCCCGCCGGACAAGCGAAGACAAGGCCGGCCGAAAGAGCGGCTTCTGGGCCCAGGTGAGCTACCAGCGCGAATTCTGCGGCAAAAACCGCATCGACGCCGCCGGCGACATTGCCGTAAACGGCGGGGGCCGCAACACCGTCCTCCTCACCCTCGGCGGCGACCGGGAGATTGGCCGCCGCCTCAGCGTCCGCGGCGAAATCACCAAACTCCTCGGCGACGAGCACGGCTACCGCGGCAACCTCACCCTGCGCTGCCTCTTGTAAAAAATCCCCCCTCGCCGCCTGTCGAAACCTCTCGCCCGTATGCTACAACCTAAAATAGTGCATTAATATACATAAGCCGCTCGGAAAGCACCCCCGGTGCGGGGGCGTTTTCTTGGCGGCTTTAGTCATTAACTGTCATAAAAAGGGTGAAATCATGAACTTCGATGTCGAACTCATCGTCCGCTCCTTCCCGCTCCTCCTCGCCGGCGCCGCCGTCACCGTCCAGATCACCGCCCTCAGCGTCGGCTTCGGCCTCCTCATCGGCATGTTCGTCGGCATCGCCCGCATCTCCAGGCTCCTGCCCGTCCGGGCCGCCGCCGCCGTCTACGTCGACTTCATCCGCGGCACCCCGCTCCTCGTCCAGATATTCCTCATCTACTTCGCCCTGCCCATCCTCCTCGGCGCGCGCATCGACCCCTTCATCGCCGCCATCACCGCCTGCAGCATCAACAGCGGCGCCTATGTCGCCGAAATCTTCCGCGCCGGCATCCAATCCATCGACAAAGGCCAAATGGAAGCCGGCCGCTCCCTCGGCATGACCTGGTCCCAGACCATGCGCCACATCATATTGCCCCAGGCCTTCAAACGCATCATCCCGCCCCTCGGCAACGAATTCATCGCCATGCTCAAAGACTCCTCGCTCGTCTCCGTCATCGGCTTCGAAGAACTCACCCGGCGCGGCCAGCTCATCATCGCCCGCACCTACGGTTCCTTCGAAATCTGGCTTACCGTCGCCTTCATCTACCTCATCATGACCTTCGCCATCTCCCGCCTCGTCGCCTACCTCGAAAGGAGGTACAAAATCGATGATAAACATTGAGAACCTCCATAAACACTTCGGCAAACTCCACGTCCTCCGCGGCATCGACGCCCACGTCGCCGAGGGCGAAGTCGTCGTCATCATCGGCCCCAGCGGCTCGGGCAAAAGCACCCTCCTCCGCTGTATCAACTACCTCGAAGAACCAAGCTCCGGCCGCATCACCGTCGCCGGCATCCCCCTCAGCGGCCAGGCAAACATCAACAAAATCCGCGCCGAAGTCGGCATGGTCTTCCAGCGCTTCAACCTCTTCCCCCACATGACCGTCCTCGAAAACATCACCCTCGCCCCCGCCGTCGTCCGCAAAACCGCCCGCGCCCAAGCCGAAAAGACCGCCCTCGCCCTCCTCGCCAAAGTCGGCCTCGCCGACAAAGCCGCCGCCTACCCCGAACAGCTCTCCGGCGGCCAGCAGCAGCGCGTCGCCATCGCCCGGGCGCTCGCCATGCGCCCGAAAATAATGCTCTTCGACGAACCCACCTCCGCCCTCGACCCCGAAATGATCAAAGAAGTCCTCGACGTCATGAAAACCCTCGCCCGCGAAGGCATGACCATGGTCGTCGTCACCCACGAAATGGGCTTCGCCCGCGAAGTCGGCGACCGCGTCATCTTCATGGACGAAGGCCGCATAATCGAACAGGGCGCTCCCGAAGAATTCTTCGCCGGCGGCCGCGAACAACGCACCAAAGCCTTCCTCTCGAAAATTCTCTAGCGGCAATAACCACATATCGACAAGGCCATAAATGCACGTGATAAGCGGCCCCGCGGCTCGTTGACACATCTATCCAGGTGTGCTATAGTAGTGGCTGTGGCCATTATTTGGTCCGGTAACAACTGTTAGGAGGAATTCAGCAACATGATCGGCAAAGTCAAATGGTTCAGCGCGGAAAAAGGCTACGGCTTCCTTGAGAGGGAAGACGGCGGCGACGTATTCGTCCACTTCTCCGCCATCCAGACCGAAGGCTTCAAAACCCTCAACGAAGGCGAAAAAGTAGAGTTTGAAATCGTCGACGGCGCTCGCGGCCCGCAAGCCTCGAATGTTCTAAAACTGTAAATGCCTGTCCGACCCGGCCCTGGCGGCCGGGTTTTTGGTTTGTGGGCGTTATGTCGCATCCGGTAACCAAGGACAATTTCAGGCGCGGCAAATATTAGACAGGAATTTTTTGCTTTCTAGGGAATAATATTAGTAAGATTTCCGGAAGGGAGATGGGGTCTGTGGCAATAACTGTACGAGGCAAAAACATCGACATCACACCACCACTGAAGGACTACGTGGAAAAACGCGTAGGCAAGATCGCCAAATACTTCGAAACCCTTGGCGAGATTACCGTAGTCCTCACCGTCGCCAAAGGCCGTCACATCGTCGAAGTGACCGTGCCTTTGAACGGCATGCTGCTTCGGGGCGAAGAATCCACCACCGACATGTACACCTCGATCGACCTTGTCATTGAAAAGCTGGAAAGACAGATTGAAAAATACAAAACCAAGCTCGCCCGCAAACTCAAAACAGGCACCTTCAAGGGCGACCCCGGCACGGCCGTGCGCGACCTCGGCGACGACGAATTCCAGGTCGTCAGGACCAAGCGCTTCGCCGTCAAACCCATGACAACCGAAGAGGCCATCATGCAGATGAACCTCATCAACCACGACTTCTACGTCTTCACCAACGCCGACACCGAAGAGGTCAACGTCATCTACCGCCGCAAAGACGGCGGCTACGGGCTCATCGAGCCGGAATTCTAAACCAGGGGCGCCGACACCCAGGGTTCGCTCTGGGTGTCGGCTTTATCCACCGAAAAAAGGGAAGGGGAGGGGAGAGGAGAACCGTGACAGTCAATCGCAAATACTTCCGCATATTTCTCATATTCCTGATCCTCTTTGGCGGCTTCCAGATATACGAAATGCTTACAATCCAGCAGCCGGTCATCTCCAAAACCATGCTCACCGGCTTCGTCATGCTCATCGCCGTCATCATCGGCAGCGCCGTCTGGTTCCTTAGAAACACAAAAAAATAAGCTGTCTGCAACCAAAGCACCCGCCCCAGGGTGCTTTTCTCTTTGCCGCCCGAAAGTTGTACTAAACCAAAGCTTGGCCGAATAATCTGCTTGTAGGAAAACCTGCCGGCAAAGCTAAACCGGCAGGCGAAAAACAAGCGGGGAGAGTGACGAAATGCCCGATAAACCCATATTCACCGGAGTCCTCCAAGTCGCCGTCGTCGTCAGCGACTGCGACGCCGCCGTCAGAACCTACGCCGACAAATACGGCATCGGCCCCTGGAAAATCTACGACTTCAACCCCGACACCGTCCAGGACATGATCCTCCACGGCCAGCGCCAAGACTACGCTATGCGGCTCGCCCTCGCCGACATCGGCGGCGTCCAGTTCGAACTCATCGAACCCAAAGACGACAAAAGCATCTACGCCCAGTTCCTCCAAGAACACGGCGAAGGACTGCACCACGTCGCCTTCGGCGTCGAAAACTACGACAACGCCATGGCCTTCTTCCGCGGCCAGGGCCACGACATCCTCCAGGGCGGCACCTGGCACGGCTTCACCTACACCTACCTCACCACCCCACGGGACCTCGCCGTCATCGCCGAAATCTACGACGTGCCCAAGGACTTCATCTGGCCCGAACCACAAGCGGTTTATCCGTAACACCTGACGGTCGTTGATAAGCCCCCATCTGCGGCGTTGCTCCTCAGAGCGCTTGCTAGCGTACATCCGAGTACGCGTCGCGGCGCGCTCTTCCGGTGCGCCTTGCATCTGGGGGCTTCTGAACGACCGCGGCAATTCATCGCTTTCTAGGAACGTCACATGCGCGCTACACAGCCCCACATCAAAAGCCCGCGGCTCCCGCCGCGGGCTTTTTTGCCTACTTCGTCCTCACAACCTTCATCCGCCGGTTGGCCAGTATCTCCGCCAGGCTTGCCTGCTCCAGCTCCCGCGCCTTCAGCGCGAACTCCTCGCGCGTAAACACGCCCTTATCGATCAAAAGCTCCACAAGCACCGCCACCGCCAGCGTATTGCGATAATCGGTATCCTTAAGATCGGCGATATGGCCGGCGATCTCCAGCACACTCAGACTCATCGGCAACCCTCCCCGGGCACAAAACATCTCTCTCCACATTCATGCCCCAAACACGCACACTCTATACATATGCGCAAACCGGCGCCGCTTGCCGCATTTTTGCTCCTGCCGGCCATGTTGCGGCATGTGAAAAACTCATCGTATGAAACGGCGCCCGGAAGGCCTTCTTCCATTTCCAGGGAACAAATTAACCAGCGAACGCACCGGATTCCGGCGCCGACGCGCACTCTGTTCGCACGGAAAATAAAAATTGGAGGATTGTAATGAAAAAGAGTCTTCTTCTTACCCTGGCATGCCTGCTCATCATCGCCGGCTCCGCCTTCGCCGCCCCCGGTCCGGTCGCAGGCGACGCCAAACTCCTCGACACCTCCTTCGACAAAGGCATCGTTATAAATCTTGACACCTTCTTTGCCGAGCATCCCCTCAAAGCGGGCGAAGCCACCAGGGGCGACACCGTCTTCAAATCGCCGCGGGTCGAGATAGCCCTCGTCACCAACCGCGGCCCCCTCATCGACCTCCACTACCACGCCACCTGCGAAGAAACCGTCTTCGTCTACAAAGGCCAGGGCGAAATGTTCATCGACGGCCGATGGATACCCGTCAAAGCCGGCGACCTCCACATCAACCCGCGCGGCGTCATCCACGCCACCCGTGTAGTCGGCGACGAAGACATGAACGTCGTCTGCTTCTTCACCGCCCCGCAGGCTAGCGGCAACGACAAAGCCTTCGTTCCCAGCCCCGGCAAATATCAGGGCAGCGGCGTCGGCGCGCCCACCCTTCTCGACACCCAGTACAAAAAGAACTTCGTCATCAGCCTCGACCAATTCTACGCCGAGCATCCCCTCAAAAAAGGCGAAGCCACCCGCGGCGACACCGTCTTCAAATCGCCCCGCGCCGAAATCGTCCTCGTCACCAACCGCGGACCGCTCATCGGCAGGCACTACCACACCTCCGCCGAAGAAATCGTCTATGTCCATAAAGGCCAGGGCGAAATGTACATCGGCGGCCAATGGATCCCCGTCAAAGGCGGCGACCTCCACATCAACCCGCGCGGCGTCTACCACGCCACCCGCGTCACCGGCGAAGACCTCAACGTATACTGCATCTTCGCCCCCCCGCAGGCCGGCGGCAACGACAAAATCTTCCTCGACAAATAACCCCATCAGGCAGCGTGCGAACAGACAACAAGGCGGCCCGGCCGGGCCGCCTTGTTTCCTTATGCTTACTTGCCGGCCAAGCCGCATATACTAACAGCGATCACGATCGCCATCCTCGGTTGGCCCATCGCCGCATATTCGATTGCCGGACCAAACGGCGTTCCCCCCTGCCCGCAGAGTTTTGACTAAACATGGATATTCTGATAAAATTTTTAAGATAGGTAATAAAGGAGATGAGACCACTTGCTTAAATTCCTCAAGAGCCTTCTCGGCGACGACAACGAGCGGGAAATAAAGCGCTTGATGAAATACGTCGATCAGATCAACGCCTTCGAGCCCGAACTGCAAAAGCTCAGCGACACCTCGCTGACCGGCAGGACCGCCCAGTTCAAAAGCCGTCTCGCGGCCGGCGAAACCCTCGACGACCTCCTGCCCGAAGCCTTTGCCGTCGTGCGCGAAGCCTCGCGGCGGGCCACCGGCATGCGCCACTTCGACGAGCAACTCCTCGGCGGCATGGTCCTCCACGCCGGCAACATCGCCGAAATGCGCACCGGCGAAGGCAAAACCCTCGTCGCCACCCTCCCCGTCTACCTCAACGCCCTCGCCGGCCAGGGCGTCCACGTCGTCACCGTCAACGACTACCTCGCCAACCGCGACAGCGAATGGATGGGCAAAGTATACCGCTTCCTCGGGCTATCCGTCGGCCTCGTCGTCCACGGCCTCGACTTCGCCGAACGCCGCGCCGCCTACGCCGCCGACATCACCTACGGCACCAACAACGAATTCGGCTTCGACTACCTCCGCGACAACATGGTCGTCCACCACGACCAGATGGTCCAGCGGCCGCTCAACTACGCCATCGTCGACGAAGTAGACTCCATCCTCGTCGACGAAGCCCGCACCCCGCTCATCATCTCCGGGCCGGGCGAAAAATCCACCGACCTCTACTACGTCCTCGCCAAAGTCGTCCCCCGCCTCAAAGAAGGCGAAGACTACACCATCGACGAAAAAGCCCACGCCGTCGCCCCGGGCGAAAGTGGCATCGCCAAAGTCGAAAAAGCCCTCGGCGTCAAAAACCTCTACGAAAACGAAAACATGCAGCTCTCCCACCACTTCAACCAGGCCCTCAAAGCCCACGCCCTCATGAAACGCGACCGCGACTACGTCGTCAAAGACGGCGAAGTCATCATCGTCGACGAATTCACCGGCCGCCTCATGTTCGGCCGCCGCTACTCCGACGGCCTCCACCAGGCCATCGAAGCCAAAGAAGGCGTCAAAATCGAGCGCGAAAGCCAGACCCTCGCCTCCATCACCTTCCAGAACTACTTCCGCATGTACAAAAAACTCGCCGGCATGACCGGCACCGCCAAAACCGAAGAAGACGAATTCCGCAAAATCTACGGCCTCGACGTCATCGTCATCCCCACCCACCGGCCGATGATCCGCGAAGACATGCCCGACGTCATCTACAAAACCAAGCGCGCCAAATACAAAGCCGTAATAAACGACATCGTCAAATGCCACGGCCAGGGCCAGCCCGCCCTCGTCGGCACCACCTCCATCGCCCAGTCCGAAGAACTCAGCGCCCTCCTCAAACGCCAGGGCGTCGAGCACAACGTCCTCAACGCCAAATACCACGAAATGGAAGCCCAGATAATCGCCCAGGCCGGGCAGCGCGGCGCCGTCACCATCGCCACCAACATGGCCGGCCGCGGCACCGACATCGTCCTCGGCGAAGGCGTCCCCCAACTCGGCGGCCTCCACATCATCGGCACCGAACGGCACGAAAGCCGCCGCATCGACAACCAGCTCCGCGGCCGCAGCGGCCGTCAGGGCGACCCCGGCTCCTCGCGCTTCTACCTCTCCCTCGAAGACGACCTCATGCGTCTCTTCGGCTCGGAAAACATCTCCTCCATCATGGACAAACTCGGCATGGAAGAAGACGAACCCATCGAACACGCCCTCATCACCCGCTCCATCGAAACCGCCCAGAAAAAAGTCGAAGCCCGCAACTTCGAAATCCGCAAACACGTCCTCGAATACGACGACGTCATGAACCAGCAGCGCGAAATCATCTACGGCCAGCGCCGCCAGATCCTCATGGGCGAAAACCTCAAAGAAAACATCTTCCACATGATCGGAAAACTCGCCGACCGCGGCATGGAACTCTACGCCAACGAAAAGGTCTATCCCGAAGAATGGGACTTCGACGGCCTTATCGAATACTGCGACAACCTCTTCACCCCCGTCGGCCACCTCAAAAAAGACCAACTGGACAAACTCAGCCGCATCGAGCTCAAAGAAGCCCTCATGGACGCCGCCGGCGCCGGCTACGAAGCGCGCGAAGCCCTCTTCGGCGCCGACAACATGCGCGAACTCGAAAAAGTCGTCATGCTCAAAGTCGTCGACAACAAATGGATGGACCACCTCGACGCCATGGACATGCTCAGGGAAGGCATCGGCCTCAGAGCCTACGGCCAGAAAAACCCCCTCATCGAATACAAAATCGAAGCCTTTGACATGTTCCAGGCCATGATCGACGCCATCCAGGAAGACATCGTCCGCTACATGTACCGCGTCAGCATCGTCACCCAGCCCGAAGACCACCTCCAGAACGCCCACGCCGCCCACGGCGGCGAAGAAGCCGCCACCCGCCAGCCTGTCCACAACAAGGACCAGATCGGTCGCAATGACCAGTGCCCCTGTGGCTCAGGGAAAAAATATAAGAAATGCTGCGGAGTAGGAAAATAAACCGTGGACTATTCCGCCTAAAAGAACAATAAACATATTGGGAGAGATAAAATTGCTGCTAGAAGATCTGCGACGGGAACTGGACCAACTGGCCGTGAGGCTGGACGAAATGAGGGCTTCTCTTTGACGTTGCCGGCAAAGAGAGTCAGATAGCCGCCCTCGAATATAAAATCGCCGCCCCCGACTTCTGGGACGACCCGGCCGCCGCCCAGAAAACAATGCAAGAACTCACCCGCCTCAAGGACAGCGTCGGCCAGTACGCCGACCTGGCGAGCCGCTACAGCGACACCGCCACCTTGTGGCAGCTCGGCATGGACGAAAACGACGAAAGCGTCTACCCCGAAGTCGTCGAAGCCCTTGCCGCCATGCGCAAAGAACTCGATCACCTCGACCTCACCCTCATGCTCGCCGGCGAATACGACGCCGCGAACGCCATCCTCACCCTCCACGCCGGCGCTGGCGGCACCGAAGCCCAGGACTGGGTCCAGATGCTCCTCCGCATGTTCGTGCGCTGGGCCGAAAAAAACAACTACAAAATCGAAACCCTCGACTTCCTCGCCGGCGACGAAGCCGGCGTCAAAAGCGCCACCCTGCTCATATCCGGCCCCAACGCCTACGGCTACCTGCGGTCCGAAAAAGGCGTCCACCGCCTCGTCCGCATCTCGCCCTTCGACGCCTCCGGGCGGCGGCACACCTCCTTTGCCGCCGTCGACGTTATGCCCGAAGTCGACGACACCATCGAAATCAGCATCAACCCCGTCGACCTTAGAATCGACACCTTCCGGGCCGGCGGCGCCGGCGGCCAGCACATCAACAAAACCGACTCCGCCGTCCGCATGACTCACATCCCCACCGGCATCGTCGCCCAGTGCCAGAGCGAGCGCTCCCAGATCCAGAACCGCGAACAATGCATGCGCCTCCTGCGCGCCAAACTCTTCGAACTTGAGCGCCAAAAACGCGAAGAAAAGAAAGAAGAAATCGGCGGCGACTACCAGGCCATCGAATGGGGCAGCCAAATCCGCTCCTACGTATTCCACCCCTACAGCCTCGTCAAAGACCACCGCACCGGCGCCGAAACCGGCAACGTCCAGGCCGTTATGGACGGCGAAATAGACGCCTTTATCGAAGCCTACCTCAAGAGCGGCGGTAAAAGCGCCGCAGAATAGGAGGCGCCCCGCCGTGAACCGGATGAAAATAATCATCATCGCCATAATCGCCCTCATCGTCGTCGGCGAGCTCGCCATGCCCTCGCTCGTCGGCGTCCTCATCGCCCGCGGCATGGGCGGCGCCACCGGCAGCGACCTCGTCACCGCCGAAGTCGCCAAACGACCGGCCCTGCTCATGTTCGACGGCCGCTTCGACAGCGTCCGCATCCACGCCTACGACTCCAAAGTCGACAAAATCGTCTTCGCCGAACTCGACGCCACCCTCAAAGACGTCGCCCTCGACATGCCTATACTGATATCCCAGCGCAAAGTCGCCGTTAAAGGCGTGCGCGACATCGACCTCACCGCCGTCATCACCCAAGAAGAGCTCAGCCGCTTCCTCAACCAGAGCGTCAAAGGCGTCAAGAACGCCAAAGTCACCATCGAAAGCGGCAAAGTCAACGTCAGCGCCAGCTTCCTCCTCGGCCAGATCGCCAGCATCGCCATCGCCCTCGAAGGCAAAGTCGTCGGCGACGGCTACCGCATCAAATTCGTCACCGACCGCTTCCTCCTCAACAACAACGCCGTCGGCAACATCGGCGGCTCAGTCCTCACCGAAATCCCCCTCGTCGACCTCAGAAAACTGCCCTTCGGCGTCAAAGCCAGGAGCGTCGTCACGGACGCCGGCCGGATAACCATCGTCGCCGACAACAAAACCCCGTAAATGCCAGCCCGGCAACCCCGCCGGGTTTTCCATTATTTACGACTAGCATGATGCAGGACATTTTAAAATCATGGCAGAATAATGTAATGTTTCGCATCTTTGCCAACTTCTGCATAAACTCTGGTTAAATCAGGAAAAATATAGTGCCGCGATGCCTGCCGCAGCCGCACACCAATCACAAACAAGGTGGGAGAACTTTGACATATTTCAGATACAACCGGGTTCTGGTCGCCCTCATCATAGCCGGCCTGTTAGCCGCCCTGGCGATCGGCTGGCAGCGGCATACCGTAGAAGTCAACAACTCCCGGGTCGAAATGGTCATGGACTACGAGGAGGTCGTCGAACTCGCCCAAATGGAAGGCGTGCCTGTGCCCGAAATGATGCGCATGCTCAAAGAAACGGGCCTCACCTCCGTCGCCATCTATGAAATGACCCTCGAAAAACTCCAGAAAAGCGGCAAACTCACCGTCGTCCCCGGCGCCGAGCTGCTCGCCCATTACCGTTCCGGCGAAATCGACAAACCGCTCTTCAAGGAAAACGGCGGCCGCATCGACCCCGCCCAGGTATACATATTCGCCGACAGGCAAAACCCCGGCGACCAAAGCTTCTTCGAAGAACTCACCGCCGACCTTGCCCGCCGCCTCGGCGCGGGCCGCGTCCACCCCCTCACCCCCCTCGACCGCCGCATGGCCATCGCCGTCGACACCAGCTTCGACAAAACCCTCAAATGGAACCTCGGCCTGCCCAGCCACGAGATGAAAGACGCCGCCGACAACGGCTTCGCCATCGTCGCCCGGCCCAGCAACTACACCAAAGTCAAGCCCGACGACATCAACGCCGTCTTCGCCCGCCTCAGCCCCTTCGCCGCCCACATCAGCGGCCTCATGTTCGTCGGCGAAGAAGCCCTCGGCTTCCCCGACCTCCTGCCGCTAACCGCCCGCCTCATCGCCGACAGCGGCTACACCCTCTACATGATCGAACACCCCGTCCAGCTCCAGTTCATCAAGCAGGAAGGACTCACCGCCATCGCCGCGGCCTCCGGCTACCGGGCCGCCCGCGTCTACGTCATCCCCAAAGACGAACAGCCCAGGATCGCCGTCGACACCGCCATCAACCGCTGGGCGCTCTCCGACCGGGAACGCAACATCAGAGTCAACCTGTTGCGCAAATTCGAACGCACCGACCCCGGTCTCAACCTCACCGAAACAAACCTCCGCTACATCGGCGGCATCAAAAAAGCCGTCGAAGCCAAAGGCTTCACCCTCGGCCGGGCCGGCGTCTATCAGCCGTATTTTCCCGTTCCCTGGCTGCTCGCCCTCGTCATCCTCGGCGCCACCGCGGCCGGCGTCCTCTTCCTTACCCTCGTCTGGCCGTTCGCCCCCCGCTGGCAATACAGCCTCCTCATCCTCATAACCCTGGCCCTCATCATCCCCGTGCTCACCGGCGGCGGCGCCCTGGTCCGCCAGGCCACCGCCCTTGCCATAGCCATACTGTTCCCCACCCTCGCCATGACCTGGCAGCTCGACCGCTGGCGGAGCCGCCCCCCCCACGAAGGCTCCTCGCTCGGCCGCATCCTCGTCGACGGCGTCGGCGGCCTCATCGTCGCCACCGCCATGTCCCTCGCCGGCGGCCTCTTCCTCGGCGCCGTCCTCGGCGACATCCGCTTCCTGCTTGAAATCGAAATCTTCCGCGGCGTCAAACTCACCCTCCTCGCGCCGCTCATCCTCATCACCCTCATCTACATCGTGCGCTACAACCCATGGGAGGGCGAGCACATCGACAGCCCGCAGGCCGTCGTCGCCCAGATCAAACGCGTCCTCGACTACCCCGTATACGTTAAAACCCTGCTCCTCTTCGCCGCCGGCGCCGGGGTAGCCTGGGTATTCATCGGCCGCTCCGGCCACACCGCCGGTGTGCCCGTCCCCGCCTTCGAAATCAAGCTCCGGGCCTTCCTCGAACAGACCATGTACGCCCGGCCGCGCGAAAAAGAATTCCTCATCGGCCACCCCGCCTTCCTCCTCGCCGTCATGGCCCTCTACCGCCAGTGGCCGCGCCTCTTCCACTACGTCCTCATCGTCGCCGCCACCGTAGGGCAGGGCTCGATGGTCGAAACCTTCGCCCACCTGCGCACCCCCATCTTCATGTCCTTCGTCAGGGGCCTGGACGGCCTGTTGGTAGGAGCCCTTATCGGCATCCTCGCCGTCGTCGCCGTGCAGCTCCTGCACTATCTCTCGTTCTTGCTGGGAAGGAGACTAACCCCTCATGAGTGAGATCGTCATCTCCGGATACTACGGATTCGGCAACGCCGGCGACGAAGCAATGCTGACAGCCATGATCGAAGCCCTGACCGACGTCGACCCCGCGGTCAGGATCACCGTCATCTCCGGCTGCCCGGCCGACACCCGCCGCCGCCACGGCGTAGCCTCCGTATTCCGGCTCAACTACCCCGAAATCATCCGCATACTGAGGAAAAGCGACCTCCTCATCAGCGGCGGCGGCAGCCTCCTTCAGGACGTCACCAGCGACCGCAGCCTCTACTACTACCTCAGTATCATGATGCTCGCCAAAAAACTCGGCAAGCCCGTCATGCTTTACGCCCAGGGCATCGGCCCCGTGCGCGGCTCCTTAGCCAAAGGCGCCATGCGCCACATCGGCAACATGGTCGACCTCATCACCGTCCGTGACGAAGGCTCGCGCCTCGAGCTCAAATCCCTCGGCGTCGGCGCCCCCCCCATCCACGTCACCGCCGACCCCGTCCTCGCCCTCCACCAGGTCGACAAAGGCATCGGCCGGGCCGTCCTCAAACAGCGCGGCCTCGAAGGCAACGCCCCCCTCATCGGCATCTCCGTCCGCGAATGGAAAGACTGGACCTACTACAAAACCACCCTCGCCGAAGCATGCGACAGACTGGTCGCCGAATGCGGCGCCAGGCTCGTCTTCCTGCCCATGCAATGGCCCGACGACATGAACATCGCCCGCCGGATCGCCGGCCGGATGAAACAGCCGGCCGCCGTTCTTGAGGAAGAATATACCACCAGCGAACTGTTATCGCTGGTCGGCAACCTGGACATGCTTATCGGTATCAGGCTCCACGCCCTCATCTTCGCCGCCGTGATGCAAGTGCCGGTCATCGGCATCTCCTACGACCCGAAGATCGACCGCTTCCTCGAAACCGTCGGCGACACCCCGGTCGGCACCCTCCAGACCCTCAACGCCGACGCCCTGCTCGCCAAAGCCCGCGACCTTTTGCCGGAAATCAGGCGTCCCAGCAAAGAACGGGCCGAGCGGATCGGCGAACTCAGGCAAAAGGCGTTTCGTAACGCCGAACTGGCCGTGGCCCTGATCGAGAACCGGAAGCGGGGTTAGGCATGACGAAAGGATTCCGTATTTACGCCGGCATAACGCTCGGCGCGGTCCTCACCGCCGTCGCGCTCAATATGTTCCTCATCCCCAACAAGGTGGCCGCCGGCGGCGTAAGCGGCATGGCCACCGTTCTTCATTACCTCGTCGGCGCCCCCGTCGGCGTCACCATGCTCGCCCTCAACATCCCCCTCTTCCTCGCCAGCATCAAAATCCTCGGCGCCAAATTCGGCGTCAGGACCCTCTACGGCGCCGCCATCCTCTCCGCCGCCATCGACCTCTCCGCCCCCTTCATCCCCGTCCTCACCCACGACCTCCTTTTAAGCTCCCTCTACGGCGGCGTCCTCTCCGGCATCGGCATGGGCATCGTCTTCCGTTTCGGCGGCACCACCGCCGGCACCGACCTCGCCGCCGCCATCATCAACAAACTCACCCGCATCAGCGTCGGCCAGGCCCTCCTGGGCGTAGACTTCTTCGTCATCGCCTCCGCCGGCGTAGCCTTCGCCAGCGCCGAACTCTCCCTCTACGCCCTCATCTCCCTG